>NZ_JBANRL010000001.1:1313419-1641773 GCF_037154015.1 Altererythrobacter aquiaggeris
TCGAAGGGCCCAACTTCGAATATGCGACCGAGACGCGGGAAGAATTGCTGTACGACAAAGCCAAGCTGCTAGCGAACGGGGACAAGTGGGAGCGGGCAATCGCCGCAAACCTTGAAGCCGACGCTCCCTACCGCTAGGCGCGGGCAACTTACGACGGGGCCTAATGATACTGACCTTTGCCTTTTACCTGTTTGCCACGTTTGTGATCGGATCCGCCGTGATGACGATCATGGCGCGCAATCCTGTGCACAGCGTGCTCTGGCTGATCCTGGCATTTTTCAATGCCGCGGGTCTGATGGTGCTGGTTGGCGCCGAATTCATCGCGATGCTGCTCATAATCGTTTACGTGGGCGCGGTGGCGGTGCTGTTCCTGTTTGTCGTCATGATGCTCGACATCGATTTTTCCGAATTGCGGGCAGGGTTTATCCGGAACTTCCCGCTGGGAATACTGATCGCTGCCATCCTGCTGGCCGAACTGGTGCTCGGTATCGGGGCCTATCAGGCTGGCGCGCTCGATCTTGGAAAGCCCGACGGCGCCTCGGCAGAACTGGTTGGCCGCAGCAATATCGAAAGCCTGGGTGCGCTGCTTTACGGCAAATATCTGTTCCTGTTCGAAACCGCCGGCATCATCCTGCTGGTCGCGATGATCGGCGCGATTGTCCTGACGCACCGCGAACGGACCAGCAATGTGCCCAAACGGGCGCACCAGAACATCAGCAAACAGAACCAGCGCCGTCCTGAAGATGCGACTATCAATACCAGCCCCGAAGTCGGACAGGGGATCAAATTGTGATCGGCGTGGAACATTATGTCGTGGTCAGTTCGATCCTGTTCGTGATCGGCGTTCTGGGCATTTTCCTGAACCGCAAGAACGTGATTGTCATTCTGATGGCAATCGAGCTTATTTTGCTTGCGGTAAATATCAATCTGGTCGCTTTCAGTGCCTTCCTCGGAGATCTGACCGGTCAGGTTTTTGCCATGTTCGTGCTGACCGTTGCTGCGGGTGAAGCCGCCATCGGGCTCGCCATTCTCGTGATCTATTTCCGCGGTCGCGGCACTATTGCCGTTGACGATGTCAACCAGATGAAGGGCTGACCTTTTGTCCACTTCAATCCTGATCATCGTCTTCGCGCCGCTGCTGGCCGCCATCATCGGCGGGCTGGGCAATCGCGCGCTTGGCAACACTATCGTCAAAACCATCACGACGGGCGCGTTGTTTCTTGCTGCCGCGCTTAGCTGGCCCATTTTTCTTGGCTTCATCACCGGCGCGAACACGGCGGAAGTTGTGCCCGTGTTGCAATGGGTCCGATCAGGCGACCTTGCGTTTGATTGGGCGCTGCGTGTCGATGCTTTGACCGCGGTAATGCTGGTTGTGGTGACGACTGTTTCCGCACTCGTCCATCTGTACAGCTGGGGTTATATGGAAGAAGACCCGGATCAGCCGCGGTTCTTCGCTTATCTCAGCCTGTTTACATTTGCGATGCTGATGCTCGTCACAGCCGACAATCTGGTCCAGATGTTCTTCGGGTGGGAAGGGGTTGGACTGGCGTCCTACCTTCTGATCGGTTTCTGGTTCAAAAAGCCCAGTGCCAATGCCGCTGCGATCAAGGCATTTGTGGTGAACCGCGTGGGCGACCTGGGCTTCATGCTCGGTATCTTCGGCACGTTTCTGGTCTTCGGAACAACCTCGATCCCTGAAATTCTCGAAGCGGCTCCATCGATGAGCGGGGCAACCATCGGGTTCCTTGGATACCGTATGTACACGATGGATATCTTGTGCATCCTGCTGTTTATCGGTGCGATGGGCAAGTCTGCGCAGCTCGGCCTGCACACGTGGCTGCCGGACGCGATGGAGGGTCCGACACCCGTTTCCGCACTGATCCATGCCGCAACAATGGTCACGGCCGGCGTATTCATGGTGTGCCGCCTTTCGCCGATGTTCGAAACCGCCCCGATTGCATTGGGCGTGGTGACCTTCATCGGCGCGGCGACCTGCATATTCGCTGCGACGGTGGGTACCACGCAGTGGGATATCAAGCGGGTTATTGCCTATTCGACCTGCTCGCAGCTTGGCTATATGTTCTTTGCTGCGGGTGTCGGCGCGTATAATGTCGCCATGTTCCACCTGTTTACGCACGCGTTTTTCAAGGCGTTGCTGTTCCTCGGTGCAGGCTCTGTCATCCACGCCATGCATCATGAACAGGATATGCGTTTTTACGGCGGGCTGCGTAAGAAAATACCCTTCACGTTCTGGGCCATGATGTTCGGCACACTCGCGATTACGGGTGTCGGGGTCTATCATCTCGGCGCCGGCTTCGCAGGGTTCTGGTCCAAAGATGCCATCATCGAAGTGGCATATGCCCGCGGGACCGAACTCGGCACATTCGCATTCTGGATGGGCGTTTTCGCAGCGCTGCTGACCAGTTTCTACAGCTGGCGGCTGATGTTCCTGACCTTCTGGGGCAAGCCGCGCTGGATCGAAAGCGAGCATATCCGGCATAGCGTCCATAAAACCGTGGCTGAAGCGGGCGAAGACGCGACCGGCGGATATCATCCGCATGAAAGCCCTGTGTCGATGCTGGTTCCGCTTGGCATCTTGTCACTCGGCGCGATTGCGGCCGGGCAAGTGTTTGCGCCGACCTTCCTCGACAATGCAGCATTCTGGAACAATTCGGTGTTTTACAACGAAGCGCTGATGCACGCGATGCACGCCGTGCCATATTGGGTGAAATATTCAGCCCTCATTGTGATGTTGCTTGGCCTGCTCACCGCCTGGTACGGTTATATCCGCAACACATCGTTCCCCGACCAGGTTGCAGAACAGTTGGGGCCGATTTACAAATTTGTCGCCAACAAGTGGTATTTTGACGAGCTGTATAATCTGGTGTTCGTGAAGCCGGCCTTTTGGCTGGGCCGGAAGTTCTGGATTATCGGCGATCAGGGTATCATCGACCGGTTCGGTCCAAATGGCGCGGCATGGGTTGTCGAACAGGGGGCAATCGGCGCCGGAAGGTTCCAGTCCGGCTTCCTCAATTCCTATGCGCTGGTGATGCTGCTCGGGCTTGTCGCAGCTGTTAGCTGGGTGCTTTTCTGATGGCCGGCATACCGATCCTGAGCATCATGCTGCTCGTCCTGCTCGTGGCGGCTGCGGCTTGTCTTTTTTCGGAGGCCAGGGCAGCGCGCATGATCGCGCTGGTGGCGACGCTGATCGATCTGGGGCTGGGCATTTTGCTGTGGCTCAATTATGACATCGGCGGCGCGCAATGGCAGTTTACGGAACGTGCGGAACTGTTCGCCGGATTCAGCTATGCGCTGGGCATTGACGGGATCGCGCTGATGCTGATCGTGCTGTCGGTATTCCTGATGCCGATTTGCATTCTCGCCAGTTGGGATGGCATCCAGAAACGCGTTGGCGAATATATGGCCGCGTTCCTGATTATGGAACTGCTGATGATCGGGGTGTTTGCGGCACAGGATATGTTCCTGTTCTACATCTTCTTCGAGGCTGGCCTGATTCCGATGTATTTGATTATCGGCGTCTGGGGCGGCGATAACCGGATATATGCCAGCTACAAGTTCTTCCTCTACACGCTGCTTGGATCAGTGCTCATGCTGGTGGCGATGCTGTGGATGGTGAACCATGCGGGAACCACCGATATTCCCACGCTGATGCAATTCGATTTCCCGGCGGGCGCGCAAACCTGGCTGTGGTTGGCATTTTTCGCCAGCTTTGCGGTCAAGATGCCGATGTGGCCGGTGCATACCTGGCTGCCTGACGCGCACGTTCAGGCGCCTACCGCGGGTTCGGTCATTCTGGCCGGCGTTCTGCTGAAAATGGGCGGCTACGGATTTATCCGGTTCAGCCTGCCGATGTTCCCCGAAGCATCCGCACAATTCGTGTGGCTGATTTTCGGTCTGTCGATGGTCGCAGTGGTTGTCACCAGTCTGATCGCGCTGGTCCAGCACGATATGAAAAAACTGATCGCTTACAGTTCGGTTGCACACATGGCGATTGTCACCGCAGGGCTGTTCGCGTTCAACATCCAGGGCCTCGAAGGGGCCATGATCATGATGTTGAGCCATGGCCTGGTATCGGGTGCATTGTTCTTGTGTGTCGGGGTAATTTACGACCGGTTGCATACCCGCGAAATCGACCGGTATGGCGGTCTTGCCATCAATATGCCCAAATATGCGATCTTCTTCCTGCTGTTTACAATGGCAAGCATAGGTCTGCCGGGCACAAGCGGATTTGTGGCCGAGTTTCTAAGCCTCGCGGGTATTTATGAAGTGTCCAGTCTGGCAACATTTGTCCTGACGACAGGTATCATTCTGGGCGCGGGTTATATGCTTTATCTTTATCGCCGGGTTGCGTTTGGCGGGCAAAAAAATGCCGATGCGGCTGCGATGCCCGATTTGCATGCGCGCGAGTGGATCATGCTGTCACCCATCGCGGCAGCGGTGCTGTGGATGGGTGTCTATCCCGAGAGTTTTCTGGCCCCGATGCGGCAGGATATCGCCACGCTGGAAGCACGCTTGGCAGGCGCTGCCCCCCAGGGCGATGCGAAACTGGTGGTGGGCGAGCCAAAGGGCAAGGCTGCCAATTACATCGACGCAGAACATGCAGATAAAGCCGGCGAGGGCGCTCACTAATGGAACTCCAGTCGTCCCTAGGACTGATCGCACCTGAGCTTTTGCTGAGCATTTCGGGCCTTGCCCTGCTGCTTGCCGCGGCATGGCTGGGGAACGGGTACAGCAGGGCCATCAGCATTATTGCCGCCGCGGCACTCGTTGGCGCAGGTGCATTGGTTATCCCCGCACTGACGGGGGGCGTAATGGGTCTGGATGCAGCGGCATTTGGCGGACAGTTCCGCGCAGATGCTTTTGCAGCCTACGCCAAATTGTTGATTTACGCTTCGGCTATTGCCGGGCTGGTATTAGCGCCGAGCTTTTTCGAACGTTTTAAGGCGATGCAGGCCGAATATCCCGTTCTGGTGCTGTTTGCCGCGCTTGGCATGAGCATCATGGTGTCGGCGACCGATTTGATGACGCTCTATATCGGTTTGGAACTCAACAGTCTGGCCGCATATGTGCTCGCCGCATTCCTGCGGGCAGACGACCGTTCAGCCGAAGCAGGCCTGAAGTATTTCGTTCTGGGTGCTTTGGCCAGCGGCATATTGCTCTTCGGCATGAGCCTGACTTACGGTTTTACCGGAACCACGGATTTTCAGGGCATCCGCGCAGCATTGTCAGGCGATATATCGACCGGTGCGCTGTTCGGGCTGATTTTCGTACTGGCGGGTCTGGCATTCAAGATCAGCGCCGTTCCGTTCCACATGTGGACGCCTGATGTTTACGAAGGTGCGCCTACACCCGTGACGGCGTTTTTCGCATCGGCTCCCAAAGTGGCCGCGATCGCGCTTACGGCACGCGTTGCGCTGGATGCTTTCGGCTTTCAAACAGATGCCTGGCGCCAAATCGTGATATTTGCCGCGCTTGCCTCGATTGTCGTCGGGGCACTCGGAGCGATCGGACAGAGCAATCTGAAGCGGCTGCTGGCTTATTCCTCCATCAACAATGTCGGCTTTATCCTGATCGGTCTTGCTGCCGGCACGGTAGGCGGTCTCAGCGCGATGCTGGTGTATCTGTTCATCTATGCCGTCATGACTGTCGGGTCGTTCGCCGCGGTGCTGATGCTGCGTGACGGGGAGGGTAATCAGGTCGAAGGTATTGCCGATCTGGCCGGCTTGTCGCGCACCCGCCCGCTGATCGCGCTTTGCCTTGCGGCGCTGATGTTCAGCCTGGCCGGCATACCGCCGCTGTTCGGCTTTTGGGGCAAATTCGTAGTGTTCCAGGCGGCGGTCGAAGCGGACCTGATAATCCTTGCCGCAATCGGCATTGCAGCCAGCGTTATCGGCGCGTTCTATTACATCAAGATCGTCAAGATCATGTATTTTGACGAGCCTGCCGATGTAGTGACCGGACAATCCGAAAAATCGCATTGGGCAATCCTGGGACTGTGCAGCCTGATCATCTCACCGCTCGGCTATCTGCTGACAATATGGCTGGGCAATCAGGCAGACACCGCTGCGGCCGCATTATTCCTCGCCGGATAGGGCGTATGTGCGATCGCGGTGCGGCATGATCGAATTTGTCGCCGAAACGGGCTCAACCAACGCAGACCTTGTACAGCGTGTGCTGGACGGCGAGCCATTACCGGAAGGGCACTGGCTGGTTGCTGACCGCCAGACCGCAGGGCGCGGCAGGCAAGGGCGCAAATGGACAGACGGCTGCGGAAACCTGATGGCGTCTTGCATCATCAATCCGGGCCCGCGCGATCCTGCCCCGTCCAGCTTGTCGTTTGTGGTTGCGCTTGCCTTGTACGAAACCGTGCGGAACGTGTTGCCCGCGCCGGATGGACTGCTGCTCAAATGGCCTAACGATTTGCTGCTTTCGGGCGCGAAACTGGCGGGCATCCTGCTTGAGCGGGTAAATGACCGGGTCGTTGCAGGTATCGGGGTCAATCTCGTTTCTGCCCCCGAACTGGCAGACCGGGACACCGTATCGCTAAAGTCAGTTGGTGCGAGCGTTGACCGCGACGAATTTGCGCGCATTCTGACCGGTTCCCTTCAAACCGAGCTTGATCGGTGGCGGACCTACGGGCTGGGCGCGATCATGCGCCGGTGGGAGGCGGCGGCGCATCCCATCGGGACCGTGTTGACCATCCATGAGCCCGGCGGCGGGGCGTTTGACGGCAGATTCCATGGCTTAACTCCTGATGGCGCACTGCGGCTATGCTTGGCGGATGGCACCATCCGTGCCATCCACGCCGGCGATGTATTCTTAGGCTGAAGGAAGACCCATGCTGCTCGCCGCCGATGTCGGAAACACCAATGTCGTGTTCGCCCTGTTCGATGGAGAGCAGATTAAAACGCGTTGGCGGATTGCCACAGATCCGCGCCGCACGGGCGATGAATATGCAGTCTGGTTGCTCCAGCTGATGGAGATCGAAGGGTACACCCGCGACGACATTACGCAGATCATTTTCGCTTCGGTTGTGCCGCGGGCCGATCATAATCTGACTGTCCTGTCGCAGAAATATTTCAAGATCGATCCGCTGATCGCCGGGAAGGGTGATGCCGGCTGGGGTTTTGAAATCGATGTCGAACAACCCACGTCGCTCGGCGCTGACAGGGCGCTGAACTGTGTTGCTGCGCACAAGAAATATCCCGGCGACCTGATCGTGGTCGATTTCGGCACGGCAACCAAGTTCGAAGTCGTCGATTTCAACGGCGCGTACAAGGGCGGTATCATCGCACCGGGGATCAATCTGTCGCTCGACGCATTGGTGGGTAAGACCGCAAAATTACCGCGCATAGCTATTCGTGCGCCAGAGACACGCAGCGTGATCGGGCGTAACACCGAAGACCAGATGCTGATCGGGGTATATTGGGGCTATGTGGCCATGATGGAAGGCCTGATCGGGCGGATGAAGAAGGAAATTGGCAGGCCTTCGCAAGTCGTCGCGACCGGCGGCCTTGCGATCCTGTTCGACAAACATACGGAGATTTTTGACGTGGTGGATGCAGACCTGACATTGGAAGGCCTCGCTACGCTCGCGATGCGTGCCGGACACAAGAGCGAAAATACGTGAACAAGAACTTCAAACCCGAAAAAGAACTGTTGTTTCTCGCGCTTGGCGGATCAGCCGAAATCGGCATGAATGTAAATTTGTACGGCTGCGACGGAAAGTGGCTGATGGTCGATCTGGGCATGACATTCAGCGGTAACGAATATCCCGGCGTGGACCTTGTATTTGCCGATCTGGAGTTTATCGAGGACCGGCTTGATGATCTGGTCGGGGTGGTGCTTACGCACGGTCATGAGGATCACATCGGTGCCGTTCCCTATTTCGCTGCCGACCTGGGGGTGCCGCTGTACGCCACGCCGTTCACTGCCGAACTGGTGAAGCGCAAGCTACAGGAAGCGGGCCTGACCAACGATGTCGAACTGAACATTGTCAAGGATCTCGAACCGTTCGATGTCGGACCGTTTGAAGTGAGTTATTATCCGCTCGCGCACTCTATTGCCGAGGGCAATGCGCTGCTTATCGAAACCCCTTATGGCAAGATTTTCCATACGGGCGACTGGAAGCTGGATGAAGAACCGATCATTGGTGAGCCGACTACGCAGGAAGAACTGACCGAACTCGGCGATGAAGGTATTCTCGCGATGGTTTGCGATTCGACCAATGTTTTCAACCCCAATCCAAGCGGATCGGAAGGTGCAGTGCACCGGGGGTTGATGGCGGAGGTCAAGAAGCACAAGGGCAAGCGGGTGATGGTGACCACATTTGCTTCCAATGTTGCGCGGCTGCAGACGCTGGGCGAAGTGGCCAGAGAGACCAACCGACAGCTTTGTGTGGCAGGAAGGTCGCTGGACCGGATGGTCGAAGTTTCCCAGGCCAATGGTTATTTGCAGGACTTCCCGGCGACCGTCGATTTCAAGACTGCGATGAAACTTCCCCGCGGTGAAATCATGATCGTGGCAACCGGCGGACAGGGTGAGCCTCGCGCTGCCTTGTCACGAGTTGCCGAGGGCTCTCACAAAATTGCGCTCGACGCAGGAGACGTGGTGCTTTTTTCGAGCCGCCAGATACCCGGCAACGAGGTGAGCATCGGCAAGGTTCAGAACCGTCTCGCCGAACGCGGCATCGAGATGGTTACCGACAGGCAGAGCGAAATACATGTTTCGGGTCATCCGGGACGGCCAGAACTTGAAGCGCTTTACAGCTGGATCCGGCCGGAAATTCTGGTGCCGGTACACGGCGAAATCAGACATATGAAGGAACAGGTGCGGGTTGGCAAAGAGGCGGGTATTCCGCAATCCGTTTTCCAGCAGAACGGCGACATATTGCGCCTTGCTCCGGGTAAGCCGGAACGGCTTGCAAAAGTACGCACCGGCCGATTGGTGCTCGACGGTGATGTGATCGTTCCCGCCGACGGTGAGGCTATCGTAGGCCGGCGCCGCCTGGCACTTGATGGCGTTCTGATCGTCGTCCTGTCGTCCGACGGCACAGCACAAATTGACAGCATGGGTTTGCCGCTCGATGAAGATTACCCGGATTTCGTGGCAGAAGCTGAAGCTGATGTTGTGAAAGCCTTGAAGAAGCTCAAGGGTGCCGAGCGCAAGGATCGCGCTGCGGTAATCGAGGCGGCCAGGCTTGCTGCGCGCCGCGCCGCCAAGCGTTGGAGCGGCAAGAAACCGCAGGTAAAGGTTATCCTCGCCGGGGAATAGGGCATGTACTGGACATCGATCGTCGCAATTTATGTGCTCTTTTTCGTGATGAGCGCCTTCGTCCTGCTACCTTTCGGTATGAAAACGCACGACGAGATGGGGGTCGAAAAAGTGCCGGGGCAGGCAGACAGCGCTCCGGCAAACTTTTCGTTTCCCAAGCATATGTTGCGCGCCGCAATCATGAGCACCATTCTTACCACGCTTTATGTACTGAACTATATCTACGGCTGGATAAGTGCCGAGGACATCAATGTTTTCGGTACACCGCCAGGGTTCGACGACTAGATCATTCGCGTAATCTCTCGATCGCCTGTGCCAGCGCCACGTATAATTTGCCCATGTCCGAAGATAGCAGCGTCACCCCGAGCGCGTTACCGTCGCGCGTGCTGAGCAGACTGCGCAGCATTGCCTCGAAATCATGGATATAGCGGCTGACATGGTCATTGAAATCGCCGTCTTCTTCGTAAAGCAGAGCAATTTCGCGAGCTTCCTGATTGTCCAGAAGCCGCACCGCGCGCCTTGTGAATATGCCTCTGTCGCCGCGCAGGTAAGCTGCCCATGATGTGTCGGTGACATCGCTTGATAGTGATTTGGCGATGTCGATAGCGTTTGAATTCAGGCTTTCGGTTATCAGCGCAACGCGGCGCGCAAAATCGTTGTCCACCTGTTCCTGTGCCCGTTCACGCGCCCGCGTTACTCTGGTTTCAAGATTTCCTGTGAGTTCGTTCACCATTGCCAGCTGGTCACGCAGCTGGATTGCCGCTTCCCTTCCGGTGTTGGCAGCCCTGGTCGCAGCAATATCAAGCTCCGCCATGACTTCGCTTGTGCGGTGGCGGAGTGCTTCATCGATTGATCTGGCTGCCTGGTCACCGATGCTGTCAGCCAGCGCCCTTGTTTGCGCCGCTGATTGATTACCCAATGATGCGACAGCGGTGCTAGCGGCGTGTTCCAGAACAGCGATTGCGTCCCTCAGTTCACCTTGTGACGCTTCTGCGACGCGGACACTTTCGTCGTGCAATGCCGCCAATCCGGACTGAAGTTTGTCCAGATATGCGACATGCTGTTCATCGGCATCGCGGATTTTGCCGTGCAACGCGGCAATCTGATTTTCGGCCAGTTTGCCATGGTCTTGTGCAGTAATGACGTAGTCGGACAATCCGCGGCCCTTCTCGTCTGCCTCCGCAATGATCGATCGGACGTTCCCGGCCTGCAACGTCAAGGCTCCCAGGCGCTCTTCAGCCATTCCTACCGACGCGGAAAGTTCTTCGCCCGAATGGCGGGCACTGGCCTGAATAAGCTCAAGCAATCTCACGCTGGCGTCGGTCAAAGCGGAGATTGCGGATCCGGTCGTGTCGAGCAATTCGCGGCTTTCGCCCAGCCTGGCGGCCAATTCGTCAGATCCGCCGGAAATGCGGCGCTCGGCATCCTCGCTCTGCGCTGTGATCGCCAACATGTGAGCCTCGAGTTCGGCCAACCTTGCCGCCAGCATTTCGCCTTGGGCTTCCATATTGGCGGCATGGGAGGCATGTTCCGCTCTGCGTTCGGCAAGCGCCGCGTCAAACCTGGCCATTTGATCGGAGAGCGCATGGCTTGCCGCCTGCTCATCTGCCGCAATATCGGCCCGGCGATTTTCCATTTGTTCGCCAAACAGCTGGTTTCTCTCCAACGCTTTTTCATCGACGGTTTGCGCGTTGGTGCGCAATGCATCCAGTCGCGCATTGGCCGAATCGATTGCCCGTTCATCAATTGTCTGCACTTCCAAGATTGTCTCGACCAATCTCACTCGCAAACTTTCGATCTGGTTTTGCCAGACCCCCAGCGCCGCGGATTGTCCGTCCTGCACGGATCGGGCGATTGTCGTGCTCTCGTCCTTGAGCCCTCCCAGACGGGCACGCAATGACCGTAGCGCTTCTTCTTCCTGCTCTTCCAGAGTGCCGCGCGCAGCATCTATCTCGGCAGTCAAAGCATCCGCACGCCGGCGGATTGCCGCAAGCGCAGCGACTTCGCGGTTGTCCAGATCGGTCCTGAATTCCTCGCTGCTTTGGGTCAATGCGTCGAAACGGGCTCTGACGATGTCATCAAGCTGCTGCGTTTGCGCCTCGAACCTCGCCAAAGTGGCCCCTATATTTTCACCAAGCGCGATGACCTGCCGCTCGCTCGCCTGGCCGAAATCGTTCAACCGGTTAAACCCGCTGACCAGTTCTTCGAGCTGCTGCTGCGCGTTCTGCCCCGCTGCGCCGATCTGGTTCGAAACATCGCGCGCCGAATTGGCTATCACAGGAAGATCGTCACGCAATTTGTCCATATTACCAAGCGCGGTGACGCTGACCTCTGCAATTGAATCGACTTGTGCACCATTCGTGATGACCAGCGTCTGAAGCCTGTCTGCATGTTCCGACAAACGCTCTGATGCTATCCGCCCAAGCGATTCCAGTTCGCGCGACTGGGCGGCAAGAAATTCGCGTGCGAGGCTGAGTTCACGGTTTATCACCCCGAGCCGGGTTTCCAGACGCGCCGATTCCGCTGAAAGCGACTGCGCCGTGTCGGCAAACCGCGAAGCCTCTTTCCGGCTGTTTCGCATGACCAACAGCCATACTGCCACGACCAGCAAAACCGGCACGGCCCAATCGCCAATCCAGTCCGACCACATCTGCGGAGTGGCTCCGGATGACATCCGGGACCAATTCAGCCATCCGAAAAATCCGCTCCATGCCGCGACAACCACGCCTGCAAATGCGGGAAGCGCCCATGCCAAATCGCGCGGAGGTTTGTCTTCATCTTCAGGCCAGTCTTCAGCCCAGCTTTCATCAAGCCGAAGCTCCTCGGTGTTTTCGGAAATTTCTTCGAACTCGGCCTCTTCAGGCTCGGGTCCGGCATCGATTGCGACAAGGCGGCTGCGGTCAATCATCTGCGCAGCATATCATGATGTGCGAACGGATAAACCCTGCCTTAACCTTATTCCCCTAGCGCAGGGCAATGGTATATGAAAACGGAGCGTTGGATGCGACATTGTCGGCGGCTGCAGGCGATGATGCCGCCTTGTTCGCCGAACTCCGCAAGGCGTTCACGGAAAGCCTGGAAAAGCAGATTGATCTGCTGAAACGCGCCAGATGTGACGGCAACTGGAATGTTGCTGCCATGCGCCTGAAAGGGCTGGCAGCAAGTTTTCATGCCGGGGAATTGATCGTTCTCGCGGAAGAAGCTCTCGAATCGGCGCCTGGCGATCCCGCGATCGTGCGCCGGCTGGAAGCCTTTCAGGTCGAATTCGCAGCAGCATCGGACTGACACGTCACGCTTGGCATGGTAGTGCATAGGACTTACATCCACCAGGACTGGATGGGAGCCCGGCAATTTGCGTACCGCGATAATTTCAATCACCGGCGATCACGCAGATCCGGATAAAACGACATCCTGCATGGAAATTGCCGGCCAGACTTTAGCCGGTCGGCAATTGGGGCAGACGCTGGCCTTGGGTGCCGAGCGGATCATTTGCGAAATTGACAATATGTCGGAGCAGGTTTTCGCGCTTCAACATTCGGCCGAGAAGGCCGGTGCCAAATTCAACACCATCAAACACCTGCGCGACCTATCAGGGCTCGTCACCGCTGCGGACGAGGTGTTGGTGATGGAACGTGACGCCGTTTTTGACGATGACGCTTTGGCCAATTGGGCCGATATGGGTCCTTCGATCGCGGTATTCGGTTCGGATCCCGCTGTTGCTGCCGGTTTCGAACGCATCGATGCCGAGTTCGGATGGGCCGGCGTAATGCTTTTGCCGGGGCGACTGATCGAAAAATTGTTCAGCCTGCCGGACGGCATGGATCCTGTTTCCGCACTGTTACGGATCGCGCTTCAAGGCGGCATGAAGCTTATGCCGCTTGATGCAGCACTTTTGTCCGATAGCAGGTGGGCGCTGCCGCAAACGCGGGAGCAGGCAACCCGGCTGGAAGAAACGATGCTTCGCAGGCGGCTTGTCCCGGCCAGCGTCTGGACACCGATCAGTGCCTTGTCCGACCGGATTATGCTGGCAACTGGCAGTAAATTGCTTGGCCGGAGTTTTGGTTCGGCGAGGATCGCTGCCGCATCGATCTGTACCGGGTTGCTGTCGGCAATGGCAGGGTGGTTCTTCGCCCCGGCCATCGGGTTGGCGGGCCTTTCAGCCGCCTTCGTTCTGGCGGCCTTTTCGCGCAGTATTGCCGTTATGGAAGGCGGTCCGCCAAAATGCATTGATCTGCCGTCCGCCGCAGTTTGGGCCCTCGAAGCAATGCTCATCTGGCTTTGCGTTATGGCGGTGGCGGAAGATCAGCGGCTCAACGTAGCCTTTTCAGCAATTGTGTTATTGGGCCTGCTGAAAATATCGGAAATGACAGGTATCGCTCCAATTTGGAAAACAGTCCGCGAAAGGGCACTGCTATCAATAATTCTCGCACTCGCGGTATTGTCAGAAGTTGGTGTCAACACTCTGCAAATATTAGGAATTATCACGCTGATATTGATTGGTGTGCGACTGAACAGGGCTGGGCTAACGCGCGCTTAACCAAAACCGGCTATGCGGGTGCGCATGAGTGAACCGGCTTCGCCCCAAAATGATGTGCAACCAATCGAGCGTGTGTTGCACGATGCGCTTGATCAGGGCGATATGGTGTTGAAAACCGCAGGGCCGATTCTGGGCCATTTGCTGGCGAATGATGATCATTCGCTGTTCAGCGACGAAATCATCGCCCGGATCAGGGGTATGACCGGTGATTGCGCGCGCCAGTTTGTGATGGCGATTGCATCGGCCCAAAGCATTGCCGAACCTTATGAACTGCTCGACGAACTTGTACCCTCACTTACGAATGCCCTGATAGAAGAACCTGCCTTCGTGCACCATTGTCACGCGCTGGTTCTGGAGTGGCATTTTGCAGCGCGCCTTCAATCTCGCGGTGTCGTTGACGCTGTCCTTTCACCGTTACTCCAGACGCTTATAGCGTCAAATGATGTTGATATGGCGGCAGACGGAATGGCGTTGCTCGCGGCGCAGGCGCGGTTCATGCAACAAATCCGCAGGATGGAATTGCCACTGACCGAGTTGTCACAGGCTCATTTCAATCTGGCATTGCTCACTTTGGATTCGCACGCCGGAGATGCTGCCCCCGAAACGGTCAACCGGGCCACATCAAACCTCAGGGAAGAATTCGGCGAAGATGCCAGCAGAACGGGAATCGCGCGGCGCCTGGTGCGAAACATGGCCAAGAATGCGGCTGATACTTTCGTGATTTCCCAGGCAGGACCGGCGTTGTATCTTAGCGGCCTGTCCGCCGCGACCGATCAACCGCGCGACCTGATTGCAATGGCCACAAATGATCGCCAACTGGCGCGGCTGGCACTCACATTACGCGCTGCGGGACTGTCACCCAAGGCGGTAACGGAACAATTTGCCCAGCTGCATCCGGAGATATCGCTTCCCGCGGATTTCGGGCTTCTGCGCGCAGATCGCGCGGCGGCAATGCTGGCACGATCAGGTCTGCGGCATTCAGATTGATTATGTCGGAACGGGCAGACATTCTGGCGTACGGCGCCACCGATGCGGAAAATCTTCTGATTTCAGCAGACGAACCCCTTGCCAGTCTGCAGCGCCGGTGCGGCGGAGACATTCCCGGTAGGATCGCTATCCCCCAGCTTCGGGAAATGGTTGAAAAAGCCACTGCGAATGGCCGCAAGATCGCCCGTACGATGGTGGCAAATGACGGCTCCGAACAAATTTCTGCCTGGATAGAAATTACACCCACAAACGCAGATGGCGCAGGCTGCAGCGTGGCTGTTGCTTCATGGCAAACGGCATCGGTAAACCAGCTGGACCCGGTTGCCGAGCACGACCGCGATTTCGCAATCATTCGCCATGCCGCCGAGATTGAACTGCGGACGGACATCGAACACCGACTGGTATCGGTAATCAGCCGTGCACCTGACGTGGTAGCGGCGACAAATATCATGCGGGCAAACCTGGGTAAGCGCTGGACAGATTTTGTCGAATTTGAAGGAAACACCCACCGCCAACCGATGCATTGGCGTCTGCTTGACGGCGCGGAATTGCGGCTCGAAGCATCAGGACGCGTGTGGCGCGCCGCTATTGCGCCGTTAAAAGCGCCAGGGGCGACCGCTGACGCCGGTTTTGAAATCTATCTGCATTCCCATGATGTTCCGCCCGAAGGTTCACAATTCAAAGCTGACACGAAAAGCGCACCGTCACATCAGATCGGACGAGAGATCGCTCCGGTTTTACGTCAACCGATTGCACGAATTATTGCAAATGCGGAAACCATCCGTAGCAGACTGGCCGGGCCCATATCCGACGAATACAGTGGTTATGCGGCTGACATTTCTGCCGCTGGCGAACATTTGCTGGCGTTAATCGACGATTTGGCCGATCTCGAAATTGTCGAAGGAGACAGCTTCTCCGTCGCTCCCGATATCATCGATCTTGGCGATGTCGCCCGGCGCGCTGCCGGAATTTTGGCTGTGCGTGCGCAGGGACGCAAGATTACGATTGCTGCCCCGCAAGAAAGCGAAAAACTGCCCGCGGTCGGCGAATTTCGCCGCGTCTTGCAAGTCCTGCTGAACCTCGTCGGCAACGCCATAAACTACTCGCCCGAAGGGTCACAAATATGGCTCCGCCTGGAAGATACAGGGACGATGGCGACATTGACCGTTGCCGATCAGGGGCAGGGACTGTCGCCCGATCAGCAGCAGCGGGTTTTCGGAAAATTTGAACGCCTTGGCAGAAGCGGCGATGGAGGTTCCGGATTGGGACTATTCATCTCTAAAACGCTGGCCAAAGCGATGCGCGGCGATTTGACTGTCAATAGCGCTCAGGGCCAGGGCGCCCGGTTTACACTGGCATTACCCAAGCCTGATTGACCATACGATCAGGAGCCGCGGACCTTCGCGCTCCAGAGCAGTGCCACTCCGACTGCAACCGTGAGCGCGCCATAAATCGCCCAGCGGCCCTGATTGACCATAAAACTGTCCGCGGGCCAGTTTACGAGGCCCAAACCCTGAAAAGTCCAAAGGCCACCTGAAAGGACCAGCGCGACGCCGATTATCTGCAAGAAATATCGAAGCATCATGCGCGGTCCCTTCAGCAGCAGCGACAGTCTTTATCGTTTATCCACCGGGACATAATCCCGCTGGGTCGGGCCGGTGTAAAGCTGCCGCGGTCGCCCGATCTTTTGGCCGGGATCGGAAATCATTTCGTTCCACTGCGCTACCCAGCCCACTGTCCGGGCCAATGCGAACAAGGCGGTAAACATTGTGGTCGGGAAACCGATCGCCGAAAGAATTACGCCCGAGTAGAAGTCCACATTCGGGAACAGCTTTTTCTCTTTGAAATAATCATCGTTAAGCGCCATCTCTTCCAGTTGCAGCGCAGTTTCGAACAGCGGATCATCCACTTTCAACGCATCGAATACCTCGCGCACAGTCTTCTGCATCACCATGGCGCGCGGATCGTAATTTTTATAAACGCGGTGTCCGAAGCCCATCAGGCGGAACGGATCATTCTTGTCCTTTGCGCGCTCGATATAATGCGGGATCTTATCCGGCGTTCCGATCTCTCGCAGCATATTCAGAGCCGCTTCGTTGGCGCCGCCATGTGCCGGCCCCCACAGGCAAGCGATACCCGCAGCCACGCAGGCGAACGGGTTTGCACCTGACGAACCCGCAAGCCGGACTGTCGAGGTAGAAGCGTTTTGTTCGTGATCGGCGTGAAGGATGAAAATCCTGTCCATCGCCTTTTCAACAGCGGGAATAACTTCATATTCTTCAGCCGGCACGCCGAATGTCATCCGCAGGAAATTGCCCGTATAGCTGAGCGAATTGTCAGGCTGCAAAAATGGCTGGCCAAGCGAATATTTATACGCCCAGGCAGCAATTGTGGGCATTTTGGCGATCAGGCGATGGCTGCTGATCTTGCGGTGCTCCGGATCGGAAATATCGGTGCTGTCATGGTAAAATGCCGACAATGCGCCAACCACTCCGCACATGATCGCCATCGGGTGCGCGTCGCGGCGAAACCCCTGGTAGAACTGGCGCAGCTGATCGTGCAGCATGGTGTGCCGCGTGATGGTGTAGGTAAAGTCGTCAAGCTCGTCCTTGCCGGGGAGCTCGCCGTTGAGCAGCAGGTGCGAAACTTCCATAAAGCTGGAATGTTCGGCAAGCTGGCCGATCGGATAACCGCGATGGAGCAGAACGCCTTCTTCACCGTCAATGTAGGTGAGCGCACTTTCGCAGCTTGCCGTCGATGTGAAACCGGGATCGAACGTAAAGGCGCCAGTCTGGGCGTATAATTTGCGGATATCGACCACGTCCGGGCCGACACTTCCGTTCAGAACGGGATAATCGTAATTCTGGCCGCCCAGTGCCAGCGTCGCCTGTTTGTCCGCCAAAATGCGTACTCCTTAACGTATAATCTATCAGCTTGCTGACGCTGCTTGCGCGTCAATCCGCGCGAGGCTTTCTTCTCTGCCGAGTAGCACCAGCACATCGAAAATTCCGGGTGAAGTCGTTCGCCCGGTTAGCGCAGCCCGCAAAGGCTGCGCCAGCTTGCCGAGGCCCAGTTCCAGTTCCTCCGCAAGTGATTTCAGACTGGCCTCCAGCGCGTCCAAAGTCCAGTCCTTTTCCGCGCTCAAATGGCCATAAACCCGCGTTAAATAGCCCTTCGCATCATCATCAAGCAATCCCGCCGCTTTTTCGGTAATTTCAAGCGGTCGCTGCTCGAACAGAAACGCGCTGCCTTCGGCAAGTTCGTTAATGTCTTTCGCCCGGGTTTTGAGCACGGGCATGGCGCGTTGCAGCAGATTCAGGTCAAAATCGCCGGTAATCCGCTTACCCACCAGTCCGGCTAGCGTGCGGTCGTCGGTATCGCGGATGTAAAGACCGTTGAGGTTCTGGAGCTTCGCGATGTCAAACCGCGAGGGGCTTTTGCCCACGCCGCCCAGATCAAACAGGTCAATCGCTTCCTTTCGCGTGATAACCTCCTTGTCACCATAACCCCAGCCTAACCGCAGCAGGTAATTGAACAACGCGTCAGACAATATTCCCATTTCGTCGCGATATGCTTCGACGCCCAATGCTCCATGGCGTTTTGACAACTTGGCGCCGTCAGCACCGTGGATCAGCGGAATGTGCGCATAGACCGGGTCGCCCCATCCGCCCTCGATTGTATCCATGGCGCGATAGATCGGCAGCTGCCGAAATGCGTTATTGAGATGGTCGTCACCGCGAATGATATGCGTACACCCCATGTCATGATCATCCACGACCGCGGCGAGCATGTAGGTCGGCGTACCGTCAGCCCGCAGAATGATGTAATCGTCGATCTCTTCATTCTGGACCGTCACTTTGCCCTGAACGAGGTCATCGATCGAGGTCGCACCCTGTGTGGGCACTTTCAGCCTGACGGTAAATGGGACATCTGCCGGCGCGTCGCCGGGATCACGGTCGCGCCAGCGGCCATCGTAGCGCAGCTGTTGTTTGGCGGCGCGCTGGGCATCGCGCATTTCAGCCAGTTCGTCTGTCGTGGCATAACAGCGGTAGGCGTGCCCGGCGTCCAGCAGCGCGTTTGCGACTTCGGAATGCCTGCCAGCGCGGCTGGATTGAAAGACGGGTTCCGCATCATAGTCCAGACCGAGCCAGTCCAGACCATCGATAATCGCATCTATAGCTTCCTGCGTGGAGCGGGCCTTGTCGGTATCTTCAATCCTGAGCAGCGCTTTTCCACCATGGTGCCGCGCGAACAGCCAGTTAAACAAGGCGGTCCTTGCCCCGCCAATATGCAAAAACCCGGTTGGCGAGGGTGCAAAGCGGGTGACAATGTTCGCGTTATCGCTTGCCATGTGGTGTGTGTTACTTTCCAATGGTTTAATGGTGACCGGACCAGTTCAGGTACCCATAGAGGGGGCCGATCTGCAAACCGATGCTGCACTGCAGCGTCCTTGGCGCAGCGGCCTCAACTTGTCCAGTATCGGCGATGCGGCGGATGCGTGGTTATCAAATGCGGGGTTTGACCGCGGGCCATGGATCGCTGTCGCATTCGCATCAGGCATCGCGCTATGGTTTGTTCTGCACGAACCATGGCACTGGATAGCGACAATTACCGCTTGTGTGTTGGCTTCCATCGCGGCTGCATCGCTTTGGCGCGAGCGCGTATTCCGGGTAAATCTGAGACTGGCCGTTGTGACGCTGGGCCTGGTCGTTGCAGCAGGGATTTCGGTCATCTGGGCGCGGTCCGAATTGGTCGGCGCCGAACCGATCGACTATCCAAAAGTGGTGCGGTTCGACGCAAAGATACTTGAACGCGAAGAACAGCCCGCCCGCGGCAGGGTCAGGCTTGTTGTGGCGATGCGTGATGCCGAAAGCGGATCTGCCCGGCGGCTACGCGTCAATCTACCGGCCGAACACGATGTTGATGGATTGGAAGAAGGCGCCGTCGTGCGGATGCGCGCACGGCTGATGCCGCCAGCGCCCCCGATGCTGCCGGGCGGCTATGATTTTGCGCGTACTGCCTGGTTTGCCGGGTTTGCCGCAACGGGAAGCGTTCTCGGAGAAGTCGAGGTCAGGCAAAGGGCGGACGAGAGCGGCCTTCTGGCCCCCCTTCAGCGGTTTCTGTCCGCGCATGTGCGGCGCAATCTGGATGGCTCGGCCGGGTCGATCGCTGCAGCTTTCGCGTCAGGTGACCGGGGAGCAATTTCAAATGCCGATGAAGAAGCCATGCGCGATGCCGGGCTTACACACCTGCTTTCCATCAGCGGTTTGCACGTCAGCGCCGTGATCGCCGGCGCATATTATGTGGCCATAACCCTGCTGGCGCTTTGGCCATGGTTGGCGCTGAGGGTGCGGTTGCCGCTTGCTGCGGCGGCCTTCGCGGCATTGGCCGGCATCGGGTACACGCTTCTGACTGGATCGGAGGTACCGACAATCAGAAGCTGCGTCGGAGCTGTCCTGATCCTCATCGCATTGGCGATGGGGCGTGAACCGCTTTCACTGCGAATGGTATCGGTTGCCGCACTGTTTGTGCTGCTTCTGTGGCCGGAAACGCTGGTGGGGCCGAGCTTTCAAATGAGCTTTTCAGCAGTCATCGCGATCATCGCACTTCACAATTCGGAACCTGTCAGGCAATTCCTTGCCCCTCGTGAGGAGCGTTGGATCTCGCGAACCGGGCGGCGGGCGTTTATGTTGCTTGTCACCGGGTTGGTGATCGAAATAGCGTTGATGCCAATCGTCATGTTCCATTTTCATCGGGCCGGGCTTTACGGCGCACTTGCCAACGTAATCGCTATTCCGCTGACAACCTTTGTCTCTATGCCGCTTATCGCGATTGCCCTCACTTTAGACATTGCAGGGATTGGCGCCCCGTTTTGGTGGCTAGCGGGTAAATCGCTCGATCTGATGCTGGCTATTGCCCACTTCACTTCCGCACAACCCGGCGCGGTTAAACTGGCGCCGCATATGGGCACGGGCCTATTTGCGCTGTTTTTGGCGGGATCGCTATGGCTTGCCCTGTGGAGGGGGAAGGGACGACTGTACGGGCTTTTCCCCGTTTTGGCGGGTGCAATCGGGGTATTCAACTTGTCGGCCCCGGATGTGCTGGTGTCGAGTGATGGGCGCCATGTCGGGATCGCAGGGGAAGGGGATATACTGCTGATGCTGCGCGATAGTCGAAGCAGTTATGCCAGCGATAACCTTCAGGAAATGGCAGGTCTTTCGGGCCAGATTATCGCTCTCGATCGCTGGCCTGGGGCGCGGTGCAGCAGAGATTTTTGCACGATCACCATCGTGAGAGAGGGTAAAGCGTGGTCAATTCTGATGGCCAGAAGCAAGGACCTAGTTGAAGAGAGCGCATTGGCCGCTGCTTGCGAGGCATCCGATATCGTGGTTGCAGACCGCTTTCTTCCCCGCAGTTGCCAGCCCAAATGGCTCAAGGCCGATCGCAGGACCCTGGCACAATCGGGCGGATTAGCCCTCTTTCTGGGAAAACAACGCATCGACCGGGTCAGCGACACGCAGGGCCGACACGGTTGGTGGCAACCCTGGGAACCGGGCAAACGCTAATCAAGCCAAAGACTGCCGGCCAGCAGGCCTGACGCGGCCACCGACACAAAACGGTACCTTTAGTGATAGCGGCGGAGCAATCCCGCCAGCTTGCCCTGAACTTCCACTTGCCCGGGTTCGTAAATTTGCGGCGAGTAGGAGGAGTTGGCCGGGTCAAGACAGATTTTGCCACCTTCCTTACGCAGATATTTCAACGTGGCTTCGGTGTTATCGACCAGAGCGACAACGATTTCGCCGTCGCGCGCTGTATCGGTGCGTTTCACCAGCGCGAAATCACCATCGAAAATACCCGCTTCGATCATTGAATCGCCTGAAACTTCCAACGCATAATGCTCACCAGGGCCGAGCAGAGCAGCAGGAACAGGAAGGCTCGTATGATCTTCAAACGCTTCGATCGGGGCCCCCGCCGCAATCCGGCCATGGAGTGGTATCTCGATCACATCATTTGCAGGCTGCGGCCGATTGGCCAACGGCGGCACAATCTTGCGTCCGATCACATCATTTGCTGCAACCGATCCCGCTTGCCCCGCACTCGCATCCTCTGGCTGTTTCAAAACTTCCAGAGCGCGCGCACGGTTGGGTAGCCGCCGGATAAAGCCCCGTTCCTCGAGCGCCGAAATCAGACGGTGCACACCTGATTTTGACTTGAGATCCAGCGCATCCTTCATCTCCTCGAAAGATGGCGAAATGCCCGTTTCTTCAAGCCGTAACTGAATAAAACGGATTAATTCGTGCTGTTTGGCAGTCAGCATAATCGGGTCGCTCCCTGGTTGCCCGCATCAATATCCGCACCCTGACGCAAACAGGTCAGCTAGTGAACGAATGAGGAACAAGTAAGCAACATTTTGAAAAGTGTCAAGCGGACGGGGCACAATGCTGATTATTCTGAGCGAACTAGCCGCTTCTGTGCCAGTCGCCCGATTTGCCGCCGGTTTTATCGCACAGCCGAAGGTTGCCGATCGTCATGGATTTATCGACCGCTTTCACCATGTCGTAAATTGTGAGTAATGCGATCGATGTTGCTGTCAAAGCTTCCATTTCGACGCCTGTTTTGCCGGTCAGCTTCACGGTGGCCGCGACGATAATCCCGCGCTCGTCCGAACGGAAATCGATCACGACAGAATCCAGCGCGAGCGGATGGCACAGGGGTATGAGGCGAGCAGTATCTTTTGCAGCCATGATACCGGCGATACGGGCGGCTGCCAGCACGTCGCCCTTCGGCGCGTCGCCATCGGTAATTGCAGATAGTGCCTTATCGGACATATCGATCCTGCCTTCGGCAACAGCGCTCCGCAATGTCTCGGCCTTGCCGCCGACATCGACCATGCGCGCATTGCCGGAGGCATCGAGGTGGGTGAGCCTGCTCATGATGCCAGCAAAGCGCGGGTTGCGGTTTCGAGATCCTGATGCCGCATCAAACTTTCCCCAACAAGAAAACAGCGGACCCCGGATCCTGACAACCGAAGGAGATCCGCATTGTTCGATATCCCGCTCTCACCGACCAGAATGGTGCCTTCAGGTGCCAGCGATGCAAGTTTTTCCGTAATCGTCAAATCAGTTTCGAATGTCTTCAAATTACGGTTGTTCACGCCGATCAAACGCGTTTCGAGCTTTGCAGCACGTTCCATTTCAGCCGCGTCGTGGACTTCGACAAGAACATCCATTCCAGCTTCTGTTGCAGCGCACTCAATCTCGCGCATTTGGTCATCGTCCAGCGCAGCGACGATAATCAGGATGGCATCCGCACCAATTGCCCTGGATTCGACAACTTGCCATGGGTCCACCATGAAATCTTTCCGCAGAACCGGAAGACTGCAAGCCTTGCGGGCTTCGATCAGATAATCTTCATGCCCTTGAAAGTATTGCGAATCCGTTAGAACCGACAGGCAGGCTGCACCGCCACGCTCATAGCTTGCGGCGTGACCAGCGGGGTCGAAATCCTCCCGGATAAGGCCTTTGGAGGGTGACGCTTGCTTGATCTCGGCGATCAAACCGAAGCCGCTGCGGGATGCGGCGGCAAGCGCAGCGGTGAAGCCGCGCGGTTGCCCCTGCTCACCAGCTTGCTGTTCCAGACCGGCACGCGAAAGCAGCCGTTTCCTGATCGCTACTTCGGAGCGTTTGGTTGCGCAGATTTCTTCGAGTTTGTTCATTTGACCGACTTGATCCAGCAATCGAGAAGAGTGTTGGCGAGCCCCTTGTCCAGCGCTTCGGCAGCCTCTTCGACACCATCGGGCCAGCTTTGCACTTCGCCTGCCACCATCAATGCAGCGGCGGCGTTAAACAGAACGGCATCACGGTACGGACCCGGTGCACCCATGAGCAAAGCGCGCAGTGCGGCCGCATTATGGGCGGCATCGCCGCCACGGATCGCTTCGACCGGTGCGCGTTGCAGCCCGGCCTCAGCTGCATCCATGCGCTTCATTTCGAAATCGTTGCCACTGACGTCTGCCATTTCGTTTCCGCCGGCGAGACTAAGTTCGTCCAGACCTTCATCACCCGATACGATCAGGGTGTGTCCCGTGCCGAGCTGTGCCATTGCGCCGGCATATATGGGCACATAAGCTGGCCTCGCTATGCCGATCAGCTGGTTGCTGACACGAGCCGGGTTCGAAAGTGGACCCATCAGATTGAAAATTGTCCGTTTGCCGATTTTTTGCCTGATCGGCTGGATCCTGCCCATTGCCGGATGGTGGTTTTTTGCAAACAGAAAACAAATGCCGAGATCACCCAACGTATCCTCCGCAGTTCGTCCTGCCGCATCCATATCCAGCCCGAGCGCCTCCAGCGTATCCGCCGCACCCGCCTTCGATGATGCTGCACGATTGCCGTGTTTTGCCACGGGCACGCCGCAAGCCGCAACCACCAGACTTACCGCTGTCGAAACGTTTAGCGTGTGGTGCCCATCACCGCCCGTACCGCAAACATCAATGGCGTTGGCAGGCGCCTTGATTGGTATAAGCCGGGCGCGCAATGCCCGGGCGGCACCGGCAATTTCATCGGCAGTTTCGCCGCGGGTAGATAGGTCGATGAGGAACCTTTCTATTTCGCTCTCGGTCGTTTCGCCGTCGAGCAGGCGTCCGAACGCTTCTTCCGCTTCGGCGGCGTTCAGATGTGCGTCAATCGGGGGGAGGGTGCTCATGGCTGTAATTCTACCTCGATACCGCAAATTGCCAGAAAATTAGCGAGCAGATCATGTCCGTGCTGTGTCGCAATGCTTTCGGGGTGAAACTGGACGCCGTGGATCGGCAAAGTCTTGTGCCGAAAGCCCATGATATGATCATCATCCGATCGCGCGTTCGGCACCAGTTGATCGCTGGCATTTTTCACGATCAGCGAATGATAACGGGTCGCCTGGAATGGTGACGGCAGACGGGCGAACACACCTGAACCATCATGCATTATCGGCGACGTTTTACCATGCATGAGCCCGCCGCGCACGACTTCGCCCCCAAAGTACTGGCCGATCGCCTGGTGGCCCAGGCAAACCCCGAGCAGCGGCATTTCGGCATCCGCGCACGCGGCAACGATATCCAGCGACACACCCGCCAGATCCGGTGTGCAGGGGCCTGGCGAAATCAAGATACCCTTGGCTCCGGTCCGAAGCGCATCGGCAGCAGAGACGTCATCGTTACGTTCGACTTTGACCTCAGCACCCAGTTCCATCAGATAATGCACCAGATTGAACGTGAAACTGTCGTAATTGTCGATGACGAGGATCATTGCCCGATTCCCCCCGGCGCTGGCTTCCCGCGCTTTTCCACGACGATCATCGGGCCAAGAGGGGGCCCCAGATCGAGCCGTCCCCTGGCAGGATCCCAAAGCGAAGACACTGTTCCGTCCAGAAAAAGTGCATTGGGAACATCCAGCCCGTCGCGATAAAATCGCGCAAGTTTGCCGAATGACACTTCGCCTTCGCTGATTACAAAGTGTGCGCGGCCAGCATTATCGACGCCTACGGCATTACGCAGCTTGAGCGAGTCCCCGTCTTCGGAAATTTGCGGGTGCAATTTCCCGCCGATTACAAGCATCGGTCCGGATTGAGTGCCAAATTGCGGCCGGTCCAGAACAGAGCTGTAGAAATCTTCGGACGTCCGCACGTTCCATCTATCGCCTGTCCCATAAAACACACCATTGGGCAGCAGGTGAAAATTGCCGTCGCCATCCTTGCGGTTCAATTCTTTTAAACGGTCGCCGTTCTGGACGTAATAGCCGATCGGCATTCCCTGTTCGTCATACATTCCGCCGTTGACCGCAAATGCGACGGGCGCGGCATCGGCTGGCCGCCCACCCGCCAGATTTGCCAGGCTACGATATGGCTTGCCGCCTTTTGGCCCCAGCGCCATTTTTACGCGGTGGATTGCCGGGTCGGCGATACAATGCGTAAGCTCGCTTCCCTCAAACTCGATGCGCTTGCAGTCCGAAACCACGGCAACATTGCCGGCCCTGCCGTATTCGATCCTTGAAACAGCCTCACCCGCTTCCTGCTCGCAGGAAGTCAGCAAAACCGCGCAGATAACAAGTAAGGCCAGTTTCATTGGCTGAACCTTGGTTCACCCGCAATCGCGGCTGCTTCGCGGGCCGCCGCGATCAAGGCGCTGGCCTTGGCCTCGCATTCGCGCTGTTCATACACTGCGTCGCTGTCTGCGACGATACCTGCCCCGGCTGTCACGTTCATGATACCATCTTTTATGATTGCAGTTCGCAAGACAATACAGCTGTCAACCGAACCGTTTGGCGAAAAATAACCTACACCTCCGGCATAAATGCCGCGGGTTTCGCTCTCCAGTTGGGCAATAATTTCGCAGGCGCGGATTTTAGGCGCGCCGCTGACTGTGCCGGCAGGAAATCCCGCGAACAAGGCATCCAAAGCATCTTTGGACGGATCAAGCTGTCCCACCACGTTGCTGACGATGTGCATGACGTGGCTATAGCGTTCGACAGTGTAGCTATCCGTCACTTCCACGCTGTTGGCGCACGATACGCGGCCTACATCATTGCGTCCCAAATCCAGCAGCATCAAATGTTCGGCACGCTCCTTGGGATCATTCAGGAGGCTTTTCTCGTTTGCGTCATCTTCAGTTGGCGACGAGCCTCGCGGTCTGGTTCCCGCGATTGGTCTTATGGTTACTTCACCGTCGCGTACACGGACCAGGATCTCGGGACTTGATCCCACGACGGCAAAATCCGGCAGATCGAGAAAATACAGGAACGGCGAAGGATTTACACGCCTCAGCGCCCGATAAAGCGAAAGTGGCGGAAGCGGAAAGGGGCAGGTGTAACGCTGCGCCAAAACCACCTGAAAAATGTCACCTGCGGAAATATATTCCTTGGCCTTGCCGACCATCGCGGCATATTCGCCCTCGGCCAGGCGCGGCGTCAGTTCCATTGACGGGATACCGGACACAGTGGGTTGAATGGCCGGAGCCTGCGCCAATTTCCGAAGCGCTTCATCGATCCGCTCGCTTGCACGCTCGATAAGGTCATCCGGCTCGCCGCTGCCGGGCCATAGCGGTGCGACGCAAAACAGATTGTCACTAAGCGAATCGAACACCAGCAACAGGGTGGGGCGCACAAACAGCATATCGGGCATATTCAAATCGCCCTGCGCTGCGCGGGGAAGTTTCTCGACAAGACCAATCGTCTCATAACCGAAATAGCCGACAAGACAGGCAAGAGCGGGGGGCAATCCATCGGGAACGTCCATTCTGCACTGCTGTACCAACTCGCGTAGTGCACCCATCGCGCCCGCATCGATCGCGGTGAAGGCTTCACGGTCAGACTGCCATTTCCGGTTTATCTCGGCCGCGTTTGCCTGCGCGCGGAAGACCAGATCGGGATCAAGACCCAGCAGACTGTACCGCCCGCGGACTTCCCCGCCTTCCACCGATTCCAGCAGGAAATCGCCCCGCTCGGGTTCGATTAGTTTTAGCGCGGCACCCACAGGCGTCTCGGTGTCTGCCACCAGCTTGCGCCAGACAAGACCGGGCGCTCCGCCCGCAAGAGCGGCGCGCGCGGATCCCGAGTTGATGAGGGTAGCAGCGCCCAGCGGACCGGACCTATTGTGTGCCGGTTAACTGTTTGCGGACAGCTTCAATCGCAGGAGGATTGCGCTCGACACCCATTTCCTTGCGGATGGCGGACAGCATTTGCTCGCTATATTCGCGCCCTGAGAGACTGCCCAATTGCGCGCGTGTTTGCGCCAGAAGCGGGTTATCGTTGGCAATCGTGCCGGGTACGATGTCAACAAGCGAGACCACATACCATCCCCCGTTTGCCGGCGCCTCAAGCCGTTTGACAGTGCCTTCGGCCATGCTGAAAAGCAAAGCCATTGGCGGGGCAACCTGCTGCTGGTTGGCGACCAACTGCTGCCTCGTCATCGAAATGGCATCAGCAGCCGGAAGGGGCACCTTCTCGGCGCGAAGCGCGGCAGCCAGATCGCCGCCGGCACCAACCCGCTTCAAAATCCTGTCAGCCGCGGCCTTGGCTTTTTTCGAACCTTCGGAAAGCCGGTAGGCAGCTTCGATATCGCTTTTTATCTCGGCCAGAGGGGCAGCGGCAGATCCGGTAATGTCCGCGACATCAAACATCATAAATGTTTCATTGGGGACAATTTCTGCAAGTTGCGGTTCGCCTTCATCTTCCATCGAGAACGCTGTCGATAGCACGGGCGCCAGAATTTCAGGTGCGGTGCCGTCCGCACGATATATCCGCCCGTCGGCGGTAACCGGTGCAGTCGTTTTCACATCGATCTTCAATTCCTTCGCAAGTTCCACCAGGCTGCCACCGGAATCTATTTCGGATTCGATCCGGTCGGTAAGTTCCAGCAGCGCCTCTCGCCGGTTTTCGGCTGCCAGCGTTGCCAGGATTTCACCGCGAACCTGAGCGAGGCTGCGCCCACCCTTGTTTTCGATATTATCGACACCGAACACATACCAGCCAAGGCTGCCCCGCGCAGGTTCGGACAATCCGCCCCGCTGCGCAGCAAATGCGGCTTGCGCCGCACCTGCCGATGCCTGCGATGCAAGCTGCGAACGTGTGACCGGGCCGACCGTTGTCGTGCTCAGACCGGCGCTGCGTGCGGCCGCGGCAAGCGTCCCGCCGGAAGCTACCGTCTGGCGAATGGCGTTGGCGGCCGCCTGGGTCGGAACCACGATCTGTGTCAGCGTACGGCTTTGCGAAGCGGCATATTGCGCCTTGTCCTGCGCGTACCTCGCCGCAATCTGCGCCTCGGAAGGCGCTGCCAGCGTGCCAAGCGCCTCGTCACCAAAAGTGGCATAGCGGATGGAACGGCGCTCAGGACGAATGTAATCCCCCTTGTTCGCCTGATAAAACGCGCTGATCTGCGCATCGGTGACTTTACCCTTGGGTGCGAATGCCGCGCTGGGCAGCAGGCCGATCGCCCCCTTGCGGGTTTCCGCGAGCAGCGAGACGTACCGCTTTACCAGCGCATCAGGTGCGACCGCGCCCAGCGCAACCGGTACCAGCAGCTGGTTACGCAGCAGGTCAGCAGCAAGATCTTCGCGAACCATCGCATCGGATAATCCGTTCTGACGTAAAAAACCGCGATACGCTTCGTCACTGAACTCGCCGTTGGCTCCCTGAAATGCGGGAATGCCCAAAATCTCGCTATTTACCAGGTTTTCACCGGCGCGGATGCCGTACTTTTCTCCAAAGACAAACATTGCAGCGCGATTGATCAGCTGATCGAGCACCTCGGCCAGAGCACCCTGTTCGAGAAATGCCGGCATGGAGATTGTCGGGTTTTGCTGGCGAACCTGATCCAGTGCGTCGGTCGCGGCACGGCTCAATTCGGCGGTACCAATCTTCCGGTCACCCACGACGGCAACCCTGTCACCCCCGGAAACGCCGCCAAACGCACCAGTATTTGCCACATCGCTGCTGGCAAATGCGAATGCGATCAGGGCCAGAAACGCAAGCGTGATCCCGATGCCGAACTTTGACTGGAAGAAACTGCGAAAGAAGGTGATCATGGCGGAGTATCCGGCTGTTGTTAATGTGTCGCACTGCAGTTCAGCACGAATATTCGATCCGCATCTATCGCCGCTGCGGCACTGCCGCAACAGGTCCTGTATCTTTTGTGGGTGTTTCTGCCGTTGCCGGTGGCGACTTCACGAACAGGCTCTATATAGCGGCCCTGTAAGACATTCGAGGAAACATTTTACCCCCCATGCCACAACGCAGTTACATTGTCGGAAACTGGAAGATGAATGGTACCCGCACGATGCTTTCCGAAGCGCGTGCAATGGACCGTGCTTCACAGCGCCTTATGAAGGCGGAAGTTGCGGTCGCGCCGCCGTTTACGCTGATCCATGCGACGCGCAATGAAGCCCAGCAAATGGGGGTCGGTGCGCAGGATTGCCATCCGGGGGCGGAAGGTGCGCACACGGGTGATGTTTCGGCAACGATGATTGCCGATGCCGGTGCAAGTTTTGTTATCCTTGGGCACAGCGAACGCCGGCAGGACCACGGCGAATCGGATGCATTGGTGCTGGCTAAAGCCGAATCTGCGCTGGAAGCCGGCTTGAAGCTGATTATTTGTTGCGGCGAAAGCGAGGCCGAAAGGGATGCGGGTAAGGCTGTAGAAGTTGTCACCGCACAGCTTCGCGCATCATTGCCCAAAGGTGACGATATCGCTTCGCGTTTGACGGTCGCCTACGAACCCGTCTGGGCAATCGGAACCGGAAAAGTTGCTTCGCCGGACGATATTGCCGAAATGCACGCGGCCATTCGCGCGTTGCTTATCGACATTTACGGCGAGCAGGAAGAGGAATCCGAAGTACGCATTCTTTATGGCGGCTCGGTCAAAGCTGGTAACGCTGCGGAAATTCTGGCTATTCCAGATGTCGGAGGCGCGCTTGTGGGCGGCGCGAGCCTGTCAGCCGAAGCGTTCCTCGGCATCGTAATGGCAGCGACCGAAGTGGAAGATTCGGCGGCCTCGTAAGGTTGCAACGCTTGCCGAACTGCACCTGGGTGCCTAAATGGCGCGCAACTCAACAATAGATTGCAAATACCATGTCACTGTTTCTCTTCCTGACCGTCGTCCAAACCATCGTGGCAGCAGCGCTGGTTGGCGTAATTCTGATGCAACGGTCGGAAGGCGGCGGCCTCGGGATTGGCGGCAGCCCTAACGGAATGATGTCTGCACGCGGCGCGGCAGATTTTCTAACCCGCAGCACCAAATTTCTGGCGATTGCATTTGTTACGCTTTCCATCGTGCTCGCGGCAGTGGCGGTCAAGGCAACGGGAAGCAGCGAGATTACCAGTACGGTCGATCGCGATGCCGGCCCCGCCGGCCAGGTTGATCCAATGGGAAATGTTGTCGGTGAAACACCGGTAACCGCTCCTGCACCCGGCGCCCCAACCACTGAGGTAACAACTCCGGCACCCGGTCAGGCGCCGCCGCCCTCCGATGATCCCTTGGCTGGTGCAACCCAATAAGCACCCGATTTCAATGATGACATGAATTGCGGTGATTGACCGCACCATTCTGCTTGCGCCGACTCACTAACTGTCCTTAAGGCCCAACTCCCATGGCGCGGTACATATTTATAACCGGCGGCGTGGTCTCCTCGCTTGGCAAAGGTCTCATGGCAGCAAGCCTTGCAGCACTGTTGCAAGCGCGTGGTTACCGTGTGCGGGTTCGCAAGTTCGATCCTTATCTCAATGTCGATCCCGGCACGATGAGCCCGTATCAGCATGGCGAAGTCTATGTGACCGATGACGGCGCCGAGACCGATCTCGATCTTGGTCACTATGAGCGATTTACAGGCGTTTCTGCGCGGCAAAGCGACAACATAACATCTGGCCGGGTCTATCAGGACATCATCGCGAAAGAGCGGCGCGGCGATTATCTCGGCGCGACCGTGCAGGTTATTCCGCACGTGACCGATGCGATCAAGGACTTCGCAAAGTCCGATGTCGAAGATCTGGATTTTGTTCTTTGCGAAATCGGCGGGACTGTGGGCGATATCGAAAGCCTGCCGTTTATCGAAGCGTTACGGCAACTTCGCAACGAACTTGGCCGCGACAAAACCTGTTTTATCCACGTGACGCTGGTTCCCTACATTGCCGCCGCGGGCGAATTGAAGACCAAGCCGACGCAGCATTCGGTTCGTGAATTGACCAGTCTGGGAATTCAGCCTGATGTACTGTTGTGCCGCTGCGAGCATCCCCTGCCCGAAAGCGAGCGGGCCAAGATTGCCCTGTTCTGCAATGTGCGGAAAGAAGCCGTCATTCCTGCGCTTGATGCACCCAGCATTTATTCGGTTCCGCTGCAATATCACAACGAGGGTCTGGATTCGGAGGTATTGCGCCATTTTGGTGTTGAAAATCCGCCGTCACCGGACCTCGCCAGATGGGAAGATATCGTTGATCGGCACCAGAACCCCGAAGGCGAAGTGACGATCGGTGTTGTCGGCAAATATGTCGGTCTGCAGGATGCCTATAAATCGCTTAACGAAGCGCTGGTACACGGAGGAATGGCCAACCGGGCCAAGGTCAATATCCGCTGGATCGATGCCGAGGTATTCGAAAAAGGTAGTGACGATCTGGCTTCCGAGCTTGAGCCTTTGCACGGTATTCTCGTGCCCGGCGGTTTCGGGGAACGCGGCAGCGAAGGCAAGATCGCGAGCGTGAAGTTTGCTCGCGAGCGCAATGTACCGTTCTTTGGAATATGTCTGGGTATGCAGATGGCCTGTGTCGAAGGTGCCAGAAATACCGCAGGTGTGATCGGCGCTTCATCAACCGAATTTGGCGAAACAAGCGAGCCAGTGGTCGGGATCATCACGGAATGGATGAGTGAAGACGGCCTGCAAAAGCGCGCTTCGGACGGCGACCTCGGCGGGACGATGCGGCTGGGAGCGTATGATGCAAAATTGTCGGGCAACAGCCACGTCTCGAGGATGTATGACGGTGTAACCGAAATATCGGAACGCCACAGGCATCGCTATGAAGTGAACGCGGCATACCGCGACAGGCTGGAAACGGGCGGGTTGGTCTTTTCGGGAATGTCCCCGGACGGTTTGCTACCGGAAATTGTCGAGCGGCCAGATCACCCCTGGTTCGTCGGAGTGCAGTTTCACCCCGAGTTGAAGAGCCGCCCCTTCGACCCCCATCCTCTTTTTGCCGGATTTATCGCCGCGGCGCTTCGCCAATCTCGTCTGGTTTAGAAGGACTTGCGCGATTTACTTACGTTTAGGCGGGTTTTTCTTGGAATTTTTAATCTTGCCAAACAGCATCATGAAGGCCTAGCCATATCACCGGTGCTAATTTGAAACTTACTATTGCGGGATTGCCAGATAGATTCCTGGCGAAATACGCGTAATTTCAGTCCAAATAGCTACGCTTCACACGCGGCACCACCAGGTTTAGGCCTTGTGCCGGATTTGATCGTCTTCTGCGACCCGGACGGTGAAATTCGGCCAAGTCGGCGCATTAGCGTCGAAGGGGCGGACTTTACGGTCCGCCCCTAAATATTTAGAAAGTAAATGAAAGTATTATCGCCACATCAGGCTGATTTATTGCCTTCGATTACTGGATGCTGGTTCACTTTTATTTTCTTCGGCTTCATTGCATCGGGAACTTCGCGAACCAGATCCACGACCAGCAGACCGCTGGCCAGATCGGCATTTGCCACACTGACATAATCGGCCAGTTCGAAACGGCGTTCAAACCCGCGATTCGCGATTCCGACATGCAGCATTTCAGTTTCGGTTGGTTCGTCCTGTTTCTTGCCCTGAATAATCAGCAAGTTCTGCTGCGCCGTGATATCGAGGTCGGCCGGGGTAAAGCCGGCCACTGCGAGAGTGATACGGTACGTATCTTCATCACGCCGTTCGATATTGAAGGGGGGGTAATTGTCAGCGCCATTTTGGCGAGCCTGCGATTCCATCAGCTCGAACAGACGGTCAAAGCCAACAGTGCTGCGGCGGTACGGGGTGCAATCTAGACGGTTCATCGGTAACAAATCCTCCATTGAGCAATTTGACAAAAGGGCGATCCGGCATTCCGGCATCGCTCCCGCGTTGTTCGAACGGCCCGGATGGCGCCGTTCGACTTGTAAAATAGGTGCTGGCTAGGCGAATTCAAGAATTGCAGCTACAGTTTTGAATGGCCGCGAGAATTACACGAAACCAAGGACATAAAATGAGCACACCGATTGTCGAGATGTATACCAAGTTTGGTTGCGGTTATTGCGCAAGGGCAAAACGGCTTCTCGAATCAAAAGGTGCCGAATACACCGAATATGACATCACGATGGGTGGTCCCAAACGTGACGAAATGCAGAGCCGCGTTCCGGGCGCAAACACCGTCCCGCAGATAATCATAGGCGGCCAGACCGTTGGCGGGTCGGATGAGCTGGCCGCGCTCGAGCGTGCTGGCAAGCTGGACGCATTGCTGGGCTTGTAATGCCGCGCATTGCGCTTCTCCAAATGACAAGCGGCATTGATCCGCTGGCAAACCGTGACAGCATCGTAAACGCCATTGGCGAGGCCGCGGCGGCCGGGGCAAGCATGCTGTTTACTCCGGAAATGTGCGGTATGCTCGATAAAGACCGGGGCAGGGCGGCAGCAAAGATCGCCGCTGAAGAGGCTTGTCCAGTGCTCGCCGGAGTTCGCCGCGCAGCCGAGAGGTCCGGAATAACCGTGGCATTGGGCTCGCTGGCCGTTGAAACGCCGGATGGAATGTGGGCGAACAGATCAATTCTGGTCGGCCCGGACGGCGACATCAGCGCCCGGTATGACAAAATCCACATGTTCGATGTCGATTTGGCAAGCGGCGAAAGCTGGCGCGAATCCAGTGCCTATACTGCCGGATCGGAGGTTGTTACCGCGGACACGCCGCTGGGCAGGCTTGGGCTGTCGATTTGTTATGATATCCGGTTTCCCGCACTGTACGATGAATTGGGCAAAAGAATGTGCGATGTTATCGCAATTCCGGCAGCATTTACCGTGCCAACAGGGGCAGCCCACTGGCACGTTCTGCAAAGGGCGAGGGCGATTGAAGCAAGCGCATTTGTTGTCTCTGCGGCTCAGGTGGGACACCATGAGGATGGCCGGATGACATTCGGTCATTCTCTCGTCGTCGATCCGTGGGGCGACATAATTCTCGACATGGGCGGAGAAAGGGCTGGATTGGGCTTTGCCGAAATTGATCTGGAAAGCCTGGCGCGGGTCCGCCAGCAAGTGCCCAGTCTTGCCAATCGCCGGCCAATCGCCGGCCAGTTACCTGACAAATTATGATTGTGTTCGACCTTTGTTGTGCCAACGGCCATGTTTTCGAGGGGTGGTTCGCCTCGTCTTCCGAATATGACGGGCAGAACGAGCGGGGATTGATCATATGCCCCGATTGCGCGTCATCACACATATTCAAAGCGCCAATGACGCCCGCAGTACCCGCCAAGGGCAACCGGCAAAAAGCCGCTGCGCAGGCCGCGACAGATGTCAGTTCCGCCCGCATCCCTCCGGACGTGGCGAAGGCGATTGACGCGCTTGCCAAAGCGCAGGCGAAGGCTCTTCAGAATAGCACCTGGGTCGGCGACCGTTTTGCAGATACTTCGCGAGCGATCCATTACGGCGACAGGGAAGATGTGCCGATCCACGGCAAAGCGACGAAGGATGAGGCCAAAAGTCTGGCCGAAGAGGGCATCGAGGTGACGCCGCTTCCTTTCCCGATTGTGCCGCCCGATGATTTGAACTGATTGCATGGCGCGACAGCCTTGCTAAACAACCCGTCGGCGCGCCCGTAGCTCAGTCGGATAGAGCATCAGATTCCTAATCTGGAGGCCACAGGTTCGAATCCTGTCGGGCGCACCAATCGGTTTTCCGGTTTGGAGTTAGGTAAGCGTATATGGCAGGCAGCCAGGACTTCGAAGGCGATCCGAGAAACGCTGACCTGCTCGTGCTTCTAAATCGCGAACTGGTCCCCGCAGCCGAAGCCAGAGTGTCGATATTCGATGCGGGATTCGGACTCGGCGACGGCGTTTGGGAAGGGCTGCGGCTGCATAAGGGTGCGCTCCTGTTCCTTGATGCGCATCTCGAGCGGTTGTTTGCGGGCGCTGCAAAAATCAAACTGGATATCGGTTTGACGGCCAATGATCTGAAAGACGATCTCAAGCGCCTGATGGTCGCCAATCGAATGGAAGATGGCGGGCATGTGCGGCTGATGGTTACGCGCGGCGTGAAAAGTTCGATCAACCAGGACCCGCGATTTGCGCTTGGCAGACCGACCATTGCGTGCACAGCAGAATTCAAGGCACCGCCAAAACTTCCGAAACCCGGGCTTGATCTCAAGACCGTCAGTATCCGCACGAGCGGTACGGAAACCTTTGACATGCGGATCAACTCGCACAGCAGATTGAACTACATTATTGCGCTTTTGGAAGCCATCGGAAGTGGCGGCGATGAAGCGTTGATGCTGGATCCGCGAGGCAATATCGCGAGCTGCAACGCGACCAATTTCTTCTGGGTGAAGCGCGATACAATCTACACATCCGGCGATGATTACTGCTTTAACGGCATTACCAGGGCCAATGTTATCGCAGCCTGCAGGGAAGGGGCTGCAAAACTGTCGCAAGGCGACTTCAGCCCTGAACACCTGCAGGACGCTGACGAGGCTTTTGTCACCGGCACAATGGGCGGCATTACACCGGTGCGGTCCATTGATGGAACAAAGCTATGCGCGGGAGGCACAATGACGCGGCATATCGCCAGCACGTATGCGCGGATGAAGGACGAATATGCCAGGCAATTCCCGCTGATATGACGATAAGAATTGCCATGTGGTCGGGGCCGCGGAATATTTCCACGGCCATGATGCGATCGTTCGAAAACCGAAGCGATTGCGAAGTCAGTGATGAACCATTTTATGCCGCATTTCTTGCAAAGACAGGCCTGCATCATCCGCTATACCGCGAGGTGTTGAAATCACAGCCTGCTGATTGGCGTGCAGTTGCCAAAACGATGTCGGGTTCAGGCCCTGACAATTGTGCCATCTGGTACCAGAAACACATGTGCCACCATATGCTCGGTGGCTTCGGTCTTGATTGGGCGGATCATTGCAGAAATGCGTTTTTGGTCAGGGACCCGCGCGACGTACTTGCATCCTATGTTCGCAAACACGATCATGTCGATCTGGATGCAATCGGCGTAAGGCGGCAGTCCGAAATTTTTGACCGGTTTGCACAGCGCACAGGCCGGGCGCCCAGCGTCGTGGATACCAGCGATGTGCTTGCCAACCCGCGCGGGCTTCTGTCTGCGCTTTGCCGTGCATTGGATATTCCGTTCAGCGAACGAATGCTTGAGTGGGCGGCGGGCAAGCGGGACAGCGACGGGGTCTGGGCGCCCGCCTGGTATGACGTGGTCGAAAAATCCACAGGGTTTGCCGAAGCGAAGGAGCAAGTGCACAACCTTCCGGCAGACCTGCAAAGGTTCGCCGATCAAGCGCAACCGTTTTACGAGAGCATGGCGCAGTACCGGCTTGAACCGGTCTGATCAGCCCTCGCTTTTGCCCTTTATCGGAACGGGTTCCTTAAAAGTGTGCGTAACGTAGGGAAACGGTATTTCGATGCCGCCATCATCAAGCGCGCGCTTGATGGCAAAGATTGCATCATTGCGGGTTTGCCACATGTCGCGAGGTTTGCTTCCCGCCCACCAGCGCACCGTGAAATCGACGGAACTTGAATTGAACTCGCTCGCAAACAGGTCGATGCCCTTTTCCTGGTCGATGCCGTCAACGCCTTCCATGGCTTCGCGGATGACCTTGGCCGCTTCGTCCAGATCAGTGTCATAAGACACGCCCACCACAACCTCGTGGCGGCGCTGGCTTTCGTCGGTCAGTATCTCTACCGGATTTTTGAACAGCATCGAGTTGGGCACAAGTGTCATTTCGCCGGACAGCTTGCGGACATACGTTTCGCGCAAGGTTATGTGTTCCACCTTTCCGCTGATGCCCTCACATTCGATCACGTCGCCTATGCGCATTTTCTCGCGGAGCATTATCAGTATCCCCGCAAAGAAATTCTCGAAAATGTCCTGGAATGCAAAACCGATTGCCACCGCGCCGACACCGAGACCGGCGACCAGCCCGGCTGGTGATAAGCCGGGGATCATCACCACCAGTGCAAGCATCAAGCCGACCACCCAAATGCCAAGTTTGACCAGAGTGTCGATCAGGTTTTTGAGGCTGGGGCGCAGTTCCGTCTTGCCGGTTAGCGCATCCGCGATCTTGACCGCAAATTTCGCCACCAGCCACGTGATCAGAATAATGACGACAGCGATAGCCATGTTGGGAAGCGCCCTGACGAAACCTTCCGCCATGCTGACTATCTGATCCTGCAAGGTGCCAACGGCGTTCACCGTCTGGTCAAAATTTTCGGTCGTCTGCGTTGTCTGTCCGGCCTGCATGGTTTCCCCTGTTTACGTGCACAACGATGTCAGTGCAGGAAGGGTCCCGCAACGGCTTATGGCAGATCAGGTTCGGCATTTGCGGAATGCAGCCAGTCAGCATGGCGCGGCGCTTTTTTGGTCTGGCTCCATTCCTCCAGCATCGGCATCGCTACACGCTTGAGTTCGGCATATTGGTCTTCTGTGCCGATATCTGCCGCAAGTTCGACACGGTGGCCGTTGGGGTCGAAAAAATAGATCGATTTGAAAATGCCGTGATGCGTCGGGCCAAGCACATCGATGCCTTCGCTCTCGATGTGATTTTTCGCTTCCAGCAATTCATCCACAGACCCGACCCGAAATGCCAGATGTTGCACCCAGGCCGGCGTGTTTTCGTCGCGGCCCATTTCCTTTTGCGTCGGCAATTCAAAGAACGCGAGCACGTTATTGTTACCGGCGTCCAGAAAGACATGCATGTAGGGATCATGCTCACCAGTGGACGGCACAGTGTCTTCCGAAAACGCGGAAGTGTATTCCATGCCGAGAATTCTGCCGTACCATTCGACCGTTTCCCTGGCATCCTTGCAGCGATATGCGGCGTGGTGGACACCATTGAGCCTGATGGGGTTCGGGGTCATTGGGCTGGCTCCTGCGTTTTCAGCGCGCCGCGCTTCAACTGGTCGGCCTCGATGGATTTGAACAATGCGGTAAAGTTTCCTTCACCAAAACCTTCGTCCTTTTTGCGCTGGATGAATTCGAAGAATACCGGCCCGATGGACGTCTGGCCAAAGATTTGCAGGAGCAGACGCGGGTCATTGTTTTCGGTTGAACCATCAAGCAGGATTCCGCGGCGCTTTAGTCCTGCCACATCTTCGCCGTGCCCGGGAAGCCGGTCCTCCAATTGTTCGTAATAGGTTGCCGGCGGCGCGCTGGCGAATGGAGTTCCGTATTCCTTCAACCGGTCCCACGACGTGTACAGATCATCACATGACAGTGCGATATGCTGGATGCCTTCGCCATTATATTCGCGCAGATATTCCTCGATCTGGCCACCGCCGTTGGCCCCTTCCTCGTTCAGCGGAATGCGGATTTTTCCATCCGGCGCAGTCATCGCTTTGGAAGTCAGGCCGGTATATTCACCCTTGATATCAAAATATCTGATTTCGCGGAAATTGAAGATCCGTTCGTAAAATTCGGCCCAGTGGGCCATCCTGCCCTGATAGACATTGTGAGTAAGGTGATCGATTACCTTCATACCGGCACCGACAGGATTCCGGTCCTGCGTTTCATATACGAAGTCGATATCGTAGATGGAAAGATCGCCCATCGGTGCGCCATCATAGCGGTCAACCAGGTAGATGATCGAATTTCCAATTCCGCGAATGGCGGGAATATTGATTTCCATAGGTCCGGTTGAAACTGCCACCGGCTCGGCCCCGCGCTCGATCGCTTCGGCATAAGCCTTGGCCGCATCCTTGACGCGGAAGCCCATGCCGCAGGCCGACGGGCCATGTTCTGCGGCGAAATATGACGCCGGGCTGCGCGCTTCATAATTCGCGATAAGATTGATCCCACCCTGTCGCCAAAGCTGGACGTCCTTGGAGCGGTGCGCTGCAATCCGCGTGAATCCCATACTTTCGAACACAGGCTCGAGCTTGCCCTTCTCGGGAGCGCTGAATTCTACAAAGTCAAAACCGTCTAGGCCGAGGGGGTTTTCAAACAGATCAGCCATCAGGGGCATCCTTTAATTAGTTACAAGCGAAACTATGTAACCTGTCATGCAGGTGTGTGTCAAAATCTAAGTCGCAACCGATAATAACGATTTGCACCGCAGTCTTAACCATTATTCGCTTGAATAGATCGGCAAGATGTGATTCTTGGGACATGATGAAACGCCACCGCACTTCAAACCGAATTTCGCGCGATAAAATTGTTCAGGCGGCGGCGCTGTCCGGATTATTATTAATTGCCGGACTTGCCTTCGCAGGCCCCAGCGGTGTTCTGGCCTGGGGCGAAAATGTCCGGCTTCTCGACCAGCGCAACAGCCAGATTGCAAAGCTCGAATTTGAAACTGCCGAACTGCGAAACCGCACCGATCTGCTGCATCCCGATCATGCAGACCCCGACCTTGTCGGAGAGCTTGTTCGCAGCAATCTGGGATTTGTCCATCCTGACGAGGTCGTGATCGAACTGGATTGAGTGCGGCTAACTTCGTTTTTTACAATTGCAGAATTTCGTATGCAACGCTGCGCTCTGCGATTGCCTCGCGCCTGACATTCGCCCTATAGGTGATGCCGAAGCGTGTATGCCGTAGCGAAAATTCGAGGACGAACCACTTGGCCAAGAAACCCAGCACCAGCAACCAGACATCAAAAAAGACCACGAAAAAGCCCGGCCAAAGCGAATTCAAACTCAGCAGTTTACAAACCGAGTTCGAGCAAGGCGGAAGTTTCAAGGCTGACGATGAACAGTTGCTGGAATTCTACGAACAGATGCTGCTCATCCGCCGGTTCGAGGAAAAGGCCGGGCAACTCTACGGGCTGGGTCTGATCGGCGGTTTTTGCCATTTGTACATTGGCCAGGAAGCGGTTGCGGTGGGCCTTCAATCCGCACTTGAACCGGGTGAAGACAGCGTCATCACCGGATACCGCGATCACGGACATATGCTGGCTTATGGTCTTGATCCGAAAGTGATCATGGCAGAGCTTACCGGCAGAGCGGCCGGGATTGCCGCTGGCAAGGGCGGATCTATGCACATGTTTTCGACCGAAAAGAAGTTTTATGGTGGACACGGCATCGTAGGTGCGCAGGTCCCGCTGGGAGCAGGGCTCGCCTTCGGCCACAAATATCGGGAAGATGGCGGTATTTGCATGGCATATTTCGGTGATGGTGCCGCCAATCAGGGTCAGGTTTATGAAACATTCAACATGGCCAGTCTGTGGAACTTGCCGATTATATTCGTGATCGAAAATAACGGCTACGCGATGGGCACCGCGGTGAAACGCAGTAGCGCCGAAACCGAATTCTACCGCAGGGGCACAGCGTTCCGCATTCCCGGAATGGATGTTGACGGAATGGACGTTCTGGCTGTTCGCGCGGCTGCAGAGATTGCAGTGGCGCACGTACGCAGCGGCAATGGTCCGGTTCTGATGGAGCTTAACACGTACAGGTATCGCGGGCATTCCATGTCTGACCCTGCCAAATACCGGAGCCGGGACGAAGTGCAGGAACAGAGAACAAAGAACGATCCGATCGAACGGGCAAAAGCCGAACTCGTGAAGCGCGGCAAGTCGGAAGATGATCTGAAAGCCATCGACAAGCGCATTCGCGGCATCGTCGCAGAGGCGGCGGATTTTGCCGAAAATTCACCCGAGCCGGAACCAGCAGAGCTCTATACCGATGTTCTGGTGGGAGAGTACTGAGATGGCCGTTGAACTCAAGATGCCAGCCCTTTCACCTACAATGGAGGAAGGCACGCTGGCAAAATGGCTCGTCAAGGAAGGCGACGAAGTAGCGCCCGGTGATATTCTCGCAGAGATCGAAACCGACAAGGCAACGATGGAATTCGAAGCCATCGATGAAGGAATAGTGGGCAAGCTGCTGGTAGCAGCGGGTACCGAGAATGTCGCAGTGGGCACCGTGATCGCGACATTGTCGGGCGAGGGCGAGGACACGGACGAAACGGCGCGCGCGGCGCCATCTGCTACCCAAAGCAAAGCGGCGAGCGATGGGGAAGGGAAAGCCATCGGCCGCGAACCTTCGGAAGCTGATATTACCAAACCCGTGACAGCTCCAAAGCCCAAGTCCGATCCGGAAATACCCCGCGGTACGAATATGGCCAGCGTCACGGTTCGTGAGGCGTTACGCGATGCGATGGCGGAGGAGATGCGCCGTGACGACCGGGTGTTTGTCATGGGCGAGGAAGTTGCCGAATATCAGGGCGCTTACAAAGTAACCCAGGGCCTGCTGGAGGAATTTGGCCCGAAACGGGTGATCGATACGCCCATAACCGAATATGGTTTTGCGGGAATTGGCGCCGGAGCCGCGATGGGCGGGCTGCGTCCGATCGTCGAGTTCATGACTTTCAATTTTGCGATGCAAGCGATCGATCACATTATCAATTCAGCTGCGAAAACAAATTACATGTCCGGCGGGCAAATGAGATGTCCGATCGTCTTTCGCGGACCGAATGGCGCGGCCAGCCGTGTAGCAGCGCAGCATAGTCAGAATTATGGCCCTTGGTATGCGAGTGTTCCCGGGCTGATAGTAATCGCACCATACGATTCGTCGGATGCGAAGGGCCTGTTGAAAGCTGCCATCCGCTGTGAGGATCCGGTTGTTTTCCTGGAGAACGAACTGGTTTACGGGCGCAATTTCGAATTGCCCGAACTGGACGATCACGTGCTGCCAATCGGCAAGGCGCGGATAATGCGCGAAGGCAGCGATGTTACGATCGTATCGTATTCAATAGCGGTGGGCCTGTCGCTCGAAGCGGCAGAGGAACTGGCGGGGGAGGGCATTGATGCCGAGGTGATCGACTTGCGGACACTGCGCCCACTGGACACCGAAACCATCCTTGCCAGCCTCGCCAAAACCAATCGACTGATTATTGCCGAGGAAGGCTGGCCGACCTGTTCGATTGCATCCGAGGTTGCGGCAGTGTGTATGGAGGATGGCTTCGATCATCTTGATGCCCCCGTACTGCGGGTAACCGATGAAGATGTTCCGCTGCCCTATGCTGCCAACCTCGAAAAACTGGCCCTTATCGACAAGGATCGGATCGTCGCTGCTGCCAAAAAGGTTTGTTACCGCGATTAGGTTGAGGCCGCTCGCGTTGTTTGATCAGCTTGCCACGGCAAAGCCGTCAAACACGTCGCAACTTGCTATCGGGTCAGGGCTGCCGCTGTTACGCTGGTAAATCTGCGTGATGTCGCGTTTATCGCGAACGGTAAAGCTGGCTGACGCGCTGATGGTTTCCGCAAACGAGAAACTGCTCGAGACTACAGGCTGATAATCGTAACTGATTTCGACATAAATTACGGCTTCATCGTCGTAAGCCCGCACTTCTTCGCCCGACGGGCCGACGCCTTTAAATCCGCCGCCAGCGCCAAATCCTTCAGCTCCGTATCTGGATGTATGGTTCTTGACGCCCTTGCAACGTTGCCAGTGAAAATACTGGTCGTCGTCCTGACCGGGTACAACCTCCAGACTGGAGACGATAACACGGCCGTTCTCAAAAATATCCAACGCGCTACCACCCAGGATATTTGCTCCGGTGAATACGTCGTTTATATCGCTTTCGTAGATCTTTTTGGATGCCAGAAAGGACGTATCACCGATGCGGCTGGCGTTATCTGCCACCTGCACCGCAATCTGGTTGACCTTCATCTGGATGATGGCCTGATTGGCAGCCTCCAGCCCCATCAAACCTGCGCCTAACAATACCGGAAGCACGAGCGCAAACTCGGTCATTGCTACACCCGATATCTCTTTATTCAGAGTACGAAGGAAAGCAGGCCCGGTCATAAACAATTCCCGACCGCGTCAGAGACGCCCTGTGCGTTAAATGGCTGGTTTCGCAACACCGTCTGCGCGCGAGATTTGTGGCTATCGGGAAGCGGAACAAACCGGTGCAACGGGAACGCTCGCGGATAAGCCACATCTACCGTGTAAAGGACCGCGTCACGCGCACCGCCCGACCCTATTTTCCCGCGGTCCTGATCCCAAACGCCATTGCCGTTTGCGTCTTCGAAGGGTTCGCCATTGTCGCACAGCCCGCTATTGTCAGAGTCGGTGTAGTCTTCGGGCTGCGATACGTCGGAAAAATTCGTGTAGGATTTGCGCGCGAAGGCTATCGTCGCGCCCTGCACGATATCCCGAACTGCAGTTGTCACCTTAGCGTCAATCTCGACATCGTTTGCGCCCTGGATCGAAGAATCGCGCGCAGCCTTCTGGATCGCACCCTGCAACTGGGCTTCGGTATAAATTGTATGCCCAAGGTCGAACAATCCAACCAGCGTGAGCAAAAGCACTGGCGCGACCATGGCAAATTCCACAACTGCCGCGCCCGTCGTGTCGCCGCGCAGGCGCAAGACGGTGCACACAGCCCGGTTCATCGGGTAATCCTCAGGCTACCTAGCTGTGCGGCGATACTTGCAAAAGTCTCGTTCAACTGCGCCGCATCGTCAGCGACGAAATAATGTCCCTCGCCGGCGCACTGCGTCATCACCGGGTTCAGGCTCGTGCCGAACCCGATAACCCACACTGTGATGTTGCGCTTCTTGACCTCTTCGCAGGCTACCGCAAAACGTCTTTCGATTGTCTCGTCCAGCGACAGGCTCGAGCTTGGGTCCCAACGGCGTTCGTCCAGTGGCTCAAGCCCGTATGTCGAATAGCTGACATCGAGCGCATCTGTCTCGCCGTCTGTCAGAAAAATCATGTGTCTTTCTGTTTGCTTGGCCGCGCTGACATTGGCATTTTCAGCACTGAACAGTCCGGTGGGTGACAGCAGCCGCCCGCCCCAGATCATCCCGATGTCATGATAGGTGCTTCCTGCAGGCTGGATACCGGCAAGATAGCTGTCGAGCTGTCCGGATGTGAGCGTCGCCAGTTTTCGTGCCGGGGCAGGGCAGGCCGCAAAACCGGCGCCCCCGGGTCTCAGATAATTTGCCGTCGTCGTTTTAGTGGGCTTGGTCCACGAACCTGTCGTGTCCCAATTGAGCGAGCGGGCATAGACGATGCCCGGGTACATCGGGCGCCACTGGGTGTCGGAATTGCCGGCTTCCGGCACCGCATCAATATCAAGATCGCGAGCCTGGCTGAAATCTACCGAATTGTAATCGGTGATTTCGTAGGTGGACCGTTCCTCCATGCAGCCATTCGACGATGTCCGCCAATCACTTACGTCAAGGGTCAGTTGTTTGTATTGCCATTTGTAAAACGTGCGATTGTAAGGCTCGGTAACCTGGTCGTATTCCTGAACAAAATTGGAATATGTGCGCATCCTGACGTGGCACGTTTCACCTGACCGGCTGATCCAGTAATCTGTGCCGTTGGTTGTCTTACGGTACCGTTTGGTGACCTCGGTCCCGTCCGGATCGCTTACTTCGACACTGCTTTCCGATAGCAGCACATAATCCGAACTGTGCGTATCCGATGGCGCACTTCCGCCGTTGCAATTGTACGAAGCAGAGCCGGTTTCACCTGTAGCCGGAACGTACGTTGCCGGAAAACTGTCATACGTCGTATCTGCGCTCTGGGTACCCGAGATATTGGTCCAGTTCCTGTATATGGTCCGGTAGTCCACTTGTTCCCGGTCGACGACCTGTTTGCGCGATTGATATTGCCACTCATCGACCACCCAGTCATCTTTGAGCAACGAGCCGACATTCACGTTCGTGGAGTAGGGTACGAAACCGTATCTGACTCTGGTCTGCGGCGAGGAAGCAGCTGCTATTTGCGCGTGGAATCCCTTAACGGTCGCTTTCAGGACTGCCAGCCGATTGTCCGGATCGCCGGGGTTGGTTTCGCTCATCGATCCTGTCACATCCATCACCATCATGATGTCCGTATTCGACATGGTGAGGTTGGACTGGCAGCTGACCGAGATCGGCACCTGCGTAAATCCGAAGATGGCCATGATTGTCGTGGGAACGACTACGGAAGCGGTCCCGGTTACGGCATAATCTTCTTCCAGCGTCATGACAAAGTCACGTTGCTCGGTCCCGTAGGCGCCTGCCCGAAAATTGAGGTTAAAAAATCTTTCGCCGGACTCCGCAGCCTCTGGCGGAACTTCACCTGTAATCGCTACCTCTGTACCAACCCGTTTTCTGGCCGCAAGGACGCCGGCGTCACACGCCTGTTGCAATCTGTTTTGCGCCAGATAGGAACGGCCCATATCGACACCGCCGCCGACCATCGCCATGAGCGGCGCGATCGCGGCTGCGGCCATTACCAGCGTATTGCCTGATCGGTCATGCGCTAGCCGGGTCAAAAGCCCCGATCGCACGGCTTGCTGTTTTGTTGCACGGTTCATCCCGCAATAACCCGTACACAGGGCGCGTAACCGCCTAGCAAACAGACAAGGTTAATTTGTTGAGAAATTGAAGCAACCATGGCGCGCAGCATCAGTCTGCGCTCGCGCCATCAAGGTGCAGGCGGTGCAGCACCTGCCAGCAAGAACAGCGGGCGTTCATACGTTAGCGTCAAACCGGACACCTCGGCAAATTCAAGAAAGTTCGGCGGCGCATAATTTACCGTCAATTCCATTTCTTTCACGCCGGCAATGCGACTGGTCTGATTTGTCACCATGACCACCAAACGATCCGGGTCGAGATTGTAGGCGTCACCAACACCCATGGCCATAATCTGCGTTTGCAATTGGCCAGGCGTAAGTCGCGACTCTTTTTGATATTGGACGAGCGCAAACCGGCTCGCATCACTGGCGAGATTTCGTACGGCGTTGTAATTCTGCGCGTATGCGCCGACCTGGATCACCCCGAAAATCAGCAGCAGAAATGCCGGGCTGAGCAAGGCAAACTCTACCAGCGTGCTTCCGCGGCTGTCTTTCAGCAAACCGGATAATTGTTTTTTAGCAATCCTGGTCATTGTCAGCGCACCTGGACAGTTCGGACAACGGAGTAGTTGAATGCCGATCCGACCCCCATCTGGGTCCACAGCGGGGTATAACTGTCTGTCACGGTCAGTTCGACATATTGATAGATCGGTTGGGTCACGTTGCAGGATGTTGGATCTGCGATGATCGAGCTTGCAGTGTTGCAGCGAAATCGCTGGTTCAGCGTAACCTGGTCATCGTTCAGCCCCAGCGACGTTTCGATAATGTCGTCGATTGTCGCCGAATCTATTGTCGCCGAAGACGCAGCCGCCAGAATGATGGCTTCCGCCTCGCCCGCAGCACTCTGCAATTCTTGCTGGCGCGAAACCATTGTGCCGACCTCGTATGTTCCGATCGACATGACAGCCAGCAGCGGAGCGACGAGGGCGGTTTCAACCGCCATTGCCCCTTTGCTGTCTCGCAAGAACTGGATTGCCCCGGTAAACATTACCCCACCAGCCTTACGCTGCTTGCTGTCGTGCCAAGCTTCGAAGAGCTGTCATAACTGCACAGCGTTTTAAGATTCGCATTACCTGAAATCGACAGAGTGTAGGCCGAAATCTGGAAGCAAAGATCTGTCGAAGTACCGGAGTTGCCGTTAATCTTGACCTTGCCATTCGGAAGATAGAGAACGCCCGAAATCTTGAATTTCGAATTGCCGTTTATCGTATGGTCAACCGGATCGGTTTCACCCGACTTGTCTTCGATGAAAAGCATCTGAGCCAGTTTCTCTTTATCATCCTCGTAATCGCCCCCGACGAAATCACTTTGGACCATCGGAGTAAGGTCGACGCTTCCGTCGGTTCCGCTGCCGCCCAGCTTCAGGCTTGCGCCGTCTTGCAGGATAAACATGACACCGTAACCGGTAACTTTGGCATTATGGGTCAGATCAAGCGTGCCGCCTTTGATGAAATACATCCCTGGCTGAAAGGCGGTATCGCATTTGATGGTAATGCCGCCAACGTAATTACCGGGGTTGGGATACGCCGATTTGTTCGAGCCTTTACCACACGCATATACGCCCTTTGCGGTATTATCGGTCTGTTCGGGGATCGGCGTGCTCGCATACACGTCGCTCAGATTCGTCACGCCTTCAGCAACCGCAGACTGGTTGGCAGCAGGTACGCTGGCAGTGCCGCAGGTGGCGATGGATGTCGTCGTAACTGTGGCGCTGCCGTCGATTAAAATCGCATCGTCGTCGCAGGACAATGCGCCAAGTCCGCAGTTGGCATTGACGTTGGCGCTGCCGCCAACCTCGAATGAAGTACCGTCTTCCTTGAGCGTTATGAGGCAGGCGTTGTAAGAAGCGCCCTCCTTGAAGGATGCTTGCGCAGTCGCGCGGATCGTGGCCGCACCGCCCATGATGAAACTGGAGAACGGCAGACGTTTGCTGGCGGTGGCGGTAACGATGACACTGTTATCAGTCCCGCCGTCATAGCCGGCTTTTTCGATTATCGGCGCCGTATCGAAATCTTTCGTCAATTTCTGGTTGGCGTCGAATTCCTGCAGGGCGCGGCCGCTCCAGGTGGCTGTGTCTTCGTCATAAGCAAGCGCCCAGGCACCTGCGATAGCCGCCTGATCGACCGAATGCTGAAGCTCGCGCTTCCACATATACCATTGCGCAGTATCAATGCCGTAACCTGCCGCGCCGATCAGCGCGGGCATTCCGACTGCCATGATCATCACCGCGTTGCCGCTGGTGTTTTTGCGCAGATTTCTCAGGAGCCCCCTGAATTTCATATTAGTATCCTCGTCAAAGCTGACTATCGAATGCTGCCGCTTCTAGAGACTGTTGGTAATCGAGAAGCGAAAAGGGTTGGTTAATTCCGGGTTACGAAAGATTTGCGGCCAGCTTGCTTGACTTCACCGGCACAATCTAACGAAGGCGCGATATGCAAAGTGACCGCCTCGATCTTCTGCCTCACGAACAGCGCCTGGCGCTCACATATGCTCCGCGTGAGGCCAGAACCTACTGCCACACGCTTATGCAGTTTGATGCCCGGCTGGCGGACATCGTCAGGACCATTCGCGAACCGATCCTCGCGCAGATGCGTCTTGCCTGGTGGCGGGACAGGCTGAGGGATACACCCGAAAACTGGCCGGTCGGCGAACCCCTGCTCGCAGAACTCAAATCGTGGGGCAAAACTGCGCGCAAACTGGAGGCCGTTGTCGATGGCTGGGAATTGCTGATTGGCGAGGATCAGTTGACCGCGGATGATGTCACCAGCTTTGCGACAAGCCGGGGCGCGGGATGGGCAGCCTTGGCGGCCGTCATCGGCGAGGATCCCGATGCCGCCGCGACAGCCGGTGCTGACTGGGCGCTGGTTGATCTGGCATGTAATCTGTCGTCGCCCGAGGAACAGGACACTGTCGCTCAAATCCTGCGTGAACGGATGATGCGCGCAGTCGCTTTACCGCGCTCACTGCGTAGTCTGGCTGTCTTGCACACCCTCGCGTTGCGCGCTGCCCACAAAAATCGCGGCCTGCTCGACGGACCGGGTGCGATGGGCCTGGCAATGCGGGTTGGCATCTTTGGCAGATGAGCTAGACTGCCCTTCAGGGAAAGGGTCGCACCATGAACCGATTGATTTTAGGCGCCATACTGACTTTGGCAGCGATGGGTATCGGGCTGTTCTGGATGCAGGGCAGGGCGCAGACCGAAGAAGGCGCGCCGCCGCCAATTCCGGCCGATGTGATCGCAGAAGATAAAACGCCCGGCGAACTGCCGGTTGCCGACGCGGCGGGCATGACCGGCCCAGCGCCTCCCGAAGCGACCGAGCTCAGCCGTGAACAGCGGCGTTTCTTTCGCTACGACCGCAATCGAAATCTGGCGATATCGCGCAATGAAATGCTGAGCACGCGCAGCAACGCATTCCGCAAGCTGGATGCAGATGGCAATAATCTGCTCGATTTCGAAGAATGGGCCGTGGCCACCGCAAACCGCTTCGACGCTGCAGACAGGAACGGCGACCGCGAACTTTCCCAGGTGGAATTCGCGACCACCCGTCCAAAACGTGCCAAGAAAAAACCGTCCTGCCGTTGCTAATGCGCTGCCAGGAAATCGTCCTGGCCAAGCCATGAACCAAAATCAGCCTTGCCGCGTGATGTGTAGGCTTCTTTTCGCTGGTTCTTTTTTACATCATGCATCGGCGGGAACAGACCAAAATTCACATTCATCGGCTGATAGGTTTCTGCATCCGCATCGCCGGTAATGTGTGACAGCAGCGCACCCATTGCGCTGCTGGCAGGAGGCGGCGACCAGTGCTGACCAGTCAGTTCAGCGGCGGTCATGATGCCGACCAGCAAACCGATCGCACTGCTTTCGACATAGCCTTCGCATCCGGTAATCTGTCCGGCAAATCTGATGTGGGGGGCAGATTTCAGCCGCAGTTGCCGATCGAGCACCTTGGGCGAATTGAGGAAAGTGTTACGGTGCAACCCGCCAAGCCGGGCAAATTCGGCATTTTCCAACCCGGGGATCGTGCGAAATAACTCGACCTGCGCCCCGTGCTTCATTTTAGTCTGGAACCCGACCATATTCCACAGCGTGCCCAGCTTGTTATCCTGCCTTAATTGCACGACAGCATGCGCCCACCGGCCCATCGGAAATTCCTCGGTCGCGGTATGCGGGTTATCAAGTCCCACAGGTTTCATGGGCCCGTAGCGCAAAGTTTCCACCCCGCGCGCCGCCATTATTTCCACCGGCATACAGGCATCGAAGTATGGTGTGTTCGCCTCCCATTCCTTGAACTCGATTTTTTCCGCATCGAGCAAACCCTGATGGAACGCGAGGTATTGGTCTTGGCTCATCGGGCAATTGATATAATCACCTTCCGGATTGGAAGCTGCGGTCGTCTTGTCCCACCGGCTTGCCATCCAGCAAATATCCATATCGATACTGTCGCGGTGGATAATGGGCGCGATGGCATCAAAGAAGGCAAGTGCATCCTGCCCGGTGGCGCCGCCAATACTTTCAGCGAGCGAGGCGGCAGTTAACGGACCTGTGGCCACGATGGTCAGACCAGCGGCCGGCAGACATTCAATCTGTTCACGCACAACCGTGATGTTCTCATGGTGCTCCAGTGCCTTCTGGACCTCTGCCGAAAACAGATCGCGATCAACCGCCATTGCCGATCCGGCGGGAACACGGGCAATTTCGCCCGCACGCATCACGATAGAATCGAGGCGGCGCATTTCATGGTGCAGCAGTCCAACCGCGTTCTTCTGGTCATCATCGGATCTGAAACTGTTGGAACACACCAGTTCCGCCAGTCCCTCGGTCTGGTGGGCCGCAGTCATGTGACCCGCACCGCGCATTTCTGAAAGGCGCACTTTCACACCGCGGCGGGCCAGTTGCCAGGCCGCTTCCGAACCCGCCAGGCCGCCGCCAATTATGTGAACGTCATATCCGGATGTCTGGTCAGTCATGCCGCAATCGGATAGCAGCGAAAATCCGGCACACAAGCGATGTCGCAACACAAGGGTTCAAAATGCCAGTTCGCACATTGGCCAGCAGGCGACCGTTACTGCTTGCTTCGCTCGCCTGCGCCGTCGCTTATTATTTTATTGCAGACAGCGGGGTTTTGCCCGGTGTGGCGGTCATTGTGTTGAAAGGTGCGGGTGTCGCACTGCTGGCTGCTTACGCGTGGCTCCGGCATTCAGGCCGTGACGCTCACCTTCTGGCGCTGGTCATGGGTCTTTCTGCCCTGGGCGATATGGCCATCGAATTGAGCGCTGCTGCGGGGGGCGGGATGTTCCTGTTGAGTCATCTGGCCGCGATCTTACTATATTCGCGCAATCGCCGGGCCTCGACTACCCCAAGCCAGAAAGCCGCAGCGTTGGCCCTCCTGTTTCTCACACCGGTGATCGCCTGGATTTTGGTGTCGCAGACCGATGGCGCGATCGGTGTTGCGATTTACGCTTTGGTGCTGGGCGCAATGGCCGCTTCAGCCTGGACAAGCCGCTTCCCGCGCTATCAGGTTGGTATCGGAGCCGTTATGTTTGTCATATCGGATTTGCTGATATTCGCAGACATGGAATTGCTGTCACAAAGCCCGATACCCGGGTGGTTGATATGGCCGTTGTATTTTATCGGTCAATTCATGATCGCGACGGGTATAATTCAGACTTTGCGCGGAGAGCGGTCTGACTCAGCGGAGGAGATCGCTTGAGGGGTTTTTGCTAACCATCCCAGGCCGCGATCGTGGTTCGGTGCAATTTTCGCCTGAACCCCTCGTAACCGCCAGTGGCCTTGTGCAGGACCGACCGGTTGTCCCACATCACCAACATCCCTTCCGACCAGCTATGGCGGTAGATAAATTGCTCGCGGCCTTGCCATTCGATCAGCTCTGCCAATAATTCGAATGCGTCAGCGTCTGGCAACCCCTTGATACCGATGATGTAACCCAGACAGCTGAAAATTGCTTCCTCGCCCGTTTCGGGATGCTTTTGTATCAAGCGGTGTTCCTGCGTGCCGAACGCGCTTTTGTCCGGACGGATTGCCATCGTGCGGCCTTCGTCCTTGTCGCCGTATGCTCCATCCGGTGCGTAGGCTCCGCGCGCACTATGAATTGCCGTAAGCGTTCGCAACGCGGACTTGCGAACTTCAGGCAGAGCGTGAAATGCGGCTATCTGATCCGAGAAAAGCGTATCACCGCCCTGTGGCGGTATCTCCAATGCAGTCAGACAGGTCCCGGCTGGGGGCCTGGCAAGAAAACTCCAGTCGCTGTGCCAATTCTCGGCAAATAACGGCGTTTTCTCGTCTGCTTCCCGCTTGATAGCGGCAATATGCCGGCGGCCCGGGATCGGATCAAAAAACGGATCCTTACCAAAACCGCCCATTGCGATTGTAAAACGTTCGAGCGCATCATTATCCAGATGCTGGTCCGGAAACGCCAGAACCCGGTGCTTTAGCCATGCGTTGCGTATCTCGCGGATTGTCATGGGGTCCAGCGGAGCCGACAGATCGGCTCCGCTAACGCTGGCACCGCACGACGCGCCAGACGGGTGGACAGTCAGCATCACTCAGGCGGATCTTTTCCGATATCCGCGTCGGACTGAGGCGTTGTAACCGGAGTGGTCACGTTCGCATCACGTCCCACGATCTCCTCGATGATTGCCTCCTCCGCCTCGTTTTCCGGTTCTTCCTGCTCGTCAAGCCGGACTGCCCCGACGACCGTTTCCTTCTTCGCGACGTCGAACAGTTTGACCCCGGCACTGGCCCGCCCGATCACCCGCATGGTGGCAAGCCCGATGCGGATCAGCTTGGCCTGATCGGTAACGAGCATCAATTGGTCAGCTTTGGTCGCCGTAAAACTTGCCACGACAGGGCCATTACGCGCGATGTTATCGATATTTGTAATGCCCATACCCCCGCGTCCGGCACAGCGATATTCGTAGGCTGATGAAATCTTGCCATAGCCGTTAGAGCAGACGGTCAGGATAAACTGCTCCTCATCCGCCATTTTCTGATGTTCATCCGAAAGCGCAGGCGCATCCGCATCAGCCTTCCAGGGGGCGTTTCGCAAATACTGGTCGCGCTCCTCAGGCGTGGCTGTGCCAGAATGAAGGATCGCAAGCGACACCACTTCGTCACCTGCTTCCTTGAACTTCATTCCGCGGACACCCGTCGAAGTGCGCGACACGAATTCACGGACATCCTCGCCGGAAAAACGGATCGCCTTGCCCAGCCTTGTTGCCAGCAAAACATCATCACCCGCCTCAAGCAGAGCGACACCGATCAGACGGTCTTCGCTTTGTTCATCGAATTTCATGGCAAATTTGCCGTTCGAGGGAATATTGGTGAAACTGTCCATGCTGTTGCGCCGGACGCTGCCCTTGGCGGTTGCAAACACGACCGTGAGCGCTCCCCAGCTTTCTTCATCTTCAGGCAATGGCAAAACCGTGCGGATTGTTTCGCCATCATCCAATGCGGGGAGCAGGTTTACGATCGGGCGGCCGCGGGTGGTCGGGCCGCCTTCAGGCAGCTTCCAGACTTTCAGCCTGTAAACCTTGCCACTGGTCGAGAAGAACAGCACCGGATTATGGGTGCTGGTAACGAACATTTCGCTGACTGCATCCTCGTCCTTGGTGGCCATCCCGGCGCGCCCTTTGCCGCCCCTGTGCTGGGCCCGGAAGGTCGAGAGCGGCGTTCGTTTTATATAGCCGTCCAAAGTGACCGTCACGACCATCTCGTCCCGCTCGATCAGGTCTTCGTCATCCAGACCATCCCATGCCGGCGCGATTTCGGACACACGCGGCGTGGCGTAGTTCTCGCGGATTTCGACGAGCTCTTCGCGCATTACGCCATACAGTTTTACGCGGTCGCCCAGGATCGAAAGATATTCTTCGATTGCAACCGCCAGCTCTTTCAATTCGTCGCCGATTTCGTCGCGGCCAAGGGCAGTCAGTTTTTGCAGGCGCAGATCGAGGATTGCCTTAACCTGCACTTCGGACAGCTGATACGTCCCGCCTGCCTGATCGGCATTCGGTTCGATCGCCTCGACCAGCCGGATATATTGCGCGATATCGCCGATCGGCCACTTTTTCGCGAGCAATTTCGCCCGCGCTTCGGCAGGGTTGGACGAACCGCGTATCATCGCGACCACTTCATCCATATTGGTAACTGCGACAACCAGACCAAGCAACACATGGGCGCGGTCGCGCGCTTTGTTGAGTTCAAACTTGGTCCGCCGGGTGATCACTTCTTCGCGGAACTGGATGAACGCCTCGATAATATCGCGAAGCGAAAGTGTTTCAGGCCGGCCGCCGCGAATGGCGAGCATATTGGCAGGGAAACCTGACTGGGCAGGGGTGTGCCGCCAAATCTGGTTCAGCACCACCTCGGCAGTCGCATCGCGCTTGAGATCGACGACAACACGGACACCTTCGCGGTTGGACTCGTCGCGAATATCGGAGATACCTTCGATCCGCTTGTCCTTTGCAGCCTCGGCAATTTTTTCAACCAGTGCTGATTTGCCCACCTGATACGGGATCGAAGTCAGCACGATTGACTCGCGATCGCCGCGAGTTTGTTCGATCTTATGGCGGGCGCGCATCAGGATGGACCCGCGGCCGGTCGTGTAGGCCGATTTAGCGCCTGCAGAACCCAAAATGATGGGGGCGGTGGGAAAGTCCGGTCCGGGAATTATCTCGAATAATTCTTCGGTGGTAATTCCGGGGTTCTCGATGAACGCCAGGCAGCCATCGATCACCTCGCCAAGATTGTGCGGCGGTATGTTGGTTGCCATGCCGACAGCAATACCGCCTGCGCCATTGACAAGAAGGTTCGGGAACCGGGCCGGCAGAACAACGGGTTCCGAGCGGGAGCCGTCATAATTGTCCTGAAAATCGACCGTGTCCTTGTCGAGATCGTCGAGCAAGGAATTGGCGACCTTCGCAAGCCGGGCTTCCGTGTAACGCATGGACGCTGGCAAATCGGGGTCCATCGAACCGAAGTTGCCCTGACCATCGATCAGCGGCAGGCGCATCGACCAGTCCTGCGTCATCCGGGCCAAAGCCATGTAAATCGCGCTATCGCCGTGCGGGTGATAGTTACCCATCACGTCACCGACGATCTTGGCCGATTTGCGATAGGCGCGGCCCGCAACGAAGCCGCCCTCCTGGCTGGCGAACAGAATGCGCCGGTGAACCGGCTTCAAGCCATCGCGGACATCGGGCAGCGCGCGCGAAACAATCACGCTCATCGCATAGTCGAGATAGCTTGTTTTCATCTCGTCGACGATGTCGATGCGTTCAAATTCCCCTAGCGGAGAAGCGGGTTCGAGAATGTCGTTTTCGTCGCTCACATGATACTTTCAAAACGTGGCCGCAGTGGGCCTGATCAGGCTTGTATCACTAGAGCAAGATGCGTGTGTTAGCGAGTCAGGGGTGCATTGCCGTCAGCTATTGACCGCCGTTTTCCACATATGCTTCCGCGATCGGACCGATCCCCCGAAAATCCCCGCCGGCCAGCGACATTCAATCGTCATTCAGACACATAATCCTACACCGCTGATTGCAATAGACGGTGTATCCCGGCAGGAAAGCCGGAACAATTTTCCCCTTGGATGCTAATTGATATATAATAACCCGGTTTCAGGAGAGAACTGACTATGATCCGCAATCAATCCTCAGCGCAGAAGCGCTCGTCCCTTCGCCCCGCGTCTCATCTGGCGTTGGCAATCGCTTTGGCAACGGGCGCATTTGCAGCCAGTTCGGCCATCGCGCCTGCGGCCTATGCCCAGGACAAGCCGAAATATTCGAAGAAATTTGAAAAGGCCGGTACACCAGCGGTCGAAGCCCTGCAGAAACTTGACAATGATCCAGCACTGGCAGCGATAGTCGCGCAAATTTCTACGGCTGATGACGCCGCGAAATCGGCATTGAGAGCCCAGCTGGTTTCCCAAACCGACATCCTGACCAAAATCGCTGCCATGAATGCTGCGGCCGAGACTGTCGACGATCGCTACACCGCCGGTCAATACACGCTGAACTGGGGCGTGAAAGCCGGTGATCCGGAGTATCAGCAAAAAGGTATTCTGATGTCGCTTGAGTCGGGCAAGACCCCGCCTCAAAAGGTCGCAGAGTATAACTGGTTTGTCGGGTCGATCGCATTTCAGAAAGATGATTGGTCAACCGCGCAGACATATGTCCGCCGGGCGATCGATGGCGGTTGGACACGAGCAGGTGTCGTGGCTGTGCTTGGCGAAAGTTATTTTCGCGCAGGTGACATCGCAGGTGGCACGCAGGCTATTCTGGATCTGTCCCAAAGCAATCCGGCATTGGTCGACGAGGGCGCGATTACCGGCGCGCTGAAGTATGCCTATGACGGCGGCAAATTTTACGAGGTGGTCAAGCTGGTCACTTTGTTGAACGACAGGTTCCCTTCAGAAGCTTCGAGCCGCTATTATGACAACGTCCCGCGCCAAACCGCTGGCGATATGTCGGCTGACGAACTGAACGGTGCCATCGCGAAACTTCTCGCAGAAGAAAACAGCCCCGAAAACTGGTCGTTCGCGACAACCGCAATCGTCGAGAACAGCCGCTACACCGAGGCCGAATCGGTTGATGCGATGCGTTTGCTGATGAGAACGAATGCGCTGCGCCGCGGCGGAGAGTTCCGTGATTATTTGCGCGGCCTCAACCCGTCACTGTATCCCACCGAAGCACAATCGATCATCGATGCGGCAATCGCATCAGGCGCGCTGACAAGTGCCGAACTTGCCGAAGCGATTTCGCAGACAAAGAGCAACTCCGGGTCGGACAGGCAGTATCTGAACGACAAGTCCAACCGTGCCCGCGCCTCCAGCGACGCCAAAGTGGCCAGTTCATTGGCCAACACGGCGCTTTCTCTGGGTGACCCGGTCACCGCTCAGGAGATGTTCGAGCTGGTCGTAAACAGGGGCGGAGCTGATATCGATACCGCGCTTATCCGTCTTGGAATTGCGCGTCTGGATCAGAAAAACTTTGACGGCGCGCGCGAGGCATTCTCGCGCGTTACAGGCAAGCACAAAAGCCTTGCGAACCTGTGGACAACCTATGCGAAGAACCAGCAGTCTTCTGCCGGCACGACAATGTAATCGTTATTTGATTACAGCGTGAACAATGCGGCGCGAACTGCGGTTCGCGCCGTTTTTGTATCGGTCCGATATTTTACTATCTGAGGCGCCGCACCAGAAGTTGGCTGCCCGCGCGTTCGAGCTGGAAATTGTCCAGGGCGGCAAACAGTTCGGACAGGCTTTTATAGCCGTAGTTCCGCACATCGAAACTTGACCGGTTGCCCGCAATCTGCCCGACCTGCTGTAGCTTGGCGAAACCTTTCTCGTCACGTTTCGCCTCCTTGTAAGCTGCTCCTATCAGCTCCATCAGATCATCGTCCAAAGCGGCTCTGGACACGCCTTCACGCTTCCCGCTGGGTGTATCGTCGTCAGCGTTGTTTGCGATGAGTTTTGCGACATCGATAAACCGGGTGCAAACCGATTTGAACGACTCGGGCGTTTTCGCCTCGCCAAAGCCGTAAACGATTATCCCGTCCTGTCGCAGACGCGTAACCAGCGGTGTGAAATCGCTGTCCGAAGTCATGATGCCAAACCCGTCAACCTTGCCCTGGTATAACAAATCAATCGCATCGATCGTCATCGCCATGTCGGTCGCGTTTTTACCTTTCGTCACGTCGAATTGTTGCTGCGGCCTGATACCGTATTTGTTGGTGATTTTGTCCCACGGTGCCAGATTGTCTTTTGCAAAGTTGCCATAGGCCCGGCGGATGTTGACCTGACCCAGCTCAGCCATGACCGTGAGGGCAGGGTCGATGCCGCGATGCGTGACATTGTCAGCATCGATCAGCAAGGCGATGTTTTTCAGATTTTCTGTGCTCATCCGGCTATCGATACAGGCTGTCCGCCGCCATGCAACCAGCGTTCTAGTCAGCCGGTGCGAACTCGCCCGATTTCTCATCCAGCAAATGCAGCACACCGTCGGCAATCGCGAAGAACGTCCCGCGCAAGACCAGAGATCCTTCCGCCTCTTTCTGCTTGATATTGGGAAATGTCCGCAGGTTTTGCAAACTGACCTTCACGCCTTCATGCTCCATCGCGCGTTCCGCTTCTGGTCCCGTAGTCCCGTGTCTCGCAATCACAGCGTCGCGGCGGCTGTCGAGCATGGAAATCCAATTAGCGATGAAGCCGCCGTGGCCAGGCTCGGTCCCGTGAAGGTCGCGCGTGAGTGCAGCCTTGCACCCGCCGCACATCCCGTGCCCCATCACGACGATCTGGCGCACCTTCAACACTTCTACCGCAAATTCGAGTGCTGCAGAAACGCCGTGCAATCCGGGTGTCGTTTCATAGGGAGGGACTAATGCCGCAACGTTTCTGACGACAAAAACCTGTCCGGGATCGACATCGAACACTTGCGCTGGATCAACCCTGCTGTCCGAACAGGCAATAACCATCAATTTGGGCGATTGGCCATGTGAGGCAAGCCGGTCATATCGCTCGCGCTGCTGGGCATATGCGTTTTTCTGAAAGCGGCGATAACCTTCGAGCAGTTGGGCAAACTCGGGCACTAGAAACGCTCCCCTCTAATCACCTCGACTTCGCCGATCGTCAGCAAGAACCCCTGCGCGGACAAAAGCGGTGAGATTGCAGCGACAAAACTATCGGCCTTTTCTGCCGACGAGAGCGCGATGACCATCGATTTTGCCGACGCTCCGGTCAAATCGTCCGTTCGCCACTTGCCCGAACGCGATCCGCCAGCAGCGACGCGGACGATGCTATAGCCAGAAATATCGGCCTGCTGGATCATCGTAATCACGCGGGGCAGGAGCGCGGTATCGGTCAAAATCTCGATCCGTTTGCGGGTGACAGTTACGGCCATAATCGTTCCTTGGTTCCTCAGCCCAGCGCGCGGGCGACCGCAGCAAACAGCGGAATGCCCAGAATTATGTTGAAGGGAAACGTGACGCCCAGCGACATTGCAAGCGATATGCCCGGATTGGCTTCGGGCAATGACAATCGCATGGCGGCAGGCACCGCAATGTAGGATGCGCTCGCCGCCAGCACCCCCAGAATTGCTGCATTGGCGATGCCCAATCCGATTGCAGTGCCAACCACAACACCGATGGTTCCGTTAACGATCGGAAAGGCCACGGCGATTGCGACAAGGACAGGGGTAAGTGCACGGCTTTCAAACAAACGCCGGGATGCGACCAGTCCCATGTCAAGCAGGAACAGGCATAGAACCCCTTTGAAACCGGCGGTGAAGAACGGGCTGACCGGCGCATAGCCGTCGCCGCCCACTATCCAACCGATTGCAAACGCTCCGAGCAGCAGCATAACCGACGCATTGGTCAGTACTTCCTGCGCAAGTCCGCCAGATCCGGTTTGTGCTTCCGGTTCGCTTTTATCTGAAAACCGCCGAGCGAGGAGCAAGCCGGTGATGATTGCCGGTGTTTCCATAAGAGCCATAACCCCGACCATGTAGCCATCGCTGTCCAAGCCGGCCCCCCTGAGCAATTCGACCGCTGTCACAAAAGTCACAACACTGACTGAGCCATAATGCGCTGCAATCGATCCCGCGTTGATCGGATCTGTCTTAGCCAGTCGCAATATTGCAAAAACCATCAGCGGCATCAGAAACGACAGGGCCATGCCTGCTATGGCGGCAAAGATGACTGTTTCGGTTAGCCCGGTCTGGGCGATTTCGACGCCGCCCTTCAGGCCGATCGCAGCCATCAGATAAATCGACATGGCCTTGGCGATCGGGTCCGGGATCGACAGGTCCGACCGGACGGCAGCCGCAAGAAATCCCAGCACGAAAAACAGGACAACGGGCGAGGCGAGCGTTTCGAGAATCATCGCAGCGTTGTTACCCAGGCTGGTATCCATGGCAATGGAACACATATTGTAATGCGCGGCTTCTGCACCACCGGGGAAGGGAGATTGGCGCCAGGCAGGCCAATCAGCCATCCTGAAACTTCAATCCGTCCCGTTGCAGCTATTGAAGCGGCGGGGCCGGACCGCTACGTGATCCTCAATGGCCATACAGACCGACATTTCGCTTCGCCCGGCGCGCGCCCGCAAACCTGACTGGATTCGCGTAAAAGCTCCTGTCAGCAAGGGGTATAATGAGACCCGCAAACTGATGCGCGATCTGGGATTAAACACCGTTTGCGAAGAAGCAGCCTGTCCCAATATCGGCGAGTGCTGGACGAAAAAGCACGCAACGGTGATGATTCTGGGCGATGTTTGCACCCGCGCCTGTGCGTTTTGCAATGTCAAAACAGGCATGCCGCGAGTGGTCGATCCGCTCGAACCAGAGCATACCGCCGTTGCTGCCGCCAAGCTCGGGCTGGAACACATCGTGGTGACCAGCGTGGACCGTGACGATCTGCCGGATGGCGGAGCAAGCCAGTTCGTAAAGGTGATCGAAGCGTTACGCAGGACGACACCCGACACGACAATCGAAATCCTGACACCTGACTTCCGCAACAAAATGCGCCCGGCTGTCGAAGCCATTTGTGCAGCTGGACCAGATGTTTATAACCATAACCTCGAAACGGTTCCAAGATTGTATCCGACTATTCGTCCCGGTGCGCGCTACTATGCGTCTTTGCGTTTGCTCGAAGAAGTGAAGGCGCATGATCCGATGATCTTCACGAAATCCGGGATCATGCTGGGGCTGGGTGAACAGCGTCTGGAAGTTCATCAGGTGATGGACGATATGCGAAGCGCAGACATCGATTTCATGACAATGGGCCAATATTTGCAGCCAACGCCCAAACATGCGGCTGTCGAAGACTTTGTGACCCCCAAGCAATTCGACGCCTTTGGTTCCATAGCGCGTGCGAAAGGCTTTCTGCAGGTCGCTTCCAGCCCGTTGACCCGGTCGAGCTATCATGCCGGAGATGATTTCGAACAGATGCGTCTGGCGCGCGAGACGAAGCTGGCCAAGGCCGCTGCGAAAACTCGCTAGTGCCGGGCGTTCACCAGGTCCGCCAATTGCCTTATTCGGCCGAACAGATGTTCGATCTGGTTGCCGATGTGCAAAGCTATCCTGAATTTCTACCCTGGGTCGTCGCGACGCGCGTCAAGTCAGACGGTGAAACCGAAATGCTGGCGGATATGCTGGTGGGTTTCAACAGCTTGCGCGAAAAATTTACTTCGAAGGTCATTAAGGACCGGCCGGCCAGGCTGGAAGTACAATATATCGACGGACCTATGCGGGACCTCAGCAACCGGTGGATTTTCATGCCCGCAGACAGCGGCTGCACAGTGGATTTCTGTGTCGATTTTACCTTTAACAACCGTGTCTTCGAAGCCTTGGCGGGCCAGTATTTCGACCGCGCCTTTCGGAAAATGATGGCGGCATTCGAAGACCGCGCCCACGCGCTTTATGGCAACAGCAACTCCAACGCGCAAACGGTGGCCTGAAGGCGGACTTGCGCCCGGTTGGCGCTGCTGAACAACTTCATCTCCGATTCGGGCTGCTCGTCTCCGCGAACCGCTTTAGCAAATACGACCGTCCCGACTGGCTTCAGATCGCTGCCTCCATCAGGACCAGCAATACCGCTGACCGCGACCGCAATATCAGCGTTGCTGTGTTTCAGCGCGCCTTGAGCCATTGCCCAGACGCAGGCGACAGATACAGCGCCCAATGCCTCGATTATATCGGGCTGCACTTCGAGCATTTCCATCTTGGATTCGTTGGAATATGTCACAAAGCCGCGGTCCAGCACAGCGGATGATCCCGGAATTTCGGTCAGTGCTGCAGCCACGAGGCCGCCGGTACAGCTTTCGGCCAGAACAATTGTTCGTCCAAGCGCCGAATTTTCTTCGACAACCCTGCGCGCCAGTTTTTCAATTTGCACCGGTAACACGGTCTCACGCATCAAATCGAACCGGCGCAGCAGGCGTGAATGGCATTTGATCGCTTCATGACGCGTCCTCTTAATTAAGTAAAATCGTAACCGCGGCCTGCGCTGCGATACCTTCGCCCCGTCCAGTGAACCCCAGCCGTTCGGTCGTCGTCGCTTTAACGCTAACGCAGTCTGCATGCACGTCGAGCAATTCTGCCAATTTGCTGCGCATGGCGGCTCTGTGTGGACCGATCTTGGGCGCTTCGCAAATGATCGTCAAATCGACGTTGCCGACACGGTACCCGGCCTTGTTCAAAAGCAGAAGCGCATGGCCGACGAAGCGATCCGAACTTGCGCCTTTCCATTGCGGGTCGTCGGGCGGGAAATGATCGCCGATATCTCCAGCACCTGCCGCGCCCAGCATGGCGTCAACCACAGCGTGCAGCGCCACATCGGCATCGCTGTGGCCGGACAAGCCATGCGAATGTTCGATCTTCAAACCGCACAACCACAATTCCTCGTTTTCAACCAGGCGGTGGACATCGAAACCTGTCCCGACCCTCAGCGTTAGTTTATCGGGCAAGAAATCCTCCGCAAATGTCAGCTTGTGCAGTTTTTCGTCGCCCGCCACGTGGACAACACTCAACCCGAACGCGTGCGCCACTTGTGCATCATCCCCGGCGCCGCGTTCGCCCCTCCAGCTTTTATGCGCCGCCAGAATATCGGCGAGCACAAACCCCTGCGGTGTCTGGACCCTTCGCAGGCTATCGCGTTCGGCACTTCCGCTCATAATCCCCGCTTCGTCCACTGATAGACTGTCCACCACCGGTAGCACAGGTATGGCACCCTGATGGTGCTGCAAAGCGCCCAGCAGACGCGCGATGACGTCGTCGCCCAGATCCGGACGGGCCGCATCGTGGATCAGAACCAGCTGCGGAGCATCGTTTTCCGCAAGCGCCAACGCACGTACAACCGATTCCTGGCGCGTCATGCCCCCTGTCACCAGCCGGATACCGGGCAGGCCGGCAAGCGCAGCTTTTGCGAGACGCTCGGCTCCATCCGGGATTGCGACGATAATCGGCGATGCACCCGCGGACGCAAAGGCGTTTGCCGAGTGCCATACGACGGGCTTTCCGCGCCAGTTTGCAAATTGTTTGGGTACCGGCTGCCCGGCGCGCAATCCCTCGCCTGCCGCAACAATTATTGCAGAGAAAGGGGGAAGGGGTCGTGTTTCGCTCATGTCTTGCGGCGCTTAATCTCTGGACCAACGGACTGCAATCAACTAAGCGCTGCCTGTTTTTTAGGCACACATTGACATAATGACGAAACTTCCAACTCCTCCAGCGTTCAAACCGATAAACATCGGACCTGTTGAAATCGCCTGTCCGGTGGTTCTGGCACCGATGACAGGTGTTACGGATATGCCGTTTCGCACATTGGTGCGCCGGTTCGGATCAGGCCTGAATGTGACCGAAATGATCGCCAGCCCGGCAATGATCCGCGAAACGCGGCAGTCATTGCAAAAGGCGGCGTGGCATCCTGCCGAAGAGCCTGTTTCGCTTCAACTGGCCGGCTGTAGCCCCGATGAAATGGCTGAAGCCGCGAAACTGAATGCCGATCGCGGGGCGGCAATAATAGACATCAATATGGGCTGTCCGGTGAAAAAGGTCGTCAACGGCGATGCCGGCTCCGCCCTGATGCGTGATCTGCCGCTTGCAGCCAGCCTGATCAAAGCCACTGTGGAAGCTGTTGACGTGCCGGTGACGGTCAAGATGCGTATGGGGTGGGATCACGATAGTCTGAATGCACCCGAACTGGCGCATATTGCGGAAGATCTGGGCGCGAAACTGATTACCGTTCATGGCCGCACGCGTTGCCAGATGTACCGCGGCAATGCGGACTGGTCGTTTATCCGCAAGGTGAAGGACGCGGTTTCGGTGCCTGTGATCGCAAACGGAGATATCAACACAATCGATGATAGCGCGCAGGCGCTGGCGCAAAGCGGGGCTGACGGGATCATGATCGGGCGCGGCGCCTACGGCAAACCGTGGCTGCTGGGACAGGTTATGCATTGGCTTGGAACTGGCGAGCAGTTGGATAGCCCCACCTTCGATGACCAGTATGCATTGCTGGTCGAACATTACCGCGCCATGCTTGATCATTACGGAACGATGGTCGGTTCCAAAGTCGCACGAAAACATATCGGCTGGTACACCAAGGGGCTGCATGGCAGTGCGGAATTCCGCAACAAGGTCATGCTCATCGAAGATCCGGAGCAAGTCCTGGGCGAGATTGAACGGTTTTACGATCCGTTTTTGCGGCGACGGGCAGCATGACCGGCGCTGCGGCACGACTGGTCGCCAGCCTGCCGCTTGCCATTTTCACGATCAAACCGGATTTGACCATTGCGTCCGCCAATCCCGCTGCAGAACATCTCACCACGCTCGGCACGAAGCGGCTGATCGGCAGACAGATCAACGATGTACTGACATTCGCAGACCACAAGCTGGCTGACCGTGTTGCGGCATCGGACGGCGAGTTGCTGGCACATGGCGCTGTCATTTCGATTGGCGAGCTTCCCGAAAGGAAATTCGATTTATCGCTATCACCGCTGCTCGGTAAAGAGGGGTGGCAGGCGCTTACCCTGTCGGAGGCGGAAAACGGCAACGCGCAATCACCGGATATGGAAAGTTCGATCCTGCGTGCGCCTGCCATCCTTTCGCACGAAATCAAGAATCCTCTGGCGGCGATAGGCGGCGCAAGCCAGTTGCTCGGCCGGAAACTGGCGGGCAAAGAACTCGATCTGACAAAACTCATCACCCGGGAAGTCGGCCGGATCGCTTCGCTGATCGACCGGATGCAGACCTTGGGCAGCGAGATGCCCGAGCCCGCAGGTGCATGCAATCTCCACGAGGCTATCCGACGAGCGAGAGCGGTTGTCGAAACCGCCGATGCGCAGCCGGTTACGTTGACTGAAGAATTCGATCCCTCGCTTCCCAGCGTTCACGCAAACCAGGATGCGTTGGAACAGGTGCTGATAAACCTTCTGAGCAATGCCATGCACGCTTGTGCGGCGAGCGAGGAGCCGCGGATCACCGTTCGTACCAGATTTGCCAGCGGGCTAAAGCTGAATGTCCTGCGTCTTGGCCGGTCTATCCAGCTGCCGATCGAGGTCAGCATTATCGACAATGGTGCAGGGGTGGATAAATCGGTCAGCGATCACATTTTCGAACCGTTTGTCAGCACCCGCAAAGACGGGCAGGGACTAGGCCTCGCGCTGGTCAGCAAGCTGGTGCGGGACATGAACGGCCGCATTGCGCACGATCGTGACGAGAGAAATTCACTGACCATCTTTCGCCTGCATTTGCCGGTCGCACCATGAACCGTGCTGCCAATATATTGTTGGTCGAAGACGATCCGTCGATTGCGATGGTTATAACCGCCGCTCTGGAAGAGGAAGGCCATTCGGTCGCGCATAGCGAAAGCATAGCCGGGCGTGACGAATTGCTTGGCTCGCAACATTTCGATGTCATGCTGACCGACGTCGTTCTCACCGATGGAGACGGGATTTCAAGCCTGGCATCCATAACCGCGAATTATCCCGGTCTGCCGATCATAATCCTGAGCGCGCAAAACACGCTGGATACTGCCGTGCGCGCAAGTGATACGGGCGCCTTTGAATATTTCCCCAAACCGTTCGATCTCGACGAACTGGTGCGGACGGTCGAGCAGGCGGTGACCCAGCGCGCGGCCCCGTCCGCCGCACAAGACAATCCAAACGACAGCCTGCCGCTCGTCGGGCGAAGTAAAGCCATGCAGGGCGTATTCAGGATGATTACACGCGTTTTGCGTAATGACCTGACTGTCCTCATCCTTGGCGAATCCGGCACGGGCAAGGAACTGGTTGCGGAGGCCATCCACGAGCTGGGCTCTCGCCGCAGCGGCCCGATGATCACGGTCAATGCAGCGGCCATTCCCCGCGAACTTATAGAAAGCGAGTTGTTCGGGCACGAAAAGGGTGCTTTTACCGGCGCCGTCGCACGATCGATCGGGAAGTTCGAGCAAGCCCAGGGTGGCACGTTATTCCTCGATGAAATCGGCGATATGCCGATCGAGGCGCAAACAAGGCTGCTGAGAGCTTTGCAGTCGGGCACGATTAACCGGGTTGGCGGTGCTGACGACATTGCAGTCGATGTCAGGATCATAGCTGCGACCAACCGTGATCTTGCACCGATGATTGCGGCCGGACAGTTCCGCGAAGATCTGTTCTACCGCTTGAACGTCGTTCCGATCGACCTGCCGCCACTTCGTCAACGTGCTGATGATATTCCAGCTCTGGCGGAACATTTTCTCAGACTTGCCGAAGGTGAGGGCCTGCCGCGACGAATCCTTCATCGCAGTGCGGCGGATGCACTTTCGGGCCGAAAATGGCGCGGAAACGTGCGAGAATTGAAGAATGTGATTTACCGCCTGGCATTGCTGGCACGAGATGAAGTGATCGATTCAGGCACTGTCGCTGACCTTTTGACCGAACCCGCAGTCAATGAAGCGGCACAAACGGGTTTTGCGGGTGCGCTGGCCGCATGGCTGGCAGGCAATCCGGACGCAGACGGGAACCTGTATCATGGTGCGTTGACCGCATTCGAAAAACCACTGTTCGAATATGCCCTGCAAAGCACCGATGGGAACCAGTTGAAGGCCGCAAGCAAACTTGGCATCAATCGTAATACCTTACGTAAAAAATTGCAGGATCTGTCCATCAATCCTGACAAATTCAGTCGCGGTAATTAAGCTTCTAAAAGCCCAAAAAACTTGCAAAAAAGCCACAGCGGCGTTGTAAAGAGGCAACGATGAACGAGACGCCTAACCAAGCCGCGCTATCACAGCGCCGATCTGCTCCCGATGCAGACAGCCGCAGGTCACCGCGCTGGCTTCGCAAGGCAGTCGTGGCATTGCGTCGTGCAAATTTTTACGGTCTGCTCGAAATCGCCAGTTTTGCGTCTCTGGTCGGAATGGTCGCCACCGCCTATCTTGCGTTCAGCAATGCGCCCAGCAGTGGTGCTCTGCTGCCTGCGACACAGGCGGGAATGCTGCTCGTCGGAACGTTGATCCCGGCTATGGCGCTGCTTGTCCTGGCAGGCCGGCGCATGGCGATCCGCAGGGCCGCCGGTAGCACCGCCCGATTGCACGTCAGGCTGGTTTTCTTTTTCTCGTTGATCGCGGCAATACCAACGCTGCTGGTGTCCGCATTCGCCGCCTTCCTGTTCCAGTCAGGCGTTGAATTCTGGTTTTCCGATGATTCCCGGGGCCTGATGCAAAATGCCAACCGGCTCGCAAAAGCATATTATGAGGATAACCAGCGCAACGTGGGAGAGGAAACTGTCGCCATGGCCGGCGACATGCGCTTCTATCTGGAGCGTGCGTCGATTACCGACGACGATTTTGCGGATTACTACTTGTTTCAGGCTCAGGGCCGCGAAGTGAGCGAGTCCGCAATTCTTCAGGAAATGGATGACGGGTCGGTAAGGGTCGCGGCCCTGTTCGACCTTGCCGAAGGAAATCAGCCGGAAAAACTCGCCCCCGAGATGTTTGCACAGATCAAGGGTGGCGAAAGCGTTGCGGTCGCGGCGAGCGCAAACCGGATCGAGGCACTGGCTGCAATCGACCGTGTCAGCGGAATTTACCTGTATAATGCGCGTAGCGCAGAAGTCGGTCCGTTCACCCAGTGGGAACGCGCTCAGAATGTCAGCACAGCATATGACAGCCTCACGCGCCGGGCGCGGGCTTTGCAATTGCAGTTCAATCTGGCGCTGTTTTTCGTTTCATTGTCGCTTGTCGGATTGGCCGTGTGGTTCGCTTTGAGATTTGCAGACCGGCAGGTCGAACCCCTTACCGAACTTGTCGCGGCTGCACGCCGGGTCGGATCGGGCAACTTCGCCATGCGGGTTGACGGCCGTACCGGAGCTGACGAGATCGGTCTGCTCAACCGCGCTTTCAACCGGATGACTGCCCAGATTGCCCGGCAGACGGAAGATCTGGTGAGCGCAAACACGCAAATTGACCAACGCCGATCATTTATCGAAGCTGTTCTGGAATCTGTAACGGCCGGTGTGATTTCGCTGAACCCGCATGGCGAAGTGCTGCTGATCAACAGCACTGCACAAAAACTGCTCATCGACGACCCGGATTTTATGCCGGTCGGCAATCACCTGGCGGAATTTGCACCGCAAATCGATGCTATGCTCGACGCGAAAGTCACAAGCGGCCTGGTCCAGCATAACAAGGGCAATGATTTGCTGACTTTGGCAGTAAAGGTGACCAGTGCGACCGATGGGCACGTGATCACATTCGAAGACATCACCAGCCAGTTGCTGGACCAGCGGCAGGCCGCGTGGTCTGATGTCGCCCGCAGGATTGCGCATGAGATTAAAAATCCGCTGACACCCATTCAGCTGGCCACCGAACGGCTAAAGCGGCGCTATCGCCGGCAAATCGAGGCTGACGGCGACCTGTTCGATGAATTGACCAATACGATCATTCGCCAGGTTGGTGATCTCAGGAAAATGGTTGATGAATTTTCCAGCTTCGCACGGCTGCCCAAGCCGGTTTTCCGTAAGGAAGACGCGCTCGATTTGGTCAGGCAATCGCTGTTCCTGCAAGAGGTTGGCAAACCGGAAATCGCCTTCACCCTGACGGGACCCGACACTGAACGCATATTGATCGAATGCGATCGCCATCAATTCGGTCAAGCGATGACCAATGTTCTGAAGAACGCGGCAGAGGCTGTGGAAGCAAGGGCGAACCACGCAGAGCCGGACTTCAAGGGCCGCATAGCCGTACATGTCGAGGCGTCGGAGACAATGTTCACGATTGCGGTCAGCGACAACGGGATCGGTCTGCCCAAAGACAGTGAGAGCATTCTCGAACCCTATATGACCACCCGCGAAAAGGGGACCGGCCTGGGTCTCGCGATCGTTAACAAGATTGTCGAGGAACATGGCGGAGACATGAGCTTCGCCAATTCCGACATCGATACCAAAGAAGGTGGGGGCACCACCGTGAAATTGCGCTTTGCGCGCGAACCCGCAGTCTCGGCAGAGGAAACGGCGCTATGACGGTTTCAATAATATTCTGGAGGATGCGTGATGGCGCTTGATATTCTGGTTGTCGATGACGAACCCGACATTCGCGACCTGGTCGCAGGCGTGCTCAGTGATGAAGGTTACGAATGCCGGACCGCCGGTGACAGCGTATCGGCGTTGGCAGCGGTCGATGAGAGGCGTCCAAGCCTGGTGCTGCTTGACGTGTGGCTGCACGGAAGCCCGATGGACGGCCTCGAAGTCCTTGACGCCATCAAGCAACGGGAGCCCGAATTACCCGTGATCATCTTTTCCGGTCATGGAAATATCGATACCGCTGTGTCGGCCGTCAGCCGCGGGGCAATGGACTTTATAGAGAAGCCGTTCGAGGCAGAGCGGTTGCTCCATCTGGTGGGAAGGGCAACCGAAACCGAACAGTTGCGCCGGGAAAACACCCGTTTGCGCAGCAATTCCTCCGCGACCGACGAGTTCACCGGAAGCTCTGCGGCGATCAATCAGGTTCGCGCCACTTTGAAGCGTGTGGCGAGTACCGGTAGCCGCGTACTTGTGATGGGACCCGCTGGCGCCGGTAAAGAGGTGGCGGCGCGCTTGCTCCATGGGTGGAGCGCCCGGTCGCAAGCCGCATTCGTCACCGTCAATTCTGCCCGGATCACGCCTGAAAGCTTCGAACATGACTTATTCGGCGAAGAGGCCGACGGCAAGCTCGTCCGGCCCGGGCTTCTGGAACTCGCCGACGGGGGAACCCTTTACCTCGATGAAGTGGCTGATATGCCGCTGTCCACCCAGGCTCGCATATTGCGCGTTCTGACCGACCAAAGCTTTGTCCGGGTTGGGGGAAGCCGGCAGATTGGCGTCGATGTTCGCGTGGTGTCTTCGACATCCAAAGATCTCGAGATAGAAATCGAGGAAAAGCGCTTCCGCGAGGATCTGTTTTATCGGCTCAATGTGGTGCCGGTAGAAGTTCCGTCACTGTCAGATCGGCGTGATGATATCCCAGCGCTGGCAGACCATTTTTTTGCGCGCTATGCGGCCGAACAGGCTATTCCGGCGCCGGACATAACGGCAGAAGCCCTGGCCGCCTTGCAATCATATGACTGGCCCGGAAATGTTCGCCAGCTGCGTAATGTGGTGGAACGGACAATCATACTTGCCCCGCGAGATCGCCTGAACTCGATCGATTCGGACATGCTGCCTTCAGAAGTGACCGGAGGAAAGCTTGGTGGGACCAGCGGAATTTCGGCGCTGATGGGCGTGCCGCTTCGCGAAGCGCGTGAGAGCTTCGAACGCGAATATCTTTCCGTCCAGATCAGACGGTTTTCGGGTAACATCTCGAAAACTGCCGCTTTCATCGGCATGGAACGGTCTGCGCTTCATCGCAAATTGAAATTGCTTGGAATGGCAGACCGGAAAGCCGAGAATCGCAAAGGATAGGAACCTCGCATCCTCCCAATCATTACGGACAGGTAGGGAATGCTAATTGCAATACCCAAAATCCGGCGCCGGCTCCCATCGGGCAACGCGATGCCAGAATGCGGACGTAAGGCAGTTCGCCAAAAAAGAGGACTGAACCATGCCATCAGAAGGGACGTTAACCCCTCGGCCAAAGCCAGCGCCCAAGGTAACAGAGAAAACAAACAAACAGACAAACCTTCAGGACCAGTTCCTCAATATTCTGCGCAAAAACAAGACACCGGTGACGATGTTTCTGGTCAAGGGGGTCAAGCTGCAGGGAATCATTACCTGGTTCGATAACTTCTCGATCCTGTTGCGGCGCGACGGCCAAAGCCAGCTGGTTTACAAACATGCAATTTCCACCATCATGCCGGGTCAGCCCATGGACGCTGACGAATTCGACAGTTCGGGAGGAAACCCGAAACAGCGCCTGCTTCAGGATGTATTTCTGTCCAGTGTCCGCGATGTTTCCGTCCAGGTGACGATGTTTCTGGTCAACGGAGTGATGTTGCAGGGTAGAATTGCTGCCTTTGATCTGTTCAGTGTCTTGCTTGAACGTGACGGATTTGTGCAACTCGCTTACAAGCACGCCGTCTCTACTGTACAACCTGCAGAGTCTGTCGATCTGACCGGCGAAGATTTAACCGATATTAGTGGTGATATAGACTGAGCTTCGACGATAACCTCCAAGGCGAAGTATCGCGCGGCGCGCGAGCTATTGTCGTATGTCCGGAAATCCGGGGCCGCCCCAGCGGCACTGATCCGGCTGCCCGGCTTGAGGAAGCGCGCGGGCTGGCTCTGGCCATCGGGATTGTCGTGGCTGACGCCATTACGCTGCCGATCCGCGAAGTTAAGCCCAACACTTTGTTTGGTGCGGGGCAAGTCGATAATATTGCGACAGCCTGCGAGTTGGAAAATGCCGAACTTGTCGTTGTTGACGGCGCACTATCCCCGATCCAACAGCGGAATCTGGAAGACAGGTTGAAACGCAAGGTCATTGACCGGACCGGGTTGATCCTGGAAATTTTTGGAGAACGTGCGGCAACAGCCGAAGGGCGTTTGCAAGTCGAACTGGCGCATCTCGATTACCAGCAGAGCCGTTTGGTACGAAGCTGGACGCATCTCGAACGCCAGCGCGGCGGCTTCGGTTTTCTGGGCGGCCCCGGGGAAACGCAGATCGAGGCCGATCGGCGCATGATCCGTCAAAGAATGGGCAGGTTGCGAAAGGACCTCGAGCAGGTGAAAAAAACGCGGACGTTGCACCGCGAACGGCGGGGCAGGGCACCGTGGCCGGTAATTGCGCTGGTGGGTTATACCAACGCCGGGAAATCCACTCTGTTCAACCATTTGACTGGTGCAGATGTCATGGCAGAAGATCTGCTTTTCGCTACGCTTGATCCAACAATGCGGGCAATTCGTCTGCCCGGCGTGGAAAAGGCTATTCTGTCCGATACCGTAGGCTTCATTTCCGACTTGCCGACCCAGTTGGTCGCTGCCTTCCGCGCTACTCTCGAAGAAGTGACTGCGGCCGATATCGTTGTCCATGTGCGAGATATTTCGAACTCTTCGTCAGCTGCACAAAAAGAACAGGTGTTACAGGTTCTGAAAGATCTGGGCGTCATGGGGGGGGAGGGCGACACTGCGCCGATCCCGATGATCGAGGCATGGAACAAATGGGATCTGCTGGATCAGGAAAGGCGCAACGAACTCAAGCCGATCATATCTGAAAACGATGAAATATTGCCAATTTCAGCAATCACTGGAGAAGGCGTTGACGCACTGATTGCCCGTATCGGCGCAATGCTGACATCGACCGCCAGAACCTACGAATTCAACATCGAAGCGGGCGACGGGCAGAAGATCGCTTGGCTGCATGCCCACGGTGAAATTATCAAGGACGAGGATGGCGGCCAACGCGATGGCGGCCCCCTGCGCCACATGGCGGTACGCCTTACTCCTAAAGAATTTGGCCGGTTTGAAGCGCTCTAATCGCTTTCGGCGCGCTTGACGGCTTGCCATAAAGTTTCCTGCTCGCCGAGACTGAGCGACGCAAAACTGCCTCCTGCCAGAGATTCCATTGCGCGGTAGCGGCGTTCGAATTTTGCATTAGCCGCGCGCAGCGCGTCCTCCGGCGCAATTCCGGATTTTCTTACCAGATTTACGGCAGCGAACAGCAGGTCACCTGCCTCTTCCAACCGGTGAGCGTCGCCGTCGGCATCGGCAAGTTCATCCATCTCCTCACGGACTTTGGCTGCGGGGCCGCTCGTATCTGGCCAGTCAAACCCGTCCCGCGCAGCGCGCCGTTGGAGCTTTTCGGCGCGCAATAGACCCGGCAAAGCATTTGCAACACCGTCCATGGCACTGGTCTCGCCTTTATCATGGCGTTCGGCCTCCTTGAGTGCCTCCCACCTGATTTCCACATCCGTTTGATCATCGTCACCGAAGATGTGCGGGTGCCGCGCCTCCATTTTATCGGAGATGGTTGCGGCAACATCTTCAAAGTTAAAGAGATCCAACTCATCAGCCAGCTGCGCATGAAACACGACTTGCAGCAGCAGATCGCCAAGTTCGGATTGCAATTCGGTCATGTCGCCACGCTCAATAGCGTCCGCAACTTCGTACGCTTCCTCAATTGTATAGGGCGCGATGGTTTGAAAGGTTTGCGCCCGATCCCATTCGCAACCTTGCTGGGGATCGCGGAGGCGTGACATTATGCCGAGGAGGCGGCTTAGTTCCTGGGACATGCTAGATTGATAATATATATTATGTTAAGTTTACTCGTGCTGCTCGTTGGTTGCGCTCTGCCGAACCGGTTTTTAACGGACGGCATTGATAAACAGCGTCGCGACGGCGAAAATCGCTGCCCACGCTAATCCCATTACAATCCATTTTTTGGCTGACATCTGCCGTGCTGCCAATGCGCCGATCGGCAAAATGATCGCCAACCCGACAACCACAATCGTCTGCCAATCCAATGTTTCGCTCATGCGTTTATCTCCAGACCGTCATACCCTACCTGTACGCCATCGGGAATTTCACCACACAGCGTGAGATAGTCCATACTTTTGTCGAGATGGGTCAGGATTGCCTTGCGGGCGCCCGAACGTGACACCAACTCCAGTGCCATTTCAAGGTGCGCATGCGTAGGATGCGGCTCGCGGCGGAGACAATCCGTCACGAGCAGATCGCAATCGGCAAAAACATCCACCATCTCGTCAGTGATTTCACTGAAGTCCGTCGCGTAACCGATTGATTTACCATCGGCTTCGAACCGGAACGCGGTGCTTTGCGCCGGCCCGTGCGGCATCTGGCACCAGCTTATTCCGAAGCCGGCGAACATCCGCAGCCGGTCAAGATTTTCAAGCTCTACTATGGTGTGATAACCATGTTGGCCGGAAAAAACATACCCGAACCGGTTGCGGAGCCGTCTGGCTGTTTCGGCATTGGCAAACCCCGGGATCGGCCCTGCACGGCCATAACGGAGCGGACGAAGATCATCGATGCCGTGACAATGATCTGCGTGATCGTGCGTCCAGAATACTGCATCGATGGAATCGATCCGTTCTCGGAGCAACTGCGTGCGCAGATCGGTCGATGTATCTACCAGAATGCGCTTGCCCTGATCATTTTCAACCATGATCGAAACGCGAGTGCGCCGGTTTTTCGGCTCGGCGGGATCGCAAGCCCCCCAGTCATTTCCGATCCGCGGGACCCCCATGGATGTGCCGGAACCCAGCATCAGCACCTTCACCGGGATGCCTTCGTAAACAAACCGAAGAAATTGCCGGTGGTGATCCGGCTCAGTTCTTCAACGGAAACGCCGCGCAAATCAGCCACAAACCGGGCCGTATCTGCAACGAAAGCCGGTTCGCAGGTTTTTCCGCGATTTGGCACCGGGGCGAGAAATGGCGAATCTGTTTCAACCAGAATCCTGTCATCAGGAATGGTCTTGGCGACGTCCTGAAGATCCCTGGCGTTCTTGAATGTAACGATACCCGACAAGGAAATAGTCAGTCCAAGCTCCAGCACTTTCGCACCGAAATCGGCAGAGGCGGTGAAACAGTGGATGAGCGCTGGAAACCGCCCGATCTCCATCTCCTCTGCCAATATCGCCGCGGTATCGCTTTCGGCGGCGCGAGTGTGGATGATGATCGGCAGTCCCGTCTCGCGAGCGACGCCGATGTGCATTCGAAACAAGGCCTTTTGCACATCACGATCGGATTTGTCGTAATAGTAGTCGAGGCCGGTTTCTCCGATGGCAATCACTTTGGGACTGCGCGTTTTTGCCAATAAGGCTGCCGCGCCCAAATCGGCGTGTCCGTCAGCCTCGTGCGGATGTATTCCTACGCTGGCCCAAACATCCGGCTCGCGCTCGGCAGTAGCGATCACCTGATCCCACTCGCTCTGGCGGGTGGAAATATTCAGAAACCCCCCTACTCCGGACTGGCGTGCGCGCATCAGAACAGTTTTCTGCTCTTCGACCAGCCCATCATATTCGAGATGGCAATGGCTATCGATCAGCATCACGCGGCTGCCGGCATTTCTAGGCGCGGGAAAGCGGGCGCCGGGCTATCGACCCGTATCTCACCGAGAGTAATATCCTGATCCAGCGCAGCAAAATCGCGCGCATCAGCAGGAATGCATAATGCATCGAGCAGTTTTGCCGCAGCATCCGGCACTACCGGGGAAACCGCGATCGCCAGATCGCGGATACATCCGCAGAGCGTGGCAAGCACACGCTGCATCCTTACCGGATCAGTTTTTCGAAGAGCCCAGGGGGCCTGTTCATCCACGTAAGCATTGCAAGCGAACACAGCTTGCATCCAATGGTCCAGACCGTGCGAGAACGCCAGATCATCAAACGCCGCGGGCAGTTCGTCGCGGCAGGCTTTAAGCACTTTGGCGCGCAGATCCCGATCTTCAGCCGCGATATCGCCATCGGCCAGAATCCGCCCATCGCAGTTTTTGACGATGAAGCTCAAAACGCGTTGAGCCAGATTCCCGAACGAATTGGCCAGTTCGGCGTTGCTCCTGGTGACGATGGCCTCGGGTGAAAAACTGCCATCCTGACCGAAAGCCACTTCGCGCATCAGGAAATAGCGCAGGACATCGACGCCGAATTCACTAGCCAATTCAATCGGATCGGTAACATTTCCCAGAGATTTACTCTCCTTCTGGCCGCGATTGAGCAAGAATCCATGGCCAAAAACTTTTTTGGGCAGAGGCAGTTTTGCGCTCATCAAAAATGCTGGCCAATAAACCGAATGAAACCGCACGATATCCTTACCAATCAGGTGAAGGTCGGCTGGCCAGAACTTCGAAAAATTCTCCGTTTCTTCAGGGAAGCCAAGCCCGGTCAGATAATTGGTCAGCGCATCCACCCAAACATACATCACATGATCGTCGCTGCCTGGGACTTTTACCCCCCAATCGAAGCTTGTCCGCGAAATCGAAAGATCGCGCAGTCCGCCCGCCACAAACGATGCCATTTCATTGCGCCGGCTATCGGGCTTTAAAAATTCCGGATTATTCTCGTACAAAGCAATTAACTTGTCCTGAAAGGCCGAGAGTTTGAAGAACCAGCTTTCCTCTACAGTCCATTCTACCGGTGTGCCTTGGGGTGAAAGCTTTTCCTCGCCGTCGCCTTGTTCGAGTTCGCTCTCGTCGTAATAGGCTTCGTCGCGGACCGAATACCAACCTTCGTAACGATCGAGATACAGATCACCGTTTGCTTCCATGCGGCGCCAAAGTTCCTGGCTTGCCTTGTGGTGATCGGCTTCGACAGTCCTGAGAAACCGGTCATACTTAACATTCAAAGCATCGCACATCGCGATAAAAATGCGCGACATTTCATCAGCAAGCATCCGCGGGCTCTTGCCAAGTTCACGCGCCTTTTGCGCCATTTTCAAGCCATGCTCGTCTGTGCCGGTCTGAAACCTGACATCAAAACCCTGCAAACGTTTGAAGCGCGCCATGACATCGGCCGCAATCGCTTCATAGGCGTGCCCGATATGCGGGGGCCCGTTGGGATAGCTGATGGCAGTCGTGATGTAATAGGTGTCGGCCATAACGGGCGCGGAAGCTTTCGTAAAAGTTGGGTCAGGCCGCTTCACTAGGGTTTGCCGCCTTGGCGAGCAAGCTACCGATTTCCATGATCAGCAGCCCGGCGTCGAAATTATAGGTCGGAGCCTGTGCACCAAGTTTTACAAGCTGCGAATGCGCTTCGATGATGCCCGGCAAGCGTGATTTGTCTGCCCCCGTGAGTTCAGCAGCCAGAACCCCGCGCGCAACGTTCAATGTCGTCAGGATCCGGTCCCGGCCCGGCCGCGCGCCAAGCGTATCGGATAATTGACCTCTCAGCGTAAAGCTGGAATCACCGCTCCGCGAAATCTCGCGCAGCAAACGGTCCAGCGCGCCCAGATTATGCTCGACAAACTCAAGTGCGGCACCGGGCGAACCCCCGGCCAGCGCAATAGCCGCATCACGTGTGGACGCATCCACGTCAGGCGCCTTCGCGGAAACAATCTGGCCAAGCTGGACATCTGTTAGTGAAGCGAAGCGAAGCACACGGCACCGTGACCGGATAGTTGGCAACAAGCGCGCCGGCCGGTGGGCAACAAGCACGAAATATGTTCCCGCTGGCGGTTCTTCCAGACTTTTGAGCAAAGCATTCGACGCAGATTTTTCAAGATCGTCCGCCGGATCGATGATGATTACCCGGCGATCACCCAGTGTCGGCCGCGTGTTCAAACGCTTTTGCATCTCGCGGATTTGCGCGACCGAGATATTGCGCTTTGCCTCGAACGGTGTGCCCTCATCCCGCTTCTTTGCTTCCTTGTCATCCTTGGGCAGATTGGTGAGCGTTATTATGTCCGGGTGCGGCGCTGAAATCGGCGGGCTTCCCGGCTCGGCCACAAGCTCGCGCGCCGCATCTACGGCAAAATGCGCCTTACCCAGCCCCTGCTTGCCGGCGAGCAGCCAGGCATGGTGCATCCTTGGGCCGGATTGAGCATCGCGCCATTGCTGCCATGCGTCTTCGTGGCCGACCAACGCCATTAGTCGTCTGCCAGAAGCGGCGCGATTGCCGCCACAATTTTCGCGTGGATCGCTGCCGGACTGCCTGTGCCGTCAATCCTTGCGAATCTTCCCGGATCTTCATCGGCGAATTGACTGAAAGCAGCCGCTACCTTCGCGTGATAAAACGCGCTGCGGCCACCAATACGGTCATCATTTCCGCCATCACGTGTAACAAGTCGTTCCGAGACCATGGATGCGGGGACTTCGATCAGAAAAGTGAGATCCGGCAGTAACCCCTCACTGCCGATATCGTGCAGGGTAAGAATATCCTTGTCGCCCAGCCCGCCGGCGCCGCCTTGATATGCGCGGCTGGAATCGACAAACCGGTCACATATCACCCACTTCCCCTGTTCGATCGTTGGCCGGATTGTCTTTTCGACATGGTCGGAGCGGGCGGCTGCAAACAGGAGCGCCTCTGCTCGCGGCCCCCACCCCTCGCCTTCGGATGAGAGCAACAGATGACGAATGTTCTCCGCGCCGCCGGTCCCGCCCGGCTCGCGGGTCAGGATGCATTCGATGCCCCGCTTACCAAGTGCCGAAGCAAGCATTGCAGCCTGCGTCGATTTGCCAGCGCCCTCGCCCCCTTCGAATGCGATGAATTTCCCCCGCACTATCAAACCAATGACCTCAGGCCGTTATAAAGGCGCCAGAACACTCCCGCCCGTTCAACCGGGATGTCCGAGACCAACGGGACCGTCGTTGTCGGCAGCCCTTCCACCTGGACCTGCAAATCGGCAATTGCCGTATCCGTGCCGAACGGAGCCCGGACCGGCCCGCGATATCGCACATTCAGCTCGACGCCAGGATCCTGGCCTTTGGGGAAAGTTACGAAGATATCTTCCGGGGCAACCAGATTGACGTGTCCGGCGTTGCCATCCTGAACGGGAATTTCCGCGAGAATCTGGCCAGCGCGGAAGATGCGCCGCGATTCGAAATTGGCTAATCCCCACTCGAGAAATTCACGCGCTGCCCGGTTTCTTGCGCCCGCGCTACTACTGCCCGCCACAATCATGACGACGCGCCGTCCATCCCGCGCAGCCGTTCCCAAAAATCCGTATCCAGCCTGATTGGTGAAGCCGGTTTTGATACCGTCCGCACCATTAACGACGCCAATGGTCGGGTCATGATTATCCTGCGCGATACCATTATACGACATTCCCTTGTTGCCGATATAACGGCCGTAAAGTTCTGGGTGCCTTTCGACCAAGGCCCGAGCCAGTTTCGCCAGATCGCGGGCTGTCGTGAATGTCCTGCCTTCATCAGGCCAGCCATTGGGTGTTCCAAAATAGCTGTTGTTCATTCCTAATTTTCGCGCAGACTTGTTCATCTGGTCGATCCAGCCATCCACCGATCCCGCGGCGTTGAGCGCCAACAGGACACTTGCATCATTGGCGGAAACCGTTGTTATGCCCATCAATAACTGATCGACTGTAACCCGCTGGTTCAATGGCAGGAACATGGTCGATCCCTTGCGGTGCCAGTCTTCGAACGTCGTTTCGTCCATCACGAAAGACTGACGTGCGGAAATGCGGCGTTCCTCCATCATCTGGAAGGCGACCAAAGTGGTCATGACCTTGGTTATCGAAGCCGGTACAAATCGCCGGTCACTATCGCGCGCGAACAGCGTCTGTCCCGAATTCAGATCCAGCATCAATGCAATCGGTGCATCGTCGGCTGCCGGTATCCCCGCCATCGCCGAAATGCGCACAGGGAAGCTGACGACTGCCAGCAGCAATAAAATCTGGAACAACCTGCTCAAAACCGCTCCTGCCACCGGACCGGAGCCGGGTGATTAACCTACTGGTGAAACTCTGGCATCACTATAGCCTGCAGCTTTGACCTTGGCGAGCGCCGCTTGCGCTTCTCCACGGCTGTCAAAAGGACCCGTGCGAACGCGGAAATAGCGTCCGTCCGGCACGACAAATCCGCCCAGACCTTTTGCTGCCTTATCGGCGTTGCTGCGCACCGAAAAGGCAGCTGCCTGGACGACGTAATCACCCGTAGCCGCTGCCAATCCAGTCGCTGTTTCGACCGATGAACGCCGGCGCACCACGGCTTGCGTCCGGGCAGACGCGGTTGCTGTGGGCTCAATGGGTGTCAGTGCATAGTTGGCCCCGCTCGTAATCGGGCCTGCAGAAGGCGCGATAAAAGGCCTTGCAGGGCTTGGAGTGCCAACCGCAATCAAAGGTGTGGAGCCGTTATCTGGAAGTTTGCGCTTTAACACCGCAAGCAGCGACGCAGGCGTTTCCATGCGCTGCGAAGCGGGTCCATCCATTCTCAGTTTGGCGCGGTCGATTTCGGGCGGATTGACCCGCCGGACCCTGATCGGCGCGCCGTCGGATATGCCCAGTTGGCTGGAAGCGTCTTGCGACAAACCGAGCAGACGAAACCCCGCCATAGGGCCGCGCTCCTCCACCCGGACCAGAATCGTCCGGCCGCTGTCCAACGCTGTCACTTCCGCATAACTTGGCACGGGCAATGTGCGGTGCGAGGCGGTCACGCCTGCCCCTGCGGTTATCATTAGCCCGGCATAACCTACCTCGTCATAATTGAGCGAATCTGTGGGCGTGTAGAGCTTTCCGTCGACCGAAAACGGGTCGCCGATGATCACCGGGTAATCGGCAGCAGGCCCGTTCCGCACCGAATCAGATGCCGCAGCAACGTCTGCTTCGCTGTGGCTGGCCGCGTTGCACGACGAAACAGCTATTCCGACCGACAATAAAGCGATCACTCCAGTCGAATTTTTACCGTTTGATCTCATCTGCTAACAACCCAACACTCATAGCGTAATAGTTTGAGCAGTTGTATTCGAGGATAACCTTGTAATTTCCGGTTAAGAGCCACGCAGATTCGTTTTGACCATCGGGTTCGAACAGCGATGCCATGACGTCATCGGCGAGGTACTGCTGTGGACGAACGCCCAAATTGCGCCATTCCGCAACGGTTTTCCATTGACTGTGACGTTCGTGAACACGCGGACAGACGGGTGAACGGGTTTTGTTTTTGATGACTTCCCGGTTCAATGAAGCGGGAACAAATGCTTTGACGCCCCATGGCTGCCCGTTGCGCCAGCCTGCATCACGAAAATAGTTCGCTATGGATGCCAAGGTGTCGTCGCGGCTATTCCAGATGTCCCGATCCCCGTCACCGTCGCCGTCTTTTGCCAGGCGCAAATAGACGCTGGGCAGGAACTGGGGATTGCCAAACGCGCCGGCCCAACTCCCTTTCAGGGTAGATCGATTAACCCCTAAATCCGCAATCTTGAGCAAATCTATGAATTCACCGGAAAACAGATCACGCCGCCGTCCTTCCCACGCCAGTGTTGCCAGCGAACGCGACAGGTCGAAATCGCCGGTATAGCTGCCATAATTTGTTTCATGGCCCCAGATTGCAATCACGATTTCACCGGGCACCCCGTAATCGCGCTCGATATTGCGTGTCGCTGTGCGGGTTGCCGCAAACATATTTCTGCCCCCGGTGATGCGCGCCGTATCAACGTGACGATCAATATAGGGCTGTAACCGGGGAAATCCGCTTTGCGTCGGTGAACCGGGTTGACCGCGGTCAAGTTCGATCACCCTGCTGTTGGGTGTGAGGTCATACGTCATACGCCGGATTGTCGGCTCGCTCACCCCCTCAGCGCGGGCGCGGGCCTTCAGGACTTCGAGATAGGCATCAAACGAAACGTTTTGAGCCGAAGCGCCAACGGGGATCGTAAGTGCCGCAGCACTGGCGAATGCGAGGAGGCGTTTTAGAGATTTCATATCCAGCATCTCGCATAGATTAGCTGTCTGCAAAATGACTCATTCGAGTTTTTCCCGGTTTCACCACTGAAAGCATAACATGTCGGCAGTTTTCGGCAGCAAATCCTGGTCAGACAAAGAAAAGCCCCGCAAAAGCGGGGCCTTCCAAACAAATTTTCACGATCAGGTTATTGGCTAACCGGCAGATCTTCTCTGCCTTCACCGTCGCTGTCACCGATCAGGATAACACCAAGGATAATCGCTGCGATTGCAGCAAGAACCAAAGGCGCACGAGGAGCAGCACCCAGCTCGCTCTTCTCAGCGGCTGGTGCAGAAGCACGATCAGCAGCCTGAGCGACAACTGGCGTAGCGATCAGCGAAAGTGCAGCGGTCGAAGCGAGAATTTTACGTGAAATCATTATCTAAGTCCCTTTGAAGTCGAATCTCTATCTCGGCTTTAGCAACTAACCACCAAATACTACAATCTCTTTTCGCCAGCCGGATCGAGGAGCCCACACATAGTGATATAATTACCACCGCCCGTCGATGCAAATCCGGCTGGTCCAAATAATTCTGTGGCAGACAGGGTGTCCGGCAAATATTCGTACTTTTGCTTAATTATCAAGAGCTTAAGGGCAAATATTTGGCCCTCACCGTTATCAACCCTTACATGCGCGCAAGGCTGCAATTTAGCTAGATTGGCATACTAGTCGGGTTTAGAACCGGACTTTTTGCCAAGAAACGCTCTGTGCCAATAGTTCGCGATCTTAATTTTTAAAATTCAGCGAAAGGATTGAAACAAATCAAATTTCACGTAATTCTATTGCGAAAGCAAAGGGAGAGGCATGAAATTCATTGCAGTCGACTTGGAAACCGCCAACCCACGGATGAGCAGCATTTGTCAGATTGGCATTGTTGCATTTGAAAACGGCGTGGAAACCCGCTCTGAAACTATCTTGCTTGACCCGCAAGATTACTTTGACCCGTATAATGTCAATATTCATGGAATTGACGAAGCAGCTGTTCGCGGAGCGCCAACCTTTCAGCAAGTTCATAACCGAATCTGTGAGTTAGTTGCTGGCGAAATCGTCGCCTGTCACACACATTTTGACCGTGTAGCGCTTGCGCAGGCTTGTGGTCTGCATGAGTTGGACCCGCTGCCTTGCAACTGGCTCGATACAGCACGTGTCGCGCGGAGGGCTTGGAATGAATTTTCAAAAACTGGTTATGGACTCAAAAACATAGCGAGTAAGTTCGGTATTGAGTTTCAACACCATGATGCTGAAAGCGATGCTCGTGCTGCGGGCTTAATTCTAATCAGAGCAATGCAAGATACGGGCTTTTCGCCAAGCGAATGGGTTGATCGGTGCAAAAGTAGTGGCACTTCATCGCAAGGTTTTAGCGTAAAGCGCGAAGGTGATGGCGATGGACCGCTGCTTGGAGAAACCATAACATTTACTGGCTCACTTCTCGTTCCGCGCCGTAATGCCGCTGACATGGCGCATGAAGCAGGGGCGGCAGTCAGTCCCGGTGTTACGAAGAAAACATCATTACTTGTCGTTGGCGATCAAGACATTGAGCGGTTGAATGGCAAATCAAAGAGCGGAAAACACCGCAAGGCGGAGGCACTAATCGAGGGTGGCCAATCCATTCGGATTCTTGGAGAGGCAGACTTCATGAAGCTATGCAAAACCTAGCATTTCTTGCCGGTTGAATTTGAATGTCAGAGCCATTGGTTGGAACATTACACATATGCTCACAAGCTGATTCAGCCTCTTCAATGTGGACCACACCTTAATCAATTTCGACTGGAAAAAACTTAATGATCTTTGAAATCATTGACGTTATATGGCCAAAATGAACAAAGTTTTGATAGAGGCGCACTTTTGTGGGTGATTTCCCAAAATGGATGCCGGATGGCTGCCCACAAGATTCCGAAGAAATTGAATGCACCTTGTATCGTGGTTGTAAGGACAATCCCCCTAGTGATGAGGATTTAACACCACACGCGCTTTCTTCGAAGCCGCGCAAGCAGAAACTAGCAGAAGGTATGGGCTGCATCGGCTTCGCACTGTCTGTTTGGGTGACTGAAGCAGATGCAACTCATGCGCAAAAGCTATTCCCTAAGCTGGGTGCAAAGTGGCATATTTTTGCAGCGAAAGTTTCGAAGACTGATGGACAGCTTGCGGCAACCCCGTCCAGAAGCCAGCCCGGGCATCACAGTTATTGGCCGTATGAGAACGTCGATTTGAAGGGTCGCCTTTCCTTAGCAATTCCTCCATTGGTTAATTCGTGATGGCTGGCTCAAACGCTTTTAATGCAAATTGGACCGGTGAGGTGCTCTCTCCGGACGAGATCCTGTATTATCTCGATGGCCCCGCAATATTCTTGAAGAGCGTTGGACCGTTCACGTTCCTTTTTGTAAAAGCGGACGAGAAAGACGAGTGCGATTTCTACATTGCCTCGCAAATTGCTAGTAAACAGGTCCGCTATTTGAAATCAGGCAAGCTGTCTGTGCGTGGAGCACTTCTAAGCGGTAACCTGTGGGTGTTTGAGCTAGATTTGGACTTGACCGTGCTTCGGCACGAAGAGGTGAGCGAAAGCGAAATTGAGTCTTTCCTTCCGCAACAGGGAATAGCGCTTCGGGCAGACTTTGGCGTTGTCCCAGATTCAGTTCAACAATCTGAAGCGTCATATGCGTTCAAGTTCTTTGGCGATGAGATGAGCGAGAAGGGCATGCCGTTCTCGACGTTTAAGGGTCTGGTTGATGATGTTTATTCGACACTTCGCAAGGTCTTAACCCCCCCATCTTTAGGGCACGGTAAATCTACTGGAGTTTTGGATTTTCCTGTTCGCCAACCCGAATTTGCAAGCTTAGTTATTGCAGTAGATGCCCCAGAAATAGATTTGGCTCGTTTCAAGCGAGGAAAGAAGACTAAGGATTTAGACGCAAACGAGGTTTTGGCAGAATCTGAAGTGTTGGGCGTTGATTTTGCTCAGCACCTCAAGCGGACAGTGGACGTGATGGGAGCACACGGACTTCCTGATAAGTATGCAAGCGACAACCTCGACTTCCTCCTCACACTCGTCGATATATTACCCAGCCAACGCGGCGATGTTAAGCGGATGCAGTTCTCGACAAATGGTAGGGGTAAAACTGACGTATTCGTCGACGTTGACCTTTTGACTGCCGAAAAAATTCGAGCGTCTGTCAGAGAAGTTGAAGACCAAGAAGCAAGGGTTCATGGTTTTATTTCTGGGATTTTGGAGGGGTCTAATTCGCTTAGGATTAAGACCATCTACAAGAGAGAAATCACTTGCAAATTGAGCGCCGAAATATTTGATGAGATATTGGGCGAAGGTAAGTTGGTGATCGGAAAGCCAGTAATTGTAGAGGGTCTTTTCACAAAGCGCCAGTTACGGGATTTCATGAAGGTTGAGGTTCGGCCCACATTTCCTTGATAGGTTCGGGTTCACGTATGTCCGCCGATATTGCATCACAAGTGACTGTATTTGATAACGTTATTTTTAAATAGCTCGGTGGCGTTGCCTTCAACCCTTACCCTGATGCTTCAACTGCAATTTTGGAGTGCTCAATAAATTAAGAATATCTTTGTAGACAAATGACTTGTTTCGCTCAATGGCCAGAGCATTGGCGAAAAACAGGGGGTATTGGCTTTGTCTGAACTTGAAAATTTGCGCGCTACTCAATTGGATAAAAATGAGACTTCAAGTGGCTCGCCTGAGCGACTTAGCGATAGCAAAAGAATGCTCATAGAGCAGCGAATTGCGAACGAAAAACCAAGCACCGGCGCGGCTTATCTCCTTTGCCTTTTTCTTGGCGCTTTCGGCATACACCGACTCTATCTTGGCGAAAAAGGAACTGGCATTGTGATGCTAATTCTTGGCATAACTATCATTGGATTGCTCGTCACTGGCGTGTGGGCATTCATCGACTTGTTTTTAATTCCATCAATCATCCGTAGACGGATGGACGAATTGCGGCAGCGTCTTACCCTAGAAGCGATGTGATCTAGCCGGCTTCAGATTGCCCCCCACCCGCGATAGCGAATATCCTCTACGCCTATGCCAGCCAGAGCAAGCGGGTCGATGATACCGCCGCTCTGGCTGGCAATGGGTAAATTGTTAGGCTGTGGCGGGATTTCAGTCGCGTCCGGCACATAAACCGCCCAAAGCGTCCTAGCGCCTGTGGTGGCCGTGGCGCGCCTCACTAGATCGCTAAGGCTTTCACCCTCTTGCCGGTCAATCTCGAAGTTAGGCCCACCGATGCCCACAATATCAGCTTCGCAAGCATCCTCGACAGCAAACATCACTGTGGGCAGTTGACGGTGCCGGGAATTGCGTTGCTTTTCCAGCCGCTGAATACGCCGGGTCAATGTCAGGTGACGAGCCATTATTTGCCCTCAACTTCATCTAGTCGGCTATTCAATTTCTCGACACTTTCACGTTCTAGGGTGCGGCTAATTTCGGTTAGGACGTAAACGAGCTTGCCACCTTTAAGCAGGTCAATCTCGCCAGCTTCTAAGCCGCGATAAACGCGGGCCATTTCCCGGCGAATTTGCGGGCTATTCTCAAGGCGCACATACCTTTTCCGAGTTTTCTTTGCGGGGGGAGGGGTAGGCTCAATTCCGCTAGCAGCGGAGGTTTCAACCGCATTGCCGTTACAAAAATCCGCGCTATTGGCGGCGAAAGAGGGCCATCCGTCTGCCATGATCTGCAAAATAATAAGTCAAATTTTTTGCTTGGCAAGTTCTATTCACAAATTCTGTTAATCAATGTAAGTCGATAAGCAATTTGGCACACTTTCTTTTGTGCGTGTCTGAAGCCAAGGTTCGGTGTTAGCTAGCTTTGAATTCATTCGCGCCAAAATATATTGACTAAGTTCAGCTTCAGCATCATATATAATTTTAATAGATGCCTGTATTTCGTCACGACAATCATACATTTCAAACCTTTCAAACATTAGACTAGCGTATTCTTGGTTTTCTTTGAGCTTAGCCTTAGTTGAACGATAGCTCTGAGCTTTCTTAAAACCGGGCATTTCCACAAGCTCTTTTCCGGCTTCTATTTCATTCAAGCAGTTCATTAAAACTCGCACATTATTTAATGCAGCTGGTGAGGACATTTTAGTTACTCCAAATTTTAGGTATTGGTTGGCGGCGACAGCCTGACCATTGCCGGCAACTCAATTAGCCATGAAAGCCAGCTCCGGGCAGCTTGCTATGAATTGCCTTGGACTTAGCAATATCAGCATCATACTTGTCTAAGCCTTTGCCTAGCTGAGTAATGCCGCGCATATAACCGGAATAAGCTTGCTTCCAGCGAGCATCAGCTTTTGTCAGGCGCTCAAGATCAGCAACACCGGCAGGGTTGGCTTTAGTGTGGGCGCGCAACCTAATGCTTTCGCGTTGCTCGCTGTTGAGGCCAGTAATCAATTCAGGCGAGTTGATTAATATTGCAATTGTCCGGCCATCATCGCTGTCCAACATTTTTGCGATTTCAGCCATCTTATCACTTTGCGATAACCCATAAAACGCGCCTGTAACGGCATTGATATAGAGCGGGTCAACTTCTGTGAGGTTAGCATCAGCATCAAGTTGCTTCATTGTTCGCTTAATCGCGTTCGCAAGCCCTGTGCCCACATTATTGAGGATGCTAATGGCTGTCTTGTCTGTGTCTTCAATTTTGACTTTAACGTCCTGCGCGTGTTGAGCCGGGGTAACTGTGGGAAGCCGGTTAACTCGCACATCATCGACATAGCCAAGCAATTCTTCAATGCGCCCGCCACCATCAAAAGCCGCTTTAAGCTCCGGGATATTGCTAGGGTTATCCTCATAGCCAAACTTGTTCAGATGATCGGACACACGCGCATTGCCATCGGTGCCTTTTGGAAAGACAGGTGCGAGTTCATCATTGAATTTAAAATTTGGGTTGGTAGCCATTTCAGTAATTCCTTTGGGTTTGTCGGACAATGAGTCCGCCGATTAACGTTGTAATTGTTTCATAAATTGCGCAAAAATAGCCATTGGCCATTCTTCACCCTTACATTCATCATTTGTGTCATTTTCTCCTTCAAGTATTGATTGAATAACTCTAGTAAGACTTTCTAATAGTGTTGTAATTATTGGAGCCTTTTTCGTTTCTGATAAATATGGGGAGAGGTTATTAAGCCCTCCCCATAATATATACGTAGTATATATAGGTGTGTGTGAGCGGTCCTTTTCTGCGAGTTAGCGGTGGGTCGGCGATAGTGTGAGCGGGTGGTCGGCGGGAGGGTCGGCGGAAACTAATCGCAAGCCAGATCGGTCTTTACCCTGCTCTGCATCACGCCAGAGAAAGCCACGTTCGATAGCTTTTAACTTAAAAAGCCGCTCCATAGCTTCTTCAAGCCGGGGCTTTCCGATGCTATTACTTATCGCCATTTTTGAGAATATTGTGGGAGCAAAAGTCCGACAATGAAGTTCGGAGACAGCTCGTTTTTGGTTCAAACGTTCACGCAAACAATTCAGAAATACTTCATTGTCTCCATTATCCTGAACTTTTTTTGCAATCTCTTTTGCAACATCAGGTTCTAAATCCTGATCGCGAACGAACGAGCCGCTATGCCAACGGAAAGTTATGTTATCGCCAGCGCGGCCATAGTTGGACTTTGCCCTAGTCAGGATGCGAGCGTCCCTGTCAGGGATTAGGCCATCGGATAATGTGGGGACCGCTAAGAACAGCCGCGAACGAACCTGATTTTCCCAAGCGGTGGAGCCGGAATAACCATCACCAGACTTATTAGGATGGCCAATCAGGACGATGGCCGCGCCAGTTTCAGCCGCCAATCCGTTTAGCAAATTTTGGAATGATGCGACTTGGTGACGATTGTTTTCATCGCCAGAATAAAAGTGAGCAACGTTATCCAGAACGACATAAGAAGCGCCCATTGTTTTGATGTTTCGCTCTAGCCAGTGATAACCCGGAGCAACGGTCATTTTGCCGTTGCGGTCGAACGTTGCCAGCTCATTGTCGATTGCCCCTGCTAGCGAGACAATGCCCATTTGACCTTTGAAGGCTGACAGGTTCACCCCTAGCGAAGCTGCAATGGTCAACTGGCGGCGCTGAAGCTCGCCGGTATCGTCCTCGCACGTGACATAAAGCGAAACGCCTCTGGTCGTCGCTTGGCCAAGGCACGGCTGGCCAAGGGCTACAGTGCTGCACATGAGCTGGCTTAGGAGCGACTTACCGCTACCGCCGGCACCAGTGAAAAAGGTAAGCTGGCCAGCCAACACGAAGCCAGAGATTGCATATTGTAAAACAGGCGGCGCAACACCGGCCCACATACTAACATCGAGAACTTGCGGTTCATTGGCTGTTTCAGGAAAGAACTTATTGCCGTTTACGGTAAAGCCACTTGCGGCTTGATCTAGCGGCAATTCATTGAATGCGCCTTCAATCGTGCGCTGCCGGTAGTCTTTCCGGGATTGCGTTTTTTGGCGGTCGCCTGCGGGGCTAGCAAGCCAAATGCGTTCAACTTGGGCGCGGTTGCCAGATAAGCGAGCAAGCACATTGCATAGCTCCATATCACCCGCGCTATGGTCACCGCGATGCGAGCTTAGATCGCCGTGATAGAGAGCGTTGCGCGCCGGGTCGCTACAAAGTTGCGCGACAATGTCCGTATCGCTTTGTGAAGCCTCTCTGTCGGGCTGTATGCCAGCCGCGTTCGCCTTTTCGCCGCCCATTTCGTTGAAGAGCAGCGATGCCAATTCTTGACGTTCTTCAATCCCAACATTGTGAACGACATTGCCTGTCATTGTAGCGTAGCGTTCGTGCGGATACAGCTCAACTTTATCGCGCCGCCGCCCATGTGGAAGGTTGGCTTTGACGATAATGTGAACGCCAGTGCCTGAAGGGCTTAGTTCAGTGTAACTGTTGAATTCTTCGACAATCAGCTTTTGCTGTTCGACTTTGTGAGCGTCGCCTTTGGGATCATCAAGATCAATAAAGCAATAAGGGTCATTTTCGGTAAAGACAAAACCAATGCCAAATCGGGGATTATTAGATGCAACGTTCGCCGCAGTTGTATAATCAGACCAATCATTAGCATTTGTTACACTAGCTTTTTCGCCAGTAATCGGATTAAACGGGACTTTATTGGATTTATCAAATAACACCCATTGATGATACTCGCGCAATTCTTCCGGAATATTCGAATGCGCTTTCCCTATAGGCGCACCGACGCTATCAGCACCGGGCGGCTGCGCAGTCGCTGAAAAATGTGTGGAGCATGGCCCCGGAGCGTTATCCCTTGTCGCTGCGGGGTTTTCATTATCGGCCATCTTAAGCAGCCGCCGCTTCTTCGAGCTTTTTCGCAATGAAAGCCTGAATGTCGGATTGGGCAATAAGTGTCTTTCCGCCAAGTTTTACCCGGCGCAATTCTCCCGATTTCATCATTGAATAAATTAAAGTGGTGCCAACGCTAAGTTGCCTTTTAGCCTCGTCGACCGAGAGCAAACTATCTGGCATGGTCGTTCCTTCCAATTGAAGGCCCGCCAAAACGAAAAAGTGGCGGCGGGCTGTGAATGCCGCCACCCCCTAAGGGTTACTCGGATAGTCGGCCTTGCCCCTATCCAGCTGCTGAAATCGAATTTGCCCGTCAGTTCAGTTCGTGTCAAACGAAAATAGGCGAATTAATAAGAATAAATTCCTAAATTGTCTATCAACGGCTTATTTCTGCCATTCCTGAAGGCTATTTTATTTTATTCAACAATACTACATTATCAATGCCAAGTAAAAAGCTGCCCCAAACATTCATTAGTTCAATGCGTTTATCATAGTATTTAGTTCTAAGGTAAGCTGCTTCAGTTGCATTAGTGTTTGCGTGATTAAGTGCAGCTTCAGCGACTTTATCAGGAAAGTTGGTTGCTTCAGCAATCCAGTCGCGGAATGAGCTACGCGCAATTCCATGAGCGGTAACGCCGGGATACGCCGCCTTCAGCACTTTATTGACAGCAACATCGGAGATTAAACCACTCCTGCCACCACGAAACACGAGATCATTGTGGGCAGATTTATCAGCGGCAAGTTGCTCTAGGATTTCGACAGCTTCAGAATTCAATGGGACATTGTGGCCATCACCATTTTTTGCGCGTTCACCGGGCAATCGCCAGACCTTTTCAGCCAAGTCTATTTCTGCCCACAATAGGCCGCGCACTTCCATTGATCGCGCCGCCGTTAGAATTGAAAACCGCAAAGCCAGTGCAGAGACAACTTCAGGTTTGTCGCGAAGCTTGGCCATGATCGCCGGGACTTCACGCCAAGGTGGAGCTGCATGGGGCTTCAGCTTGCCTTTATCTTTGGCGACCTTTCTAGGCGACACATTGCCAAAGCTGATTTTCAGGTTGCCTTGCCATCTAGCCGGGTTGCTGCGGTCAATTTCGAGTTCGTGAAAGGCATAATCTAAGATTGCTTCAATGCGCATTCTGACACGGCTGAAGGTTTCAATTTTGCCATCATCCCACAATGGTTTAATTGTCCGCTTCACATCATCGCGGGTTATGTCAGCCGCCAGCTTGCTGCCGATTTCAGGATAGACATAATCGCGCAACGTGTTGCGCCATTGCTGGCGATGCTTTGGGTTGCTCCAATTCTTTTCAGCTTCAGCTACATATTCTTCAGCGTAGGCTTGGAAAGTCTGCCCAAGCGAATCAGCACAATCAAGCTCATTCAACTTTCGCGGGTCGCGACCTTCAGCAATTTCAGTGCGCAATTCATCTTTGAGTTCGCGAGCTTTGGCCAAACTGATTTCAGGGTAAGAGCCAAGACCGATTTCGATAACTTTGCCGCGAGTTTCAGCATCAGCCCAAGTTGCGGTTTGGGCAACTTTGAACCTGAAAAGCCAGCTTTCACCTTTGCCACGAAAGCGAATATAGAGGTTTTCACCATCAGAAAGCTGTTTATCAAGCCCTTTACCGGACATTGCCTTAAGCTTTTTATCCGTAAGTAACTTAGAAGCCATGATATTTGCCACCTTTCGCGCCAGCCCAATTATTTACACAAACCCTTACACGAGAGTTTGGCAGTAGGCGTAACTAGGCGAAAAGCTATGAAGCTCTGCGAAAGCAAAAGTCAAGGTTTTCTGCGGTTTTTGGGGATTTTGGGAGGTTTTTGGCGGACAGGGTGGGATTCGAACCCACGGTGGGCTTGCACCCACGCCGGTTTTCAAGACCGGTGCATTCGACCACTCTGCCACCTGTCCGCGCGGGAAATGCCGCTAGCGCCCAATTGCGCGCTTGTCACCACCATCTTGGCATATTCTGCTGCGCGGTGCAGTTCATCTAGATATGTAACGCCTTGCCATAGGCGCTCAATACGCTCTCATGCATCATCTCGCTCAAGGTGGGATGCGGGAAGATTGTCTGCATCAATTCTGCTTCGGTTGTCTCCAGCGTTTTCCCAATAGTGTAGCCCTGAATCAACTCGGTCACTTCTGCGCCGATCATGTGCGCGCCGAGTAGCTCGCCGGTCTTGGCATCGAACACCGTCTTGATAAAGCCCTCTGCCTCGCCCAGCGCGATGGCCTTGCCATTGCCGATAAAGGGGAAGTTACCGACTTTCAGCTCGTATCCCGCATCTTTCGCCTTTGCCTCGGTCATGCCGATGCTGGCGATCTGCGGGTGGCAATAAGTACAGCCCGGAATGTTGTTGCGGTCCAGCGCGTGCGGGTGAACATCCTTGTTCCCCAATTCCTGAGCAATCGCCTCGGCCGCCGTTACACCCTCATGGCTGGCCTTATGCGCGAGCCAAGGTCCGGGCACGCAGTCTCCGATTGCCCAAAGACCCTTGGCGCCTGTGCGGCCGAAATCGTCGATCTGGATAAAGCCGCGGTCCATTTCCGTTCCCTGTTCCTCCAACCCGATGTTTTCGGTGTTGGGCTGTATTCCGATGGCGACGATGACATGGCTGTACTCTCCGGATGTGACCTTGCCATCCTTGCCCTTGATCTTGGCGGTCACGCCCGCTGCGCCGGCCTCCAGACCTTCAATCCCGGTGCCGGTCATAATGGTCATACCCTGCTTTTTAAGCGCTTTTTCGAGGAAGGCCGACACTTCCGCATCCTCGACAGGCACCACCCGGTCGAGCATTTCCACGACGGTCACTTCCGCACCCATGTCATTATAGAAACTGGCAAACTCGATCCCGATTGCGCCCGATCCGATCACCAGCAACTTGCTTGGCATTTCGGTCGGCGTCATCGCATGGCGATATGTCCAGATGCGCTTCCCGTCAGCGGGAGCGAACGGGAGGTTGCGTGCCCGTGCGCCCGTTGCGACGATGATATGCTTGGCGGTGAGCGTTTCGGTGCCCTTCTCGCCCATCACTTCCAGCTTGCCCGGGCCGGCCAACCTGCCCTCGCCCATGTGAACCGCAATCTTGTTCTTTTTCATCAGGTGCCCGATGCCCTGATTGAGCTGTTTGGATACGCCGCGCGACCGCTTCACCACCGAATCCAGATCGGCGGTGATATGCTTGGCTGCGAGGCCATAATCCTTTGCGTTCTTCATATAATGGAAGATCTCTGCCGAACGCAGCAGCGCCTTGGTCGGGATACATCCCCAGTTGAGACAGATACCGCCCAGCAGCTCGCGCTCGACAATTGCGACCTTGAGCCCGAGCTGCGCTCCGCGGATTGCCGCGACATAGCCGCCGGGTCCGGATCCAAGAACGATCATGTCATAATGCTCAGACATTACTTACTCCGCATCATTTGCTGTTAGCGCAGGCTCTTCAACCGCATCGCTCACCGGACGCGGGCGGTCGGAATCGTCGAGCAGCACGAATTTGAAGGTCCCATTGGCTACCATGGTGGTCGCTTCGCCATTACGCTCGCGGGCAATGGCTTCGGCGGCGATAGTAAGCGATGTGTTGCCAATATGCGTGATATCGCAAAAAACGGACAGCTCGTCGCCCACCGCCATAGCGCCGGGAAAGGCAAAATCGGTTGCGCTCACCACCACGGCCTTCCCCTGCCCCCGCCGCGAAGCAAGCGCCCCAGCGCCAAGCGCCATTTGCGCCATGAGCCATCCGCCGAACACGCCGCCATAAGGGTTGGTGTCGGCAGGCATCGCGGTGACCCGGATCAGGGGGGTACGATCAGACATCAATCCCTCCTGGAGAAAATCGCCTTGCGATCAAAAGCCACACAACGGATGTCAAACCACCGGCGAAACCGCCAAGCAGGGCCTCCGGAAAATCTTGAGAAAGGCCAACAAGCATAGCAGCTCCGGCAATTGTCGAAGTGGCAATCACGGCCAGATTTATGCCCGCTCCGTTCAGCATCCGTCTTGCCAGGGAATAGGTAGGCCAAACCACAGCGAACGTACCGAAAAGCGTAAATGGAACGACGAAGAATGCCATTCCGATCGACCTTTCGAGGTCCAAAAACCGGGAATCGCTTGCCGGAGTCACCAATACAATCGCGATAAACAGACCGCTTATCAATGCCACAACCAACGAAAGAAGGACGCGAATAAACATTTGCACCCCCTAGGCTACCAATCCCAGCGGTGCCTCGACCAGTTCCTTGAACACCTTCATAAGTTCCGCACCATCCGCGCCGTCAATTGCGCGGTGGTCGAAGCTGCCCGTGGCGCTCATCACGGTGGCAACATCCAATGCGCCTTCGACAACATAAGGGCGTTTCTCGCCAGCGCCGACAGCCAGAATCATCGCCTGCGGCGGATTGATGACAGCGTCGAATTGTTTGATACCAAACATCCCCAGATTGCTGAGGCTGGCGGTACCCCCCTGATATTCGTGCGGCTGCAATTTTCCGTCGCGCGCTTTGCCCGCAAGGTCTTTCATCTCATTCGAGATTTGCGAAATGCTCTTGTTCGCCGCATCAACGATGATCGGAGTGATAAGGCCGGAAGGCGCCGCGACAGCGACCGAAATATCGGCCCGGCTGAACTTGCGCAATTCTTCGCCCGCAAAGCTGACATTACACTTTGGAACGCGGACCAGCGCCTTTGCCAACGCTTTGATCAGCAAGTCGTTGACCGACAGTTTGACCCCTTCTCCTTCCAGAGCAGAATTGAGTTCGCTGCGAAGTTTGAGCAGCTTGTCGAGCTGCACATCGACGGTCAGATAAATGTGCGGAATCGTCTGCTTGGCTTCTGTCAAACGTTTGGCGATTATCTTGCGAACATTGTTAAGTTTTTCAGCTTCGTACGGAATACCGAAATCGGTGGCTTCGCCGGACGGTGCAGCGCGTTGCGAAGTGGCGGTGTCCGCCGATTTGGCTACCCCTGCCTTAGCTCCCTCAACATCAGCCTTCACAATCCGGCCATTGGGACCAGAGCCCGATATCGAATCCAAATCGATGCCGCGATCAGCCGCCAAACGTTTGGCCAAAGGCGAAGCGACAACCCGGTTGCCCGCAGCTTGCGGCTTTAGTGAAAGATCGGGCGCGGCTACGCCATCTGGCTGCGTCCTCAACTTATCCTCGTCCAGAGACAGCTTTGCTTTGGCAACTGATTCAGTTTTAGCCGGAGCAGCAGCGGCGGCAGATACATTCTCGCCGTCAACAGCCAGCATGGCAATTACGGCGCCCACAGGCACGCCTTCAGTGCCTTCGGCTACAGCGATTTTGGCGATTACGCCCTCATCGACGGCCTCGAACTCCATCGTGGCCTTGTCAGTTTCAATTTCGGCCATGATATCGCCAGCGACGACCGTATCGCCTTCCTTGACGAGCCACTTTGAAAGCGTGCCCTCTTCCATCGTGGGCGAAAGTGCGGGCATTTGAATTTGAATCGGCATGTATCGAGCTGGCTTTCCGTAGCGTCGCAGATGTTACGCACCTGTTGGCCAATTTGCGCCTCGGGGGCAAGGTTCTTGCACTGAATACGTTTTCAAGTGATATTCTTCCATCAAGGGGAAAGTCGCGATGCGCATTTATCTGGTTATCATGGACGAGACTGACGAGGCGACCAAAGCTGTTCGCTTTGCATCGCGCCGCGCACTTGCAGTTGGCGCCCGGTTGCACATACTTGCCTTGGTTACCCCGCAGAATTTCAACGCATTTGGCGGCGTTCAGGCGACCATCGAACAGGAAGCGCGTGATCGTGCGGAGGCGCTCGCGATGGGCGCGGCTGGATCGCTGTTCGACGAAAGCGGCCGCATGCCAACCATCGCGGTCCGCGTCGGAGAAGGACAGTCTGTCATTCGTGAATATCTGGCGAACGAACCCGACGTTGCTGCGCTGGTTCTGGGTGCGGCTGCGGAATCAAACCCCGGTCCGCTCGTAACCCATTTCTCGGCAGTATCCGGGCAGCTCCCCTGCCCTTTGATCATTGTGCCGGGCGGGCTTACCGATGAAGAAGTTGACGTTGTTTCGATTGCCGACTGATGGGGCTGTGTAGATTATTTTTTTCGTCCCTGATGGCGGATGTTGCCGGGCCGGCCGCGCTTGCCTTGCGCGTGTCGCTGCTTCGCGCGTGCGTGTTTCCCGCCCTTGCCAGATCCGTCCTTGCCGCCGGGCCCGCGGCCCTTGTGCGCTGCACCGGCGCGTCTGTTGCCGCCGCTTGAAACCGGATTGCCGCTTTCATCCAGCACTTCGAATTTAAGGGCTCCGGTCAAAGGGTTCGCTTCGCCGAGCCTTAGTTTCAGCCGGTCACCAGCCGAATATGTCAAACCGCTGCGCTCACCTATCAATGACTGTGCAGCCTCGTCATAGCGGAAGAAATCATTGCCCAGCGTGGACACTGGCACCAGTCCATCCCCGCCTAACCCGATAATCGTTGCAAAAAAGCCGAAGTTCTGGACGCCGGTAATCCGTGTCTCGAAATCTTCACCGACGCGCGCTGAAAGCCAGGCGGCCACATACCGGTCGATTGTGTCGCGTTCGGCCTCCATTGCCCGCCGCTCCGTCTTGCTGATTGCTTCGCTGATTTGACCAAGATCGTCACGATCCTTCTCGGACAAACCGGATAGCGCAGGGATTTTCGACTTTGGCCGGGGTTGTTCCAGGCCGAATGAATCCACCAATGCGCGGTGCACCAGCAGATCGGCATAGCGGCGGATCGGTGATGTGAAATGGGCGTAACTGCCGAGCGCGAGGCCAAAATGTCCCGCATTGCCCGGTCCGTAATAGGCCTGCGTCTGGGTGCGCAAAACCGCTTCCATAACCAGCGCCTTCTCGGTCTCGTCGGTGACATCTTTCAGCATACGGTTGAACAAGCTGGGCGTGACCACCTGACCCAGCGCAAGGTCTTTGCCCGACGCAGCGAGAAACTCTTTCAGTGCGACGAGTTTTTCGCGGCTTGGCGTCTCATGAACACGGTAAACAACGGGCGCCTTTTTGCTCTCTAACGCTTTCGCGGCAGCGACATTGGCGGAAATCATGAAGTCTTCGACGACGCGGTGTGCATCAAGCCGTTCGCGCACCGCAATCTCGGTTATCTTGCCCTGGTCGTCCAGCATCACGTTGCGTTCGGGCAAATCCAGTTCCAGCGGGTCGCGATCGGCGCGCGCAGATGCGAGCGCTTTCCAGCAGTTCCACAGGTTTGTCAGTTCTTCACCGGCCTTGCCGCTGTCGATCCGTTCCTGCGCATCCTCATAGGCCATGACTTCCGCGATTCTGACGATTGCGCGCGTGAAGCGGAAGTCGCTGACCTTGCCCCCCGCGCTGACTTTCAAGTGACACACCATCGCCGCGCGGTCGTCTCCTTCGCCCAGCGAGCATACATCCGCGCTCAGTATTTCGGGAAGCATCGGGACAACACGGTCGGGAAAATACACGGAGTTGCCGCGCTTACGTGCCTCCCGGTCAAGTTCGCTGCCGGGGCGGACATAATAGCTGACGTCCGCGATCGCGACGATGGCCTGAAACCCGCCCTTCCCATCAGGTTTTGCCCAGATCGCATCATCATGGTCGCGGGCGTCCGCCGGGTCGATTGCAATGATTGGCAAATGGCGCAAATCCTCGCGGTGTTCGGTGCTTAACGGTAGCTTTGCCGCAACTTGCGCCTCGTCGAGCGTTTCCTGCTGGAACACATTGGGAATACCATGTTTCGAGATTGCAATCAGGCTAAAGCTTTTGGGCGCCAGCGGATCACCAAAAATTTCGATTACCTTGACACCCGCCCGCGGTGACTTTCCCGCAGCTTCGGCCTGAACCAACTGTCCTTCTTCAGCCCCGCCAAGGTCCGCAATAGGCGACGCGTTGCGCACCCGTTTGTCGACGGGTGCAAGCCAGGGCTTCCCGGCCCCGTCAATTTCCACAACCCCCATCATACCTTCGCCCTCAACCGGGAGCTTTTTCATGACGAAAGCGCGTATGCCATTGCCGGCCTCTTCGGTGCGCGCGAGAATTCTGTCGCCTTTGCGAACCGTATGGCCCTTCTTCTTCTCGACGATCCTGATCCGTGGCGGCGGCGCGCCATCGTCCGGCTTCCATGTCTCGGGTACCGCAAATGCTTCCCCGTCGGCGATTTCGACAACCCGCAACACGGTCACTTTGGGAACGCCGCCCATCCGGTGATACGCACTGCGCCGGCCGTCTATCAGACCTTCTTCAGCCATATCCTTGAGCAAGCTTTTAAGCTTGATCTTTTCTTGACCTTTCACGCCAAAAGCTTTCGCAATTTCGCGTTTTCCGCTTGGCGTTTCGGCCGTTCTGATAAAATCGAGGATCTGCTCGCGCGATGGCAAGCCTTGAAATGTTTGTTTGCGTGGCATCAACGCTATATGGGCGGCGCCCACAGGTGCTGCAATGGGCGCCGGGAACGGATACCCCGATGATGCGCTGTCAAGCGATGGACGCGACAATTCTAGGACACCAGGCGGGTCGTCGCGACGCGTTGGCCCACGCTCGAATCCAGACAACCTACCGCTTAATGCATGGGCGGTTCGCTGATCTCGGCAATCCGGACCGTTTTACCGAGCTTGTTCAAATGCGGAAACTTCTCGACCGGGACCCGCGCATGACCCAGCGGTCCGACAAATTGAATGCCAAATCCATAGTCGGCGATGCGCTCGGTTATGAATGGATCATACCCACCAAGTGGCAAGGTACCCGGCTCCCGCGCCAAAATGAATTTTGCGGGCCGACAATCGTCAAATCAAGTCATGGCTGCAACCAGTATCACGTTATGCGCGAACCACCGTCGGCCCTCCAGTGGAACCTGTTGCGGGCACGTTCGGCGCGATGGATGCGCGGACCTTACGGCTATTGGCTTGATGAATGGTGCTACCGCGATGTGCCATTGGGCCTGTTGGCAGAAGGTCTGGTGGGCGATAGCGGCGCATTGCCTGTCGATTACAAAATCTACGTTTTTGGCGGCCGCGCAACGCACGTGCAGGTTCATCTCAACAGATCCGGGAATCACACCTGGATCCTTCACGACCGTGACTTTACAAAACTAGTTCCCCAACAATCAGGCGAAGCAGTGAAACCTGACAGTCTGCAAGATATGCTGGCTGCAGCCGAAGAACTTGCCCGCGGATTTTCCTTTGTCCGGGTGGATTTTTACGAGGTTGGCCGCAGACCATTGTTCGGAGAATTCTGCTTCTACCCAGGTTCTGGCCTGGATCCGTTCGCCGCCGACTGGGTAGATGCGGAACTGGGGCAATTATGGAAAGCGGCGCTCTAATAGGCTTTTGCTACAAATATACGCTCCACCGCAAGCTCACCGGTGAAAACACAGGGTCCGTCAGCCGGCTCGGCATCAATCGGGACATTGCGGATCGTCAGCTTCAAACTCTTCAATTGTTCGACAACTTTTTCCAGCGCATCGCCGCTTGGTTTGGCCCATTGCACTTCGACCCATCCCGGGAACTTTGTGTTTTTTGTGTAGAATTGCTTGAGCGCATCAAAACTGGATATGCCGCGCGTGATGTTCTGGTCCCGGCGCGCCGCCGCTGCTGCAAATAACCCCTGTTGAATTTCTTCAAGCAGCGATCCAATCGAAGATGCCGCATCATCACGCGGTGGCGAGGCAAAATCCGGCTTGCCGTTTTCGTCCCACAAGGCATCGCGCCTTAGCACACTTACTTTCCCACTTTCCATATCGCGGCCGCCGACCTCGATAATGACAGGGGCACCCTTGCGCACCCAGTCCCACCGTTTCGCGGCAGCTTTGCCGGGTTTCTTGTCCAGCAACACCCGGACTTTCTCGCCCAGGGCGGTCTGGCTTGCGATGGCTGCGTGCAATTCCTCGCAATAGGCAACCAGAGCTGCATCTTCGGGCTTGTCGCGCAGCATTGGCAAAATGACCACCTGCCATGGGGCGATGGCCGGCGGCACCTGCAGACCATCATCGTCGCCGTGGGTCATGATGACACCGCCGATCAGCCGCGTCGAAACTCCCCAACTGGTCGTATGGCACAACTGCTGGGCGCCGTCCCGGTCTTGATAGAGGATGCCCGACGCCTTTGCAAAATTGGTGCCGAGATAATGCGATGTGCCTGCCTGCAGCGCCTTGCCATCCTGCATCATCGCTTCGATGGACCATGTTTCGACCGCGCCAGGGAAACGTTCATTTTCCGGCTTCTCGCCAGCGATTACCGGCATTGCGAGATCATCTTCTGCACAAGCACGGTACACGTCGAGCATACGGAGCGTGTGTTCCCTCGCGCCATCCGCATCCGCATGGGCTGTATGACCTTCCTGCCAAAGAAACTCGCTGGTTCGCAAAAACATTCTGGTCCGCATTTCCCAGCGCACCACGTTAGCCCACTGATTGGTCAGGAGCGGCAAATCACGCCAACTCTGGATCCAGCGCGACATGGCATCGCCAATAATGGTTTCCGAGGTTGGCCGGACAACCAGTGGCTCTTCCAGCTTCGCTTCCGGATCAGGGATCAGTTTGCCGTCACTGTCAGCGATCAGGCGGTGGTGCGTGACGACCGCCATTTCCTTTGCAAAACCTTCAACGTGGTCTGCCTCACGCTCGAAATTGGAGAGCGGGATGAAAATCGGGAAATAGCAGTTTTCATGGCCGGTGGCTTTAATGCGGTCGTCCATCAGGCGCTGGATGCGTTCCCAGATTCCGAAGCCCCACGGTTTGATGACCATGCAGCCACGGACACCCGATTCTTCGGCCAGGTCTGCCGCGGATATAACGGCCTGATACCAGGCCGCGAAATCATCATCGCGTTTGACAGTCAGGGCATGGCGGATGTTGGACACGGTTACTGTTTCCTCGAGTTCGAAATCATTCGCCCGCGCCCTAGCCGCGTGCACGCAGCCAAGTCGAGCGCTGACTTCAGTCAGTCGCCCAGCTTGTCCAGCTTCTTCTGCATTTCTGCCATTTGCGCGCGCAACGATTCCAGTTCAGCATCGCGCTTCGCCTCGATATCGGTTTGCTTCTTGCTCCCGCGCGCACCGGGAAGGAAAGCATCCGTCGCCGCCTTGACCATCGCAAGATTTGTCTCGGCAAGTTTGGCAATCGGATTGGCACCGATGCCCGATTCAAAGGCCTCGCGCAGCTTGGCCTGATTATTGCGAAAATTCTTCATCGACGCTTCGAGGAATTGCGGCATCATCGCCTGCATCGAATTGCCATACATGCCTATCAGATCACGCAGGAATGAAACGGGCAGCATCTGTTCGCCGCCGCTGGCTTCTTCTTCCATGATTATCTGGGTCAGAATCGAATGGGTGATGTCGTCGCCGCTTTTCGCGTCCAATACCTGGAAATCGACCTTTCTGCGGGTCATTTCCGCAAGGTCATCCAGTGTGATATAACTTGACGAAGCGGTGTTATACAGCCTTCTGTTGGCATATTTCTTGATTGTAATCGTCTCGCCTTCAACATGGCTTCGCTTGGCCATTGAGCACTCCCTTATGCTGCGCAATTGCTGCAATGATGCTGCGCAATATCTTGGCTTAGCATCTGCAGCAATCGCAGTGCAACATAATGGTTCAATCCGGCACGGTTCGCTCGAACCTCTGGCCCAGCATGGTCAGCAATTCGTATTGCGAAATGCCCGACTGGGCAGATGCGGCGGGCAGATCATACGGAATATCCACAAAATCGCCCTCGCCGATATCGGGTGCGCCGCTGCAATCGACGACCACCATATCCATCGAAACCTTTCCGAGGACCGGCAGCGGGCAGCCTTCGGCCTCGAAGATAGCCTTACCGCCCCACGCCCGGAGAAATCCGTCGGCATAACCAATCGATACAACACCCACCCGCATATCGCACTGTGCGGTAAATCGGGCATTATAGCCCACGCTGTCACCGGCAGTCAGATTTCGCATCTGGATAATCATCGCCTGAAGTTTTACGACCTGGCGTATCCTGCCCGCGAGTTCGCTTCGTTGCACACCGCCGTAGAGCGATATGCCCGGACGGGTAACATCGAACAGATAGTCCGCGCCCAGTGCGATACCGGCACTATTGGCCAGACTAAGTTGTGCGGCGTTTATCTGGCTTGCTACACCGCGAAACTTGTTTAGCTGGGCAGCATTCATCGCACTGTCTTCGTCGGCACAGGCGAGGTGTGACATCAGGCACCGCACATCCAGGCTCGCCAACAGCGGGTCTGCACAGTCAGCGACGGGTATGCCGAGACGATTGATGCCGGTGTCCACCATCAAATCGCAGGCCCCTCCCCCGGTTTCAAGCCACAACTTCGCCTGAAAAATACTGTTGATCACCGGGATGACGCCGGTCGCTCTGGCATACTGCGCATCCTGGGAACTTATCGGACCATGAAGAACCGAAATCTGGTTAGCCGGAACCATAGCCGCAACACCGGCCACCTCACCCCAATGCGCTACGTACCAGTGTTTACATCCGGCATCCCGGAGTGAGGGAACAACATTGCGGGTGCCCAGCCCATAGGCGTTTGCCTTGACGGCGGCTCCGGTGCTGGCGGTTCCAGATATTGCATCCAGCGCGCGCCAGTTTCCGGTCAGAGCATCCCGATCGATTATCAGCCGCAGAGTCGGCGTTATGCTATCAGGTTTCATTATCAGCAAAGTCGGTTGGCGGGCCGGATGGAAGCCCCCACACTGCGACAAGCAAGCCGAACGCCACCACTATCCAGGTGTACCAGAGCCCCGAATAGGCATTACCCGTGCTGGCCACGATATAGCCTGCGATAAGCGGTAAAAATCCGCCAAGATATCCTGCTCCGATATGATACGGGATCGACATTGAACTGTAGCGAATTCTGGGCGGAAACATCTCAGACAGCAATGCCGCAACCGATCCATAGGTCAGCGCCGAAAGCGCACCCATGCCCAGAAGCAGCAAGATTATTCCAATGATATTGCCCAGCGGCGGTGTCTGCCTGGAGAAGTCGTAGCCATTCGTTTCCAGCAAGCGGGTCAGCGTCAATTTGCGCTGCGACGAATCCTCCCAGTCGATAGTCCCGGTTGAAAGATCGTTATCCTTACCGCCGATGGTCATGACAGTCGGGCCGGCCTGCGCCGAAGTGCTTCCACCCGGTGCGATATCATAGGGTATGCCAAGCGCACTCAGATCTTGCAGCAAAATGCCGCACTGTGTTGACTGCGTTTCGGCAAAGGGATCATATTTGCACGCGGTTCCCGACACGACAACAGGCGCTTCTCGGGCGCTCGTTTTCAAGCCGGGATTGGCAAGCGCTCCGATGCCCCAGAACACCGGGAAAAGTAGCAACAACGTGAGGACCGCGCCGACAACGATCGGTTTTTTGCGACCGACCTTGTCCGACCAGCGGCCGACAATAAGATAAAACACCATCGACAGCGAACCTGCGATCAGCATGATGATTTCCACCAGCCCGTCTTCCATCCGCATCGGCCCTCGCAAAAACGCCAGTCCCGAAAAAAATGCGGTGTACCAGATTACCGTCAGGATTCCCGCGACGCCGAACAGGGCGACAAATATGCGCTTCTTGTTGCCGGGATAGGTGAAGCTTTCGATGAACGGATTTCCTGCCGTTTCGCCCGCGTCTTTCATTGCCTGAAACACCGGGCTTTCGCTCAATTTCAAGCGCATCCAGAGTGATATACCCAGCAGCACAATCGACAGCAGGAACGGGACACGCCAGCCCCAAGCAGCAAATTCATCGGCTGGAATTAACATCCGGCAAACGATTACGACCAGAATCGAGAGAACAAATCCGCCCACCACGCTGGCTTGAATAAATGCGGTATAGAACCCGCGTTTTTCAGGTGGAGCGTGTTCGGCCACGTAAATTGCGGCTCCCCCATATTCGCCGCCGAGCGCAAGACCCTGCAAAATCCGTAGCAGGATCACAATGATCGGTGCTGCGATACCGATGCTCGCGGCGCTGGGGATCAATCCCACACCGGCGGTAGCCACGCCCATCAGCGTAACCGTGACGAGAAAGGTGTATTTCCGGCCCAGTTTGTCGCCCATATAACCAAACAGGATTGCGCCTATCGGGCGAAAAGCAAACCCGATCGCAAAAGTTGCCCAGGTCAGCAATACCGCCAAAGTTGCATTGTCCGAGGGGAAAAACGCTTGCGAGATTATCGCGTAGAGCGTTCCATAAATGAAAAAATCATACCATTCGAACACCGTGCCGGCGGAAGATGCAGCGATGACAAGCCGTATTTCCTTCTGCGTGGGTTCGCGCATGGTGCCACTGCTTGTCTGGATTGCTGCTGCGTCTGTCATTCACCCTCCCGGTATGCGGGGGTTGTTACCGCTGCACTCGCAAATTGCAAAGCGCTTCGCTCGCCGCTCTCCACGAAAGCATCACGGCCCCGTGCCTTGCGGGGTAATTTCTGACCTCATCGAGCAGATGCAAGTCCGGCCAATGCGGTAGGGCTGCGGCACCGGCAAGCCATGCCGCCACATTACCGGACGCTTCGACTATCTGGGCAGGGGACTTGCCCACCGCATGGCGCGCGAAAATCGCGGCTCCTGCCTGACCCATCGCGCAGGCCGAAACGGTCATGCCAAGTCTGCCGATGCCTGTATTCCCATCGATCTCGAAACCGGCGAGGATCGCACTGCCGCAACTTTGCGAGCGCGCTTCGGAAATATAAGGCAGTGATGGGTTAAAAGGATAGTCAGCAAGCTCTGTTGTCAACCCAAGCACAACGGGTGTGTAGAGCTTTACGCTCATTCCGGGCTTTCAAGAGTTTCAGGTTCTTGGCGTAACCGCTCGCGTCGTTCCTCGATCAGATGGACCAGAGCTTTGGAACTGGAGTCCACAAAAGTGTAACTTCTGGCCGAACTGATCCACGTCGGACGCCCTTTTTCGCCCCAAACGGTATCATAACCTAGCACCAGAACCGAAAAGCCCAGCACAATAATAATCATGCCTTTGATCACTCCAAACCCGAAGCCCAGAACACGGTCGATGGGACCAAGAATTGAATTTCGTGAGGCCTTGCCGACATTCCCGGCGATCAACTTCATCGCGGCATAGGGGATCAGGAGCAATGTCGCGAATGCGAGAACCGCAGCACCCGATGGCGTGCCGATACGCGGCAAAAGCCATTCAGTGAACGGTGTGTGCAAATAATGGATCGCGAAAAGCGCCAGAATCCACGACGCAAGCGAAAACACTTCCTGGACAAACCCGCGCATGAAGCCGCCAATCGCCGCGACGCCCACAATTACCAGAACGATGATGTCCAAGCCTGTCATACCCTGGCTCGATATTAGCTTGCCATTATCCGGTCAACGAGATCGGGCAATCTTTTCATCACACGGTAGCTAAGGCCGGTTGTCCCGCCGGACGGTTCTTCCGGACCATATCCTGTTGAAAAGCCTAACTTTGCCGCTTCTTTAAGCCGAAGTCCGCCATGCGCCACGGGCCGTATCTCGCCTGCCAAAGAAATTTCGCCCTGCCACACCGAATTGCCGGTTAACGGCTTATCAGCCAACGCAGAGACCAATGCGGCCGCCACGGCAACGTCTGCCGCGGGATCGGCAAGCCGGTATCCGCCCGCCACGTTGAGATAGACTTCCGCACTGCTGAAATTAAGCCCGCAGCGCGATTCGAGAACCGCCAGAAGCATGGCCAGCCGGCTACTGTCCCAGCCGACCACCGATCGGCGCGGCGTTGCACCGCTTTGTAGCCGGACTATCAGTGCCTGGATTTCGACCAACACAGGACGCGTTCCCTCGACCGCAGGGAACACTGCACTTCCCGCCAACGGTTCACCTTGTCCTGACAGGAACAATGTCGAAGGATTGCCAACCTCCTCCAAACCGTCGCCTGCCATTGCGAAGACACCGATTTCATCGACCGCACCAAACCGGTTCTTGAGTGCGCGCAGGATGCGATACTGGTGGCTCCGCTCCCCTTCAAAGGCCATGACGACATCGACCATATGTTCGAGCACGCGCGGTCCGGCAATCGAACCGTCTTTCGTAACGTGTCCGACCAGCACAAGTGCGCAACCGCTTTCCTTGGCATAGCGGATCAGTTCAAACGCACAGCCGCGCACCTGGCTGACGGTGCCCGGTGCTCCCTCGATCGTGTCGGAATGCATGGTCTGGATCGAATCGATCACCAGCAACGCGGGGGTTTCCATATTGCCCAGCGTCGTGAGAATATCCCTGACAGATGTGGCCGCCGCCAGTTTCACCGGCGCATCCGCCAGACCCAGTCGTGCAGCTCGCATACGGACCTGGCCCGATGCTTCCTCACCGCTCACGTAAACCGCGCCCCCGCCATCCTTGGCGACCTTGGCTGCTGCTTGCAGAAGCAAGGTCGATTTACCGATACCCGGATCACCGCTCATCAAAATGGCGGAACCTGGCACCAGCCCGCCGCCAAGCGCCCGGTCAAACTCGGCCAGCCCGGTTGCCCGCCGCTCGAGCGGCACGCTCGGCGCATCTAGCGGCACGAATTCCACCGGCCTGCCGCCGCTCGACAAATCATGTTTTTGTGAAAACACGGTCGCCGGCGCATCCTCCGCCAGCGTGTTCCACTCACTGCAATCGGCACATTGCCCCTGCCAGCGGTGCGATACGCCTCCACAAGCCTGGCAGATATAGCGTCGTTTGGTTTTGGCCATCACCATCCGATAGTAGGAACGGAACGGGAACGCAATTGCCTTTGTCAGCGCAATTGGGCACAACACGGTCATGCGGCAAAAGGAACTCAGAATTGCGCTGGTATGTTACGGCGGGGTAAGTCTGGCCGTGTATATGCACGGCGTTACAAAAGAGCTCTGGAAGCTGGCACGTGCGAGCCGCGCGTTCCATTCCGAAGACCACCTGCCCGTTGGCGCAGAAGGCATCTACAATGAACTGCTGTGCCATATCGAGGCGGAGCGTGATCTGAAACTGAGGGTCCTTCCCGACATTCTCACCGGCGCAAGCGCAGGCGGGATCAATGCAGTTTTCCTCGCCCAGGCCATTCACTCCGGCCAGTCGCTCGAACCGCTTACCGATCTCTGGCTCGAATATGCCGACGTCGAGGCGCTGACCGATCCGGACGCCGTGCCGTGGTCCAGAGTTGCCAAGCTGTGGGCGATGCCACTGGTTGGCTGGCTGCTGCGGCGCCCGGGGAACATGGTGTCCGACAGCGTGGCGAGCGAAACCCGCGAAGAAGTTCGCGGCAAAATCAGCAGGCTGGTACGCGGCCGGTGGTTCGAACCGCCATTTTCTGGGCTGGGGTTTTCGAAACTGCTTTGCAATGCGCTGGATTCGATGGCCCGGGAGAACGCCGATGCGCCTTTACTGCCGCCCAACCATCCGATCGACCTGTTTGTAACTGCAACCGACTTTCGCGGTTACCTGGAGCTTCTACGTCTTAACAGTCCGCCGGTTGCAGAAGAAAGCGAGCACCGCCTGCCGGTAAGTTTTCGCGGCCGGGTCCCGCGTGAGGGCGGCGTGAATCTGGCCGATCCGCTGGAACTGACATTGGCTGCGCGCTCCACCGCAAGCTTCCCGGGCGCGTTTCCGCCGCTGCAACTTTCGGAAATAGACCGGCTGGCCGCTGCCACCGGCCGGCAATGGACAGGCCGGGCTGATTTTCTTGAACGGATCATGCCGGTGCACGTCAAACACGGCAACGTGGACAATGTTTCTCTCATAGACGGTTCGGTGCTGATTAACGCACCTTTCGGCGGCGCCATTTCGGCGCTCAAAGGACGCCCGGCCCAGCGCGAAGTCGATCGGCGGTTCGTATATATCGACCCGCGGCCCGACCGGTTCGGCACGCAGCACAAGGAAAAACGTGGCGCCAAAGTCGGATTTTTCTCGGCAATACTGGGATCGCTTTCCACCCTTCCGCGCGAACAACCCATCCGCGATAATCTGGAAGAAATCGAGGCGCAATCACTGGAAGCCGAGCGTATGCGGCGGATAGTGAATGCACTGCGTCCGGAAGTAGAATCGGCAGTTGAGCGGCTGTTTGGCCGAACGCTGTTTCTTGATAAGCCGACACCAAAGCGGTTGAAGAGCTGGCGGAACAAAGCCCAGCAAGCGGCTGCGGAACAGGCGGGCTATCCATTTCATGCCTATGCGCAGACGAAGTTTGACGGGATTGTCCAGCGCCTCGCCCGCGTAACGATGCAGGCCGCACCTCATCTTATGATGACGGATCCGATGCTGATCGAACAACGGCTTCGCAGTGAACTGGCTGCGCGCGGGTTGGACAATCTGGGTGCACCCGCCGGCGGCGCTTCGCCCGAGGCAATCGTGTTCTTTCGCGAACATGACATTGGTTTCAGAATTCGCCGTCTGCGTCTGATCGCGCGCCGTTTGTCACGCGAATGGGAGACCGATCCGATGCTGAGCGACGGCGACGGCGATACCGCGCGCGAGGCCATATTCGCAATACTTTCCCTGTATTTTGAACGGGAAGGCGCGGCTTACATGAGCGAGAGCTTTGGCGAGATAGCCAATAACGTCCTCACGAATCCCGGCGCAGTACTCGATGCGTTTTCTGGGCAGCGCGAACTGGTTGAGATCGACGATCAGGCAGAACAGATGCTGGCTGTCGCTTTGGCGGGGATGTCCAGGGAATTGCGGCGGCGCGTGCTGCTCGCCTATCTAGGTTTTCCGTTTTACGATGTCGCCACGCTACCGCTTTTGCGTAACGAAGGACTTACCGAATTTGACCCGATCAAAGTCGACCGGATTTCGCCGGATGATGCGATTTCGATCCGCGCGGGCGGAACGCTGGCCACCCTGCGCGGCACCGAATTTTATAATTTCGGCGCCTTTTTCAGCCGCGCTTACCGGGAAAACGACTATCTATGGGGTCGGCTTCACGGCGCGGAGCGAATGGTCGATCTTGTATGCTCGACCGTTGACGAACCGCTCGACGCAGAAATGGTTGCCAACTTCAAGAAAAGGATATTTTTGGCGATTCTGACAGAGGAAGAAGGTAGGCTAACCGCAGATAGCAATCTTGTCCCGACGGTACGCGGCGAAGTTGAAGAACAGCTGGGGTAATCCGATTGAGACGCTTAACTGCCAAATGCATCCTTGATCTTGTCGAAAAACCCGCGACATTCAGGGCTTTCTTCGCCAGTCTCGCTTTCCTGGAATTCCCGGAGTAGTTCCTTTTGTCTGGCGGTCAGTCTGGTTGGTGTTTCGACTGCAATTTCCACCACAAGATCGCCGCGACCGCGCCCTTGTAGCACGGGCATACCAGCGCCGCGCTTACGCAGCTGCTTGCCGCTCTGAATGCCGGCAGGAATCTCGATCGAATGCGTATCTCCGCCCGGATCAGGTATCTCGACCGTTCCGCCCAGCGATGCGGTGCTGAAGCTGATCGGCATCCGGGTTACCAGGGTCGTGCCTTCGCGTTCGAAAACACCGTGCCGCTGAATATGCAGGAAAATATACAAGTCGCCCGGAGGCGCACCTTGCGGTCCGGCCTCGCCCTTACCCGACAAGCGGATCCGCGTGCCGGTATCGACACCGGGCGGGATATTGACATCCAGTTTCTGGGCAGCGTCAACCGCGCCCTCGCCCCGGCAGTTCTTGCACGGGGATTCGATGATCTCGCCGCGCCCGTGGCAAGTGGGACAAGCCCGCTCGACCACGAATAATCCCTGCTGCGCACGAACTTTCCCGTGGCCGTGGCAAAGGTTGCAAGTCCGCGTGCCGGTACCGGGTTCCGCTCCGGTGCCGGTACAGATGTCGCACTTTTGCGAGACTTCGATTTCGATCTGCGCGTCTTTACCGTGAAATGCTTCTTCAAGCGTAATTTCCATGTCATAACGCAAATCTGCGCCGCGGCGAGGTTGGCGTTGACCGCCTCCGCCGCCAAATCCGCCGCCGAATATGGTTTCGAAAATGTCGCCCAGATCTGAGAACCCGCCTTGCGGGCCGCCCCCTCCGCCGCCATTCATGCCTTGCTCGAAAGCAGCATGGCCATATCTGTCATAAGCCGCTTTTTTCTGCGGGTCTTTCAGACAGTCGTAGGCCTGGCTGATCGCTTTGAACCGCGCTTCGCTATCGGCATCGCCCGGATTGCGGTCAGGATGAAACTTCATCGCAAGTTTGCGGTATGACGATTTGATCGCCGCCCCGTCCGCATTTCGGGAGACTTCAAGCAAGTCGTAATAATCGATTTCGGTAGCCGGCACTTACACGGTCCCTTCCATAAAGGATGCCGCCCCCGATTTCGCGGAGGCGGCCCCTTTAGTCATCGCCGTCAGGCTTACGCCTTCGTATCTTCGCTGGCGCTTTCGTCCACTTCGGAGAATTCGGCATCTACCACATCTTCGTCAGCCTTGGCGGCCTCATCGGCAGCATCGGCATCACCAGCATCTCCGGCAGCAGCTTGTTCCTGCTCGTAAATCGACTGGCCCATCTTCATCGCGACTTCGGTCAGAGCCTGGGACTTGGCATTAATGGCATCCGCATCGTCGCCTTCGAGCGCTGTCTTGGCTTCAGCCAGCGCCGCTTCCACGTCGGCCTTGAGCGATGCGTCGATCTTGTCGCCATGCTCTTCCAGCTGTTTTTCAGTGGCATGGACAAGGCTGTCCGCATTGTTGCGCGCTTCGGCGCTTTCGCGGCGCTTCTTGTCTTCTTCCGCGAACTTCTCCGCATCCTGAACCATCTGATCGATGTCAGCTTCGTTCAGACCGCCAGACGCCTGGATCCGGATCTGCTGTTCCTTGCCGGTGCCCTTGTCTTTAGCCGAAACATTCACGAGACCGTTGGCATCGATATCGAAAGTCACTTCAATCTGCGGAACACCGCGCGGGGCTGACGGAATACCGATCAGATCGAACTGGCCGAGAATTTTGTTGTCCGCAGCCATTTCGCGCTCGCCCTGGAATACACGGATCGTCACCGCCTGCTGATTATCCTCAGCGGTCGAATAGGTCTGTGATTTTTTGGTCGGGATCGTGGTGTTGCGGTCGATCATACGGGTGAAAACGCCGCCCAGTGTCTCGATACCCAGCGACAGCGGGGTGACGTCGAGCAACAGAACGTCCTTGACGTCGCCCTGCAAGACACCTGCCTGAATGGCAGCACCCATTGCAACGACTTCGTCAGGGTTTACGCCGGTGTGCGGTTCCTTGCCGAAGAATTCTTCGACCACCTTACGCACCTTGGGCATACGGGTCATACCGCCAACCAATACAACCTCGTCAATCGCACTCTTGTCGATACCGGCGTCTTTCAGCGCTTTCTTGCAAGGCTCCAGCGTCCGCTTGATCAGCGCGCCGACCATCTTTTCAAGATCCGAGCGGCTGATGGTTTCCACCAGATGGAGCGGGGTCGAAGCGCCGCCTTCCATACGTGCAGTGATAAACGGCAGATTGACTTCGGTCGTCTGGGCAGAAGACAGTTCGATCTTGGCCTTTTCGGCAGCTTCGCGGAGGCGCTGCAAAGCAAGCTTGTCGGTCTTCAGATCCATGTTCTCTTTTTTCTTGAACTGGGCCGCAAGCCATTCGACGATTTCGGCATCGAAGTCTTCGCCGCCGAGGAATGTGTCCCCGTTGGTCGATTTCACTTCAAACACCCCGTCGCCGATTTCAAGAACGGAAATATCGAATGTACCACCGCCAAGATCATAAACCGCGATGGTCTTGCCGTCTTCCTTGTCCAGCCCATAAGCCAGTGCGGCTGCTGTCGGCTCGTTGATGATACGCAGCACTTCGAGACCGGCTATCTGGCCGGCATCCTTGGTTGCCTGACGCTGGGCATCATTGAAGTACGCAGGGACTGTGATGACAGCCTGCGTCACATTCTCACCAAGGTAGGCCTCGGCGGTCTCTTTCATCTTTTGCAGGATGAAAGCCGAAATTTGCGAAGGGCTGTACTTCTCGCCGCCGGCTTCGACCCATGCATCGCCGTTTTTGCCTTTGACGATGTCGTACGGAACCAGTTCCATGTCCTTTTTGGTCATGGGATCTTCAAACCGGCGGCCGATAAGGCGCTTGATCGCAAAGAGCGTGTTATCCGGATTGGTAACTGCCTGACGCTTGGCCGGCTGGCCGATCAGACGTTCGCCGTCTTTGGTGAAGGCAACGATCGAAGGCGTGGTACGCGCACCTTCGGAATTTTCAATAACCTTGGGCTTTCCGCCATCCATTACAGCAATACAGCTGTTGGTGGTTCCAAGGTCGATACCGATTACTTTAGCCATGGTTTCCCCATCTCACTATTCAATACTGGACGCCGGCATTGCCGCTTCCCAAAAAAAGGCGAAGCTGTCATGCGGCTCGATTACAGGCGGGATATAGGTGCGGTTTTGCTTGGCACAAGGGAAGCCAGCGACTACTTTTCGCAACAATCCAAAAAGGGACATTTTTATGAAAACGACGCTTTTGACCGCCACCGCTCTTGCATTTGCCACTCTCGGGCTGGCAGCTTGCGGGGAAACCGCAACAGAAACGCCTGGCGCACAGGTCGAGGGAATTCCCGGGGTTTCGGTTGAGAATGCGCGCCTGGTCCTCCCCGCTGTCGCCGGCAATCCGGGCGTCGTTTATTTCGATATCAAAAATGACGGCGAACGCGGTGTCGCCATCCGCAATGTTGATGTCGCGGCAGCGCAATCTGCACAGCTGCATGAAATGGCGGAGTGGGAACTCAAGATGCAGATGATGCCGATGGATCAGAAAATGGTTGAACCCGGCCAAACTGTCAGTTTTGAACCCGGCGCCTATCACGTCATGGCCAACGGCATTGCAGAAGGCACTGCCGCGGGTGGAACCACCGAAGTTACCTTGACCTTTTTAGGCGGCGACAAGATCAGCTTTCCGGCTGATGTCCGCGCCGCGGGTGAAGATCGCTGAACGAAAATTTGAGGAATAATCCGGCCGCTTCCTGCCCGATCGGCGGGGAGCGGCCGCTAACTTCGGGTGAAAGGGCGCTCGCACAGAGCGTCTTTGGTACCGCAATCCGCTATGATGAAGTACGCATTCGGCGCAAGAAATGGTTTCCCTTGCAGCCCAGGCGCGTGACGATGGCGCCGCGCGGCCACATCCACTTTCACCCTCACAGCGAAGCTTATTGCGAGGACTTCTCACAAGTCTCCGTCATTCGTCAGGGGCTGTTTATCCACGAGATGGTGCACGTTTGGCAAAGCCAGCAAAAGGGCCGCTGGTGGCTGGTTTTCAACCGGATGCCCTGGGCGCGCTACGATTACAGTCTGAAGCCGGGCTGGGGTCTGGAGCGATACGGGATCGAGCAGCAGGCAGAGATCGTGAAACACGCATTCTTGCTTAGAAATGGCTTTGCATTGGCCGGTGCGACCGATGCGCGTGCCTATGATCTGCTGGTGAAATTTCCCGGCGCAAGTTGAGTTGGCCGGTTTGATTTGATACCAAATCGGGCAGCATCCGGGCGGCCCAACCCGCGCCCGGCCAGCGAGTCCAGCATGGAGATCACAGACTACGGCATGTCGCGCGAACGCGGCTTTCTATCGCATTATGAAATCGATGCGGTCACGCTCCCGCCAAGGTTTGACGAAACGTTGCGGGCGGCGAATAATCTTTCGGGCCTGCTATCCACAGGGCGCATACGGCATTGGCTGCATATGCTACCGGACCCGGTACTTGAAGACTGGGTGATTTCCGCACCGGACGAAGAGCTTCGCACCGCAATGGTGCATTACAGCTTTCTGGTGCAGGCTTATGTCTGGGGCGAAACCATACCGCCTGCTGCCCTCCCCGCCAATTTGGCAAGGCCGATTGCGGCGTTGGCCAAGCAACTTGGCCAGGCACCGTTGTTGCCATATTCGGGCTATGTGCTCGACAATTGGGCGCGGCTGGACAAGCATGGCCCGATCGCTCTCGACAATATATTCATGTACCAGAATTTTGCGGGCGGTGACGACGAAAACTGGTTCGTACTTATCCATGTCGCGATCGAGGCACAGGCCGGCGTTTTGCTCGACAATGCGGTGAAGCTGGTAGATGCGGCGCATTCCGGAAATGCCGGGGAGGCCGAGCGGCTGCTGACCGAAATGGAGGGCGCTTGGGAGAATATCTACGAGATTTTCAAGCGGATGCCCGAACGCTGCGATCCGTATATCTATTTCCAGCGTGTCCGGCCCTACATTCATGGCTGGGCCAACAATCCGGCGCTGGGCGGCGGGCTGATTTACGAAGGCGTCGACGCCTTTGGAGGAATGCCGCAGGCGCTGCGCGGGCAAACCGGATCACAAAGTTCGATCGTCCCCGCGATGGATGCGCTTTTCGGCGTTACGCACAGTGACGACCCGCTGAAAAGCTTCCTCGACGAATTGCACAATTATCGGCCCGTTTTGCACCGCAGGTTCATCGATGACCTGGCCAGGCAATCGAACTTGCGAACATTTGTCGAACTGTCAGATATCCAGTCGCTGAAAAATGCGTTTAACAGATGTACCGAACAAGTGGCGCGTTTTCGCACCCGGCATCTGGAATATGCTGCCAGCTATATCAACAAACAGGCCGCCAATGTTCCAGGCAATGATCCCGATGTCGGAACAGGCGGCACACCTTTCATGAAATATCTCAAGAAACACCGCGACGAAAATCGCGCGCAAACTGTGGCCTAGCGCCAAGAACGGAGGCGCTGCATAACGCGGCGCCTCCGCGTCGCTTATCAGTCCGGCTTTTTGGCAACAGCCACCATGGCCGGGCGCAAAAGGCGATCCTTGATCATGTATCCAGCCTGCATCTCCTGCACAATCGTGCCCGGTTCCGCATCATCGCTGGGTATTTCAAGCATCGCCTGATGCTGGTTCGGGTCGAGCGGAAGCCCGACCGATGCGATCCGGCTGATGCCGTGCTGGTTGAACACCTTGTCCAACTCGCGCTGCGTTGCCTGAATGCCCTGCACCAGACCTTTGAACTTGCTGTCTTCACGCAGATCTTCTGGGATTGCCTCGATCCCGCGTGACAAATTGTCAGCCACCGACAGAACATCGCGGGCAAATCCGGTCGAGGCATAGGTCCGGGCGTCGGTGATGTCCTTTTCCATCCGGCGGCGCACATTCTGGGTTTCAGCTTTCGCATAAAGCGTTTCCTGCTTTGCTGCCTCCAGATCGTCGCGCAAGGAAGCGAGCGCACCAGCCAGAGTATCACCGCTGTCTCCGTTGTCCTCCGGCTCGCCGGTGTCGAGCAGTTCTTCCGGCACGCCTTCCAGTTCCTCCGCCACCGCATCGTCCTGCGGTTCGGGCTTTTCGTCAATCATGTCCAAATACTTCCAGTTATGCGATGAGTTTGCCCAGGGATCGGGCCGTGAAATCTACCATGGGGACCACGCGTGCGTAATTCAACCGCGTGGGGCCGATCACACCCAAAACACCCACGACTTTCCCTTCACGGTCCCTGTAGGGAGCCGCAATCACGGATGATCCCGATAATGCGAACAGGCGGTTTTCCGATCCGATGAAGATTCTCGCTGCTTCGGCATGACGCGCTCTTTCGAGCAGTTCGGAAACCGATTGTTTGTTTTCCAGATCATCGATCAGTGACCGGACGCGCTCGATATCGCTCAGCGTATGGTCGTCGAGCAAATTGGCCTGCCCCCTGACAATCAATACAGGCCGTTTCGAAGCATCCTGGCTCCACACAGCCAGACCGCGCTCAACCAGGTCACGGCTGGCAGCATCAAGCGCCGATTTGCCTGACGCAATTTCCAGACCGATAGCCTTGGCAGCCTCGGGCAATGTGCGCCCCGCAAACCGCGAAGACATATAGCTCGATGCTTGTTCCAGGGCCGACAGCGCAACCCCGCCAGGCAGATCGACAACTCTGTTTTCGACGTGACCGTCTTCACCCACCAGCACCGCCAGCGCCCGGTCATGCGAAATGGAAACAAGGTTTATCTGCGCCAGCCGCGTTTCCCGCGTCGGAACCATCACCATCCCCGCAGCGCCGGTAAGGTCGGACAATAGCGAACTGGTCGTTTCGAGCGCCCGCTCGATCGGGCCCGGCTCTGCCAGCCGCGCCTCGATTGCGGCGCGCTCCTCAGCGGTGGGTTCAGCGACCTGCATCATCCCGTCAACAAACAGGCGCAGCCCGCTTTCGGTCGGCATACGCCCTGCACTGGTATGCGGCGCAGATAGCAAACCGCAAACTTCCAGATCCTTGAGCACCGAGCGGATCGAGGCGGGCGACAGGTTCAGCCCTCCCCCTCCCGCAAGCGTTTTGGAACCGACCGGCAGACCCGATTCGATATAGCCTTCGACCACAAGCCGGAAAATCTCGCGTGCGCGTTCGGTCAGTTCGGGTACCGTCCGATCGAGGGGAGAAATTGCAGCCATCCCCGCCAATGTAGCGCATCCCCTTGCAGCCTCAAGCGCTAAGCGCGTAGGGCCGCCGCTAACATCACCGGTTCACCCAGGAGAATTTCATGCGACCTTCAGGACGTAGCGCAGATGAAATGCGCAAAATTACAATCGAAACGAATTATACGAAGCACGCAGAAGGGTCTTGTCTGATATCATTTGGCGACACCAAGGTGCTTTGCACCGCCAGCGTCGAAGAACGCATCCCGCCCTGGCTGCGCGGTAAGGGTGAAGGCTGGGTCACTGGAGAATATTCGATGCTCCCGCGTTCGACCAACACGCGCAACAGCCGCGAGGCGGCGCGCGGCCAACAGTCCGGCAGAACACAAGAAATCCAGCGACTTATTGGACGCAGCTTGCGAGCCGTGGTCGATATGAAAAAGCTGGGCGAGCGTCAGATAACGCTCGATTGCGACGTTCTTCAGGCTGACGGCGGTACCCGCACGGCGTCAATTACGGGTGCGTGGGTGGCGCTGCGCCTCGCGATTAACAAACTGATGGCCGAAGGGACGATTACGCACGACCCGATAACCGCAAAAGTCGCAGCGATTTCGTGCGGCATCTACAAGGGCAACCCTGTACTCGACCTGGATTATGATGAAGATAGCGGCGCTGATGCGGATGCCAATTTCGTGCTTATCGAGGGCGGTCAGATCGCTGAAGTTCAGGCAACTGCCGAGGGCGCCACATATGATGAAGAAGGTCTGCTGCGTTTGCTACGCCTTGCGAACATCGGATGTGATGCCATCTTCAGGGAACAGGAAGCTGCGGTAAAATGACGCGCCGTATCGGTTCGGGTTCGCTGGTAATTGCGACGCACAATGCCGGCAAGCTGAAGGAAATTTCGGCGCTGCTCGAACCGCACGGCGTAAAATGTTTGTCAGCAGGGTCATTGGGGCTGCCCGAACCCCCGGAAACCGGGAAAACTTTCGCCGAGAATGCTTTGATAAAAGCGCGGGCCGCTGCGCAGTCATCGGGGATGGCTGCGCTTGCCGATGACAGTGGACTATCGGTGGCTGCGCTTGGCGGAAGGCCCGGTGTTTACACCGCTGACTGGGCGCAGCGACAATGGTTCGAAGGCCAGCCGGGCCGGGACTGGTATATGGCAATGGGCAAAGTCGAAGGTATGTTGGCAGAAAAGGGGTCTGATACAACGCGCGATGCTTGGTTCAGCTGCGTCCTGGCACTGGCGTGGCCGGATGGTGAAACTGCGATTTATGAAGGGCGGATCGACGGTTCGTTAACCTGGCCGCCGCGAGGAAACCTCGGCTTTGGTTATGATCCGGTGTTCATTCCCCAGGGGCATGATCGGACGTTTGCCGAGCTCGATCCTTCGGAAAAGCACGCCATGAGCCACCGCGCCGATGCTTTTGAAAAGCTCGTCGCCGCGCAATTCGGCCGAGTATCCTGATTAGCCGACCGGCTGCCCGATCCAGTTACCTGAGGGATAATATCTGCAGGCGAGGTAATCGTCTCGCGCACCAGCAACGATAGCGCATCCTACTTCCTGCGTGTCGCGCCATATTATCTGGGTGTAATGCCCGACATCCGACCATTGGCCCGTAGTGGACACATCGGGAAACTTGCCCGAACGGAACATTCTGCGTTCGCTCAGAAACGCGTCCATGATGGCATCAGCATCGTAATAGCCCTTTGTTCCGCGCCACAGATTTTCGCCGGTGTTTCCCCGCTGGGCCGCGGTTGAATGATACATCCGTTCATCGGCAGCCATTTGCCGTGCCCAGACATGCGCTTCGCGCGCAAGTTTGGCGCTCCATACGAGCCTCGGGACACCCATTCGCCAACGTTCGGAATTGTGCTTTTCTAGCAGGGCGCCCGCAAAATGATTGGCTGGTGCCGGCGCTGCGACTGACGGGCCTGCTAAAGACGGGCCTGCTAAAGACGGGCCTGAGATTGACGGGGCTGAGATTGACGGGCCCGAGACAAGTACAGCGACCAGTGCGGAGCAGCCAACCAGTGTCGGAGTAATGAAGTTCAGCATAGTACCCATCTTGACTTTATCGCGTTAACGAAGCCTGAAAGACGGATGGCTCGCGCGCTCTACATTCATTGGCCCTTTTGCATCGCCAAATGCCCCTATTGCGATTTCAACAGCCATGTCCGGCAGACGATAGACCTGGATCTGTGGCAGGCGGGGCTACTCGCGGATATGCGTTACGAGGCTGAACTTGCCGGAGGCGAGAAGCTGGAGAGTGTCTTTTTCGGCGGTGGTACCCCGTCTCTGATGCCTCCGGCTATGGTTTCCGCGCTTTTACAGGAAGCCGAACAATTATGGGGATTTACCGATAATATAGAGATTACGCTCGAGGCAAATCCCTCATCGGTGGAAGCAGCCAACTTTGCCGATATCGCTTCCGCCGGAGTGAACCGGGTTTCGCTTGGGTTGCAAGCATTGGACGACGACACTTTGCGATTTCTGGGCAGACTTCATGGTGCCGCAGAAGGGATGGCCGCATTAGGCGTCGCGCAGAAGCTTTTCAGCCGTGTCAGTTTTGATCTGATATACGCGAGACCGTCGCAATCCTGCGAAGCCTGGCAAAAGGAACTGGAGAGAGCGCTGTCGTTTGGAACCGGCCACCTTTCGCTTTACCAGTTGACCATCGAGCCCGGCACCCGCTTTTCGACAGATGTCAGGCGAGGTGCGTTCGAGCCATTGGCAGGTGATCCAGCGGCGGATTTGTTCGCTATCACAGCCGACCTGACAGCTGCGGCCGGGCTACCCGCTTATGAAGTCAGCAACCATGCCAAGTCAGGCGAGGAGAGCCGTCACAATCTGGCTTACTGGCGATATCAGGATTATTGCGGGATTGGTCCCGGTGCCCATGGCAGGCGCGGCAACCACGCAACGATACGCCACAAAAAACCTGAAAACTGGCTGAAATCAATTGCCGGCATTCGGAACGGAATCACCGAGGATCGTCAGATAACCCCGCAGGAGCAAGCTGGCGAAGCGCTGTTGATGGGGCTGCGGTTGGCCGAGGGGATCGATCTTGCCGCGCTCGGCGCGAGGCTGGCTATCGCGCCTGAAGACTTGGTCAACCATGATCGGCTCAGGTTTTACGGCGATCTCGGGCTTGTCTGGTCAGAGGGCCGCAGGATCGGCGTGACACCGGCGGGGATGCCGGTTCTGGACGGGTTGTTGGCTGAACTGGTTTCCAATTCGCTGGTATCGGCATGATGCATGCTGGCTTTCTGGAAGTTTGGCGAACTTATCTGAATTCGGGTCGCAGGCGATCGCCTCACACGGTCCGGGCGTATTGCGCCGCTGCAAAACGGCTGCTTGTCGGCGGAAATTACCAGACCTGGTCCGATGTCGCGAGAATCGATGTGGGCGCGCTGCGTGCACATCTCGCTTCGCGGCGCGCAGACGGGCTGGGCAATGCATCTGCGGCGCGCGAATTGTCAGCATTGAAGGCCTTTATCGCTTTTGCGCGCGGGCAAGCGGGTTATTCCGATCCGGCACCACCCAGGATGCGCGGTCCACGAATAAAAAAAGGGCTGCCGCGCCCTGTGACCCCTGATGAGGCTACCGGCCTCGCCCAGCAGGTTGCCGACGATGGCGAAGGCTGGATCGGCAAACGTGACCGCGCGGTTTTGCTGCTGCTTTACGGCGCGGGATTGCGAATTGCCGAGGCGCTTTCACTCAAGGTTTCGGATATGCCGCTGGGCGATACACTCACGGTTACCGGCAAAGGTGGCAAGCAGCGCATGGTCCCCGTCCTGCCAACCGTGGCCGATGCGGTGGCCGACTATGCCGCTGCAAGCCCCTTCCCCGCAGCGCCTGCAGATCCGCTGTTTCGCGGCGTGAAAGGCGGCGCGCTTTCGCCCGGAATGATCCAGAAAGCTGTGGCACGCGCGCGTATTTCGCTTGGGCTGCCATCCACTGCGACGCCCCATGCACTGAGACACAGTTTCGCCACGCATCTGCTGGGTGCAGGTGCCGATTTGCGTAGTTTGCAGGAACTGCTTGGCCACGCCAGTTTGGGATCGACCCAGATCTATACGAAAGTCGATGCCGCATCGATGCTTGACACTTACCGTTCGGCCCATCCGCGCGCGAAAAACTAACGTTTGGCGCGCGGTTTCCATGTTGCCAGCCGCCAGACATATGCCCCCAGCGAGATAACCACGATAGCGATCAGCACCCCGCTGACGATATTTTCCGTGCCTTCGAAAGTGCGCGATAGCCACTGGGTGCCGGCGATCAGCATGACATTCCACAATGCCGCGCCGGCGGCCGTAAACAGGCAGAACTTCAGCTTGTTCATGTGCGCCAGTCCTGCGGGTAGCGAAATCATGGTCCGCATGACCGGCGTCGCGCGCAGAATAAATACAACCCAATGGCCGTGCCTGCTGAAAAAGCTCGTGGCGCGCTCGACGTCTTCCCATTCCATCGTGAGCCAGCGGCCGAACCGGTCGATAATGGGGCCCAGCCTGCGATAACCGAACCTGTCGCCGATCCAGAACCAGAAGTAATTGCCTACCAGCGTTCCGATCGTTCCCGCAGCAAGCAATGGCCAGAACTCCATCCTTCCGCGCTCGACCGCAAGCGCTCCTGCGCCCATGATTACCTCGGAAGGCATCGGCGGAAAGATGTTTTCCAACACCATCAACAGCGCGACCCCGGCATAACCAAGCCGCGCAATAATTTCGACAATCAGATCATCCATTTCGCAATAACGCCGCGCCCGCCGTTTGGTTCGCTTATTTTCCCAGACGTGCCTCGATAGCATCCCAGATCAAACCCGGCGTATCGGTCCCGTTAAAGCGATCGATCGCGACGATCCCGGTGGGCGATGTCACGTTGATTTCCGTCAGCCACTGCCCACCGATGACATCAATCCCGACAAATACCAGACCGCGCCGTTTGAGTTCTGGCCCCATTGCATCACAGATTTCCTGCTCGCGGACAGAAAGCTGCGTTGCCTCCGCAAAGCCGCCTTGCGCGAGATTGCTGCGAAATTCACCCTCGCCCGGCTTGCGGTTAATCGCTCCGCTAACGACTCCGTCAACCAGCACGATACGCTTGTCCCCTTCGCTGACTTCGGGAAGAAACGGTTGAACCATATGCGGCTCGGGCCAGGTAAGATTGAACATTTCGGACAGTGCCGACAGGTTTGTACCGTCGCCATCGATCTTGAAAATCGCTTTTCCGCCATTCCCGTGAAGCGGCTTGACCACCACGGAACCATGCATTTTCTGGAAAGACTGAATGTCTTCCAGACGCCGGGTTACCAGTGTGGGCGGCATGAACCGGGCGTAATCAAGCACGAACATTTTTTCCGGTGCATTTATTACTTCGCGCGGATCGTTTGCGACCAGCGTTTTTCCTTTCAACCGGTCCAGCAGCAGTGCGGCACTGATATACCCTAAATCGAACGGCGGGTCCTGCCGCATCAAAATCACGTCGATATCGTCCGCAAGATCAATTTTCCGGTGCTCGCCCATCGTGAAATGGTCGCCAGCGACCCGCTGGACAGTCACCGGGGCAGCGAATGCAGCAAGTTGGTCCGTGCCCGTGTCATAGCTCAGCGTAGAGACATCATAATGCCACACCGAATATCCCCGTTCCTGGCCCGACAGCATCAATGCAAAGCTGGAGTCCCCTGCGATGTTGATGCCTTCCATCGGGTCCATCTGCACTGCGATGCGTAAATTCATTTTCGGGTCCTCAGGGTTGCCAGGCGTTGACGATGTGGCGCGGGCGCTGTCCGGGCGCAAGCAGCATCACATCGATCCGGACTGTTTCATCTGCCTCGGCATAATTATGCGCAACTGCTTCTACGGCAGCAGCGACACGGCGCAGCCGGTATTCATCGATTGCGTAATCCAGATCAGCCGCCTTTGCCCGCCATTTGACTTCGACAAAAGCAACCGTGTTTCCCCGGCGGACGATCAGGTCGATCTCGCCGCGCGGAGTTTTTACGCGTTTTGCCACGGTCCGCCAGCCTTGCAGCAGCAGCCAGAGCGAAGCGAAACGTTCGCCCTTACGCCCGCGCTGTTCGGCAAGCTGCCTGCTCATCCGCCGCGCAACTCCATCGCCCGGGCATATAATTTCTTGCGGTCCATGCCTGTCGCGCGGGCCACTTCACCGGCGGCTTGTGACGGCTTGCTGCGGGTCAGCGCCTCAATCAGCAGCATATCGGCATCCTCGGCGCTAGTTTCGGCATCCGCCGGCGGACCGATCATTAGCACAATCTCGCCTTTTGGCGGGTGCGCCTTGTAATGCGCCGCCAGTTCCTCTGCAGGTCCGGTGCGGCATTCTTCGTATAATTTGGTCAGTTCGCGTGCGACGGCGATGTCTCGGCCCGGCAGAATATTGGTTATCGCCTCAAGTGATTTTACCAGCCTTGGGCCCGTCTCGTAGAAAATCAACGTGGCCTGCACTGAAGCAAATTCGGCCAGAATCCCGCCGCGCGCCTTTTCCTTGGCAGGCAGAAAACCTGCGAACAGAAACCTGTCATTGGGCAAACCGGATAATGTCAGGGCGGTTGTGACAGCGTTGGGCCCGGGCAGGCTGGTGACGGTTACGCCAGCTTCACGCGCAGTCTGTACCAGGCGATAGCCGGGATCGGCAATCAGCGGAGTGCCGGCATCACTCACCAGCGCAACGGCGCGTGTTTGCATCGATTCCACCAGACGCTGGCGATCGCGCGCACCGCTGTGGTCGTCATAGCGCCACAGCGGTTTTGATATGCCCAGATGCTTCATAAGCTTGCCGGTGACGCGCGTATCCTCGCAGGCGATACCGTCACACCGCGCCAACACGTCTTTTGCACGCATGGTGATATCACCAAGATTGCCAATCGGAGTGGCAACTATATACAGTCCCGCAGATAATATTTCGGGATGATTTGCGGTCGGTGCGGGCTCGGTCACATCAACCCTTTGAACCATCCACGCAGGGAGCGGCAAGCATGTTCGGGATTTCTTTAGACAGGCATAGGGTTTTCAACCGGCGCGGAATAATCGTCGCGGGCGCCGCAATGTTGCTGGGTGCCTGTTCGGTCATTCCAAAAGGTGCCGAACCCCGGCCCGAGCCAGTCGCCAAACCGGCACCCCGTCCCGCCCCCGGTCCCACCGCGTTACCCACTGATGACAGCCGCCACCGTGTCGCACTGCTGGTTCCGCTATCGGGAACGAACGGAGCGGTCGGGCAATCGATCGCAAATGCCACCACTATGGCACTGCTTGATACCAATGCCGATAATCTGCGGATCACGACCTATGATACCGCGAAGAATGCGCGCGATGCAGCGCGCCGCGCGATTGCGGATGGCAACAAGCTGATCCTTGGCCCGCTCATGTCGGACAACATATCGTCCGTTCTGGCAGAAGCGCGGCCCGCGAACGTGCCGCTGATTTCCTATTCAAACGATATCGCCGGTGCCGCAAACGGCGTTTATCTCTTGGGTCATGTACCCGGTCAATCGATCGCGCGAACGATTGATTACGCCCGAAAGAAAGGCGCGTCCCGTTTTGCAGCGTTGATTCCTGCGGGCGACTATGGCGCACGTGCCGAGGCGGCTTTCCGCTCGTCGGTCGAGGCTGAGGGCGGCACGCTGGTGGCTGTGGAGAGCTATGATCGGGGGAATACTTCGATAATGGGCGCAGGACAGCGGCTGAAATCGCGCGGCGGCTATGACGCTGTGCTAATTGCCGATGGAGCAAGATTGTCCATCCAGGCCGCAGACACTCTCCGTTCCAATAGCACGCAATTGATCGGGACGGAGTTATGGAGCGGCGAATCGTCCCTCATGCGCGCTTCTGCGCTACGCGGCGCACTCTTTTCAGCAGTATCGGATGCGCGATTCCGCCGGTTTACCGATAGTTACCGCGCACGGTTCGACACAGCCCCTTACCGTATATCGACGCTCGGATATGACAGTGTGCTGCTGGCGCTACGCGTCGCCAGCAACGGGTGGAAGCCCGGACGCGTCTTTCCGGTAAAAGAATTGCAGGATGAAGGCGGTTTCCTCGGGCTCGACGGCGCATTCCGCTTCGGCAGCAACGGTGTTGCAGAACGGGTTATGGAAGTCCGTGAGGTCCGCAATGGCAGTGTTGCTATCGTTGATGCGGCCCCTACCCGCTTCGACGACTGACGATAACGCAAATGCTTTGCTTGTAAGGCGCGGAATCTCGGGCTTATAGCGGGCGTATGTCCGACGACGATCTGTTTAAAAACCCGCCTGCCGACAATAGCAACTACGACAGCTCCTCGATCGAGGTTCTCGAAGGGCTGGAACCTGTCCGGCGCAGACCGGGCATGTATATCGGCGGCGTGGATGATCGCGCGCTGCACCATCTCGCGGCTGAAGTGATCGACAATTCGATGGACGAGGCTGTTGCAGGTTTCGCCAACCGGATCGAAGTCACGCTCGAAGAAGACAATCGCCTGACCGTGAGCGATAACGGGCGCGGCATTCCGGTTGACGAGCATCCCAAATTTCCCGGCAAAAGCACGCTGGAAGTAATCATGTCCACGCTGCATTCGGGCGGCAAATTCAGCGGGAAGGCTTATGCGACAAGCGGCGGGCTGCACGGTGTCGGCGTTTCGGTGGTCAACGCGCTTTCCAGCCATACCCGCGTCGAGGTTGCACGCGACAAGCAGTTGTATGCGCAGGAATTTGCCAGGGGCGAAACACTCGGCAAGATCGAAAAGCTCGGCACCACACCAAACCGGCGCGGGACGACGGTAAGCTTTACTCCGGACACAGAAATCTTCGGCGATCGTCAATTCAAAGCCAGACGTTTGTTCAAACTGGCCCGGTCGAAGGCCTATTTGTTCGCCGGTGTCGAGATTCGCTGGAAATGCGCGCCTTCACTGGCGGTGGACGATGTGCCGCAAGAGGCAGTTTTCCAGTTTCCGGGCGGTCTTGCCGACCATCTGGCCGAGCAGATCAAAGACCGCGAATGCGTCACCGCGCAGCCGTTTACAGGAAATCAGGACTTTTCCGGAGATAAAGGCCGCGTCGAATGGGCGATAGCCTGGCCGCTATGGTCGGAAGGCTCGACCAGCTGGTATTGCAACACGGTTCCGACACCCGATGGCGGCACGCACGAACAGGGGCTTCGCGCAGCCTTGACCAAGGGACTGCGCGCGTTCGGTGATTTGACCGGCGCCAAAAAGGCCAAGGACCTTACGGCCGATGACATCATGGCAGGCAGCGAAATCATGCTGTCGCTATTTATTCGCGATCCCCAGTTCCAGAGCCAGACGAAGGACCGCTTGACGTCTGCCGATGCCACGCGGCTGGTGGAAAACGCTGTCCGCGACCATTTCGACCACTTCCTCACCGATAATATGGACCGCGGCAAAGCCTTGCTTGGCCAAGTGATGGAACGGATGGATGAACGCTTGCGACGCAAGGCCGAACGCGAGGTCAAACGCAAAACCGCCACCAACGCCAAGAAGCTGCGTCTGCCTGGCAAGCTCACCGATTGCAGCGGTGAAGGCGATGGGGAAACCGAGATATTTATCGTCGAAGGTGACAGCGCCGGTGGCAGCGCCAAACAGGCGCGGAACCGCAAAACGCAGGCGATCCTGCCAATCCGCGGCAAAATCCTCAACGTGGCCAGCGCCACGCCTGAAAAAATCGCCGCCAACAGCGAAATTGCCGACCTTTCGCTGGCACTGGGCTGCGGCACACGCAAGAATTGCGATGCGGAAAATTTGCGCTACGACCGTGTGGTTATCATGACCGATGCCGATGTCGATGGTGCACATATCGCCACGCTGCTGATGACGTTTTTCTTTCAGGAAATGACCGATATCGTTCGCAACGGGCATCTTTTCCTTGCCCAGCCGCCGCTTTATCGCCTCGTTTCAGGTAAGGAGAGCCGCTACGCCCGCGACGATGCGCACCGCGAAGTGCTCGAAAATACCGTGTTCAAAGGTAAGAAGGTCGAGGTAGGACGCTTCAAGGGGCTTGGCGAAATGAACCCTTCGCAGTTGCGCGAGACCACGATGGATCCCGCCAGCCGCAGTCTGATCCGGATAACGCTGCCGCCGGAATTTGAAGATCGCGCCGCCGTGAAGGAACTGGTGGACCGGCTGATGGGCCGCAATCCCGAACATCGCTTCAATTTCATCCAGAACCGCGCAGGCGAGGTTGACCGGGATTTGATCGACGCCTGAACCGCCCCCGGCATCCCTGCCCCTTGCTTCCTGAATTGCGCGCACCTAAGACTTTAATCGAACGATTAAACGACAGGATTCTTGCATGACAGACCAGACCACTGGCCGCTTTGAAGGCACCAGCAGTTACATCGCGACCGAAGATTTGAAAGTGGCAGTCAACGCCGCAGTGACGCTGCGCCGCCCGTTGCTGGTGAAGGGTGAGCCTGGAACCGGCAAGACCGTACTCGCGCATGAAGTGGCGCAGGCAATGGGCGCACCGATGATAGAGTGGAACATCAAATCCACCACCAAAGCGCAGCAAGGTTTGTACGAATATGACGCGGTTGCCCGCCTGCGTGATGGACAGCTTGGCGAAGAAGCCGTTCATGATATTTCGAATTACATCAAGAAAGGCAAATTGTGGGAGGCGTTTACCAGTCCCGAACTGCCGGTATTGCTGATCGACGAAATCGACAAGGCTGATATCGAATTTCCCAACGATCTGTTGCAGGAACTCGACCGGATGAGCTTCGACGTTTACGAAACGAAAGAACGGGTCACAGCTATCGAACGCCCGGTGATGATCATCACTTCGAACAATGAAAAAGAATTGCCTGACGCGTTCCTGCGGCGCTGTTTCTTTCACTATATCAAATTTCCGGAACGGGACACGATGCAGGCAATCATCGACGTCCATTTTCCCGGGATTCAGAAAAACCTCGTCACCAAGGCGATGGATATTTTTTACGAGCTGCGCGAAGTACCCGGTCTGAAGAAAAAGCCCAGCACCAGCGAATTGCTTGATTGGCTGAAATTGCTGCTGAACGAGGATATGCCGCTGGAAGTCTTGCAAAATGCGGATTCCACCAAGGCTATTCCGCCCCTCCACGGCGCTTTGCTGAAGAACGAGCAGGACGTCATGTTGTTTGAACGGCTGGCTTTCATGTCGCGCCGCCAAACCTGACCGGGCGATGTTTTTCGATTTCATAGACGAGTTGCGCGCCGCCGGTATCAAGGCCAGCTTCAAGGAGCATCTGACGCTGCTTGAGGCGCTGGACCGTGACGTTATCGAGCAGACACCCGAAGCGTTTTACTATCTCTCGCGCGCGACCTTTGTGAAGGATGAAGGGCTGCTCGACCGGTTTGACCAGGTGTTCAACAAGGTCTTCAAGGGCGTTCTGACCGACTATGGCCAGAACCCTGTCGATATTCCCGAAGAATGGCTGAAGCAGGTTGCGGAAAAATTTCTGACGCCGGAAGAAATGGCGGAAATCGAAAGCCTGGGCGACTGGGACGAGATTATGGACACGCTCAAGAAGCGGCTCGAGGAGCAGGAAAAGCGTCATGAGGGCGGCAACAAGTGGATCGGAACGGGCGGGACTTCGCCGTTCGGCCATGGCGGTTATAATCCCGAAGGCGTGCGGATCGGCGGGGAGAGCAAGCATAAACGTGCGCTGAAAGTCTGGGAAAAGCGCGATTTCAAGAACCTTGATAACAGCAAGGAACTTGGCACTCGTAACATAAAAATGGCGCTGCGCCGGTTGCGGCGCTTCGCCCGTGAAGGTGCTGCGGACGAGCTCGATCTCGACGCCACGATCGAGGGAACAGCCAAGCAAGGCTGGCTCGACATTCAAATGCGCCCCGAACGGCACAATGCGGTAAAACTGCTGCTGTTTCTTGATGTTGGCGGATCAATGGATCCATTCATCAAGGTGGTCGAGGAATTGTTCAGCGCAGCAAATACCGAGTTCAAGAACCTCGAATTTTTCTACTTCCATAATTGCCTGTATGAAGGCGTGTGGAAGGACAACCGCCGCCGCTGGACCGAACGTACCAAGACGTGGGACATCCTCCACAAATATGGCCATGACTATAAAGTAATCTTTGTCGGTGACGCCGCCATGAGCCCGTATGAAATCACCCACCCCGGCGGCAGCGTAGAGCATATGAACGAGGAAGCCGGAGCGATGTGGATGCAGCGCATAGCAAACACCTATCCTGCGACTGTGTGGATCAACCCTGTGCCGCAGCAGCAATGGGGTTATTCGCAAAGCACCAAAATGCTCAAACAACTGGTCAATGACCGGATGTACGAGCTTACTCTCGACGGCCTGGACGAAGCAATGCGTGAACTGAGCCGGAAACAGGGCGCCTGATTGCACGCGGTAACCGGCCACGCGATCGTCAAACAAACCACTAAACAAAATTGCCGGTCGCGGGTCCAAAAAACCGCGACCGGCACAATTTCAGGTTGAAATTCCTACTCGCCGTACCATTGGCCAGTACCGCGCGATTGTGTCGGGGAATACCATTCCATCGTCAAACCACCGCGGCGGCCGGACTGGTCTCCGGATTTCGACTCGATGCCGCCAACACACCCTAGCGCGGTATCCGGTCCGGCCTCACCGAGATAGTTGCAGCCATAAACCAGTGAGGTCGTTCCGCCGGAATCGCTGGTTGTGCATGCCAGATGGATGGTAAATATGCCCCCGTCAGGTTGGTCCATCCCAACGCACCTTACCGTACCGGCCTGCTCGCTTCCGTCAGAGAATTTCGTTTGATATGCGCCCTTCACCACGCCGCCGCCATATTGCGGACCATCGGTGCCGGTCATACCGCCAATTGATTCGACCGGTTCCCACACGACGTTATAGGTAAAGCTCTGGCCCAGCGCGCTAACGCTCAACACGAGTGAAGCCGCCGCAGCGGCGCCTGTGATAAATGTTTTCATGGATCGAGTGCCCTTGCAAAATACCGGAGTTCCGATTGCAAACCGGATCGCCAGCTATGATGCGCCCCTGACGGACCGATAGCACGATTGTCGTTTTAACTGAAGCTCGGCCCGATCATTCGCTCCGCGCCTGCTCCGGCAAACCAGTTTCGCCGAAGAAACCGGCCAGTCAGTATATCCGGTATTTCACGGTTGCGCTGCGCCAGGCGTCTTCATCTGTCCGTGCGATGGCCTCGAGATCGGCCGGCACGCTGCCTGCATCATCAACCCATTTACGCAAAGCCGGCCCGCCGTTGATCACATCGATAGCCAATCGGTCCAACTCATATTCGTAAGGAAAGTCCCGCCAGAGATCATATTCCGGGTACAAACTACGGATGGCTTTAAAGGCCAGCGCCTGCAGCCGCCATGGTTTGAATGCTGCGTGATCGTAAAACGCTCCTTCGGCGTGGATCATCAGGGCGTTGCATAATTTGCCCGCATGTTTGTGAAACGTCGGCTCGAAATAGCATTCGCGGATCGCGCAGCCTACCATCCATTCGGGCGCGGCGCGGCACATCTCGGCAAGCACTGCCGCGGCATCGATATCGGGCGCGCCGAACAACACCTCCAGAGGGCGGGTGGTTCCCCTGCCCTCGCTCACATTTGCGCCCTCGATCATGACGGTTCCGGCATAGGCGCGGGCCATGTTGACGGTCGCGGCATTGGGGCTGGGATTGATCCAGACGCGATCGGTGGGCCAGCCATATCCGGGCGCGGCGTCCGGTTCCCAGCCCTGCATTTCGATGACCCTGTACTGCACATCAATGCCGAAGTGTTCGATAAACCAGTGACCCATCTCGCCCATGGTCAGGCCGTGGCGCATCGGCATCGGCCCGGCACCTACGAAGCTTTCCTGACCCGGTACCAGCAATGTACCCTCCACCGGACGTCCAGCAGGATTTGGTCGGTCAAGCACCCAGACCTCCTTGCCGTGCTGCTGCGCCGCTTCGAGCAGATAGAGCAAAGTCGTGACGAAGGTGTAGATCCGGCAGCCGAGATCCTGCAGATCGAACAGGAAGACATCCGCGCACGACATCATTTGTCCGGTCGGGCGCCGTACCTCGCCGTAAAGACTGAATACCGGGATGCCGTATTGCGGATCGGTCTCGTCCGCAGTTTCGACCATATTGTCCTGTTTGTCGCCTTTCAGCCCGTGTTGCGGCCCGAACGCGCTGGTGATGTTTACCCCCGCTGCAATCAGCGCATCGAGAGTGTGCGTCAGATCTTGCGTGACCGATGCCGGATGCGCGACCAAAGCTGTGCGTCTGCCTTTGAGTTGTTCAAGCAATCCAGGGTCCGAAAGCAGACGATCAATCCCGAACTTCACGCTCATGAAGTCTGCTCCACCGTTAGCGCGCGGCAAACCTCGCTGTGAAACTCAGGCTTGCCCGGCGCGAATTCGAGCGCCCAGAAGCGTAGCGCGCCGTCCGCCTCCTCAATAATCGCGTTGAGCGCGACTTTGGCCGGCACCGGCAGATCCGATGTGATGTGCGCGACAAGCTCCATCCCGCCGGCAGTCGCTTCGAAACCGATCTTCACATCGGCAGGGGCATCGCGCATTCCTTCACGGAAACTGTCAAAGTCGTAACACGCCCAGCGCGTGGATGGTGACAGATTGAATTCGCGGTACGATCCGTCCTCACGCTCCCAGAATATTTCGAAGCAGGTGGTTTTCCATAAATTGTCCGTCCGCTCGGAATTGGTCAATTCCGGGAACACGGCCTCGTCCATGTCGCCGCTGGCGGCAAATCTCGCGCTGCAGCCATCCTTGGTAGCCACTACCGCTGCGGTAATTTGATGGACAGCGCCCGCCGGGCAATCGGGATGCAGATGCAACGCTTTCATCGCCAAGCTATTGCCGAGCGCGCCTAAGTTCGCAAGTGGGTTTGCAAGTGGGTTTGCAAGTGACTTGGGAGCCGCGAAAAACGCTGCTAGGAGCGCGCCCCTATGACCGAACACAAATCCGAACTCATGCGCGTGCTGATGCAGCGCGGCTATATCCACCAGACGACCGATGCGGCGGCGCTCGATGCACTTGCGGCAAAGCAGATCGTGCCAGGCTATATCGGGTTTGATGCAACCGCTCCCTCGCTGCATATCGGAAGTCTGGTTCAGATCATGCTGCTGCGCCGCCTGCAGCAAAGCGGCCACAAGCCGATTGTTCTGATGGGCGGCGGCACCACGCGGATCGGTGATCCGACCGGGCGTGACGAAAGCCGGAAAATGCTGACCGACGCGGTTATTGAAGACAATATTGCCTCCATCAGAACTGTATTCGAACGGTTGCTGGATTTTGGCGATGGTCCGACCGACGCGGTCATGGTCAATAATCAGGACTGGCTGGGCGAACTTGGCTATATCGAAATGCTGCAAAAGGTCGGCACGCATTTCACCGTCAACCGAATGCTGACGTTCGATTCGGTAAAGCTGCGGCTCGAACGCGAACAGCCGATGACGTTTCTCGAATTCAATTACATGATCCTGCAAGGTTACGATTTCCGGCATCTGGCGAAGGAAATGGGCGCATGCCTGCAAATGGGCGGAAGCGACCAGTGGGGCAATATCATCAACGGGGTTGAACTTGGCCGCCGGATGGACGGGACAGAATTGTTTGGTCTCACCACTCCGCTGCTGACAACGGCGGACGGCGTAAAAATGGGCAAGACGGCGGCTGGCGCAGTCTGGCTCAATGAAGATGCCCTGCCCGCCTATGATTTCTGGCAATATTGGCGCAACGCCGATGACCGCGATGTGGGCAAGTTCCTGCGCCTTTTGACTGACCTGCCACTGGACGAAATCGCGCGGCTTGAAATGCTCGAGGGCAGCGAAATCAATGATGCCAAGATCGTGCTGGCCAATGAAGTGACGGCACTGGTTCGCGGCACGCATTCCGCAACCACTGCAGAGCAGACTGCCAGCCAGACATTTGCCGATGGCGGAGTGGGGTCCGACCTGCCGACTCTCGTCCTTCCCGCTGGGGGTTTATCCTTGATCGATGCGCTGGTCGGGATCGGGTTTGCGGCCAGCAAGGGTGAAGCCAAGCGGCTGATTGGTGGCGGCGGCGCGCGTGTGGATGGTGAACAAATCCGCGACGAGAGCCACGTAATTTCGGGGGGCAAGAAAGTGCGAATTTCGTCAGGCAAGAAGAAGCACGGCGTATTAAACCCATAATTTTCAATATGTTTGTCCCATATCGGGACATGGCAAGTTTACCCTTTATCAGCCTTTTACCTTCATAAGCGGGTTCTAACGAATTCTATGGAGGTCACCGCGCTGTGTCCGTTGGAGCATCACTTTCCGTCACCGATCACCGCCGCGCCACGCGCCATCCGGTAGATTTTCCCGTTATCGCCGAACATCACGATCGCGGTGATATGGACCTTCATGTGTCGAATATTTCGGCTCATGGATTCATGATCGATGACGCCCCCGACCTGGGGCGAGGAGATCGCGTCATTGTCCGTTTCCCGGTCATCGGGCGGATCGAAGCCTATGTAATCTGGACCAGCAATGCACGTGCCGGCTTCCAGTTCGAGCGGATTATCCGTCTTGAAGATTTCGTCGCGATGGTCGAAACCTTGCAGCCTAACCCGCGCCTACGCAAAAACCGTTAATCCAGCGCGGGCAAACACCCACTTCACAGCGCGCGATTGCCCTGCCATTGGGCAAGCGTGAGCGAAGCGGTCCATCCATTTAAAATAGCAAATTTCCGCGCCTATTGGGTGTCGCGTTTCTCGATGACGCTGGCGCAATACGCCATGCTGCTGATAATCGGCTGGCAAACATACAACATCGCGCGTGACAGCGGCATGGGCGTGGCAGAGGCATCAGGGCAACTCGCGCTGATCGGTCTGCTGCAATTTATCCCGCTGTTTGTTTTGACCCCGTTTTCCGGCCTTGCGGCCGACCGGCTGAACCGCCGCAATGTGGCGCGCATGACTGTGCTTTTGCAGGGCGTGTGCGCGGCTATTCTCGCCTATCTCACTTTCGCCGATGCGATCAGCCTGACCGGCCTCTTCAGCGTGGCAGTTTTGCTGGGCTTCGCGCGCGCGTTTGCCGGACCTGCCTTGTCCGCTCTCGCGCCCAATCTGGTGCCGAAGGCGGTTTTGCCGACCGCCATCGCGCTGTCGTCGATTGCCTGGCAGGTGGGGATGATCGTCGGCCCCGCAATCGGCGGATATTTCTACGTCGTCGATCCCGCGCTGCCATACACCATCGCTGCGGGCCTTTTCACGGTATCACTGGTTGCGCTGGGCTTCATCGGGCATGTCCCCAAACCCGAGCGGGTCGGCACTGACCGGCCGGTGGGCCAGATTATCGACGGGCTGAAATATGTCATCCGCAACAAGATGGTGTTCAGCGCGATCACGCTGGATTTGTTCGCCGTGTTCCTGGCGGGTGCAACCGCGCTGTTTCCGGTCTATGCCCGCGATGTCTTGCAGGTGGGGGCAACCGGTCTGAGCCAATTGGCAGCAGCGCCCGCAGTTGGTGCGGCGCTGACCGCGCTGTGGTTTTCGTTTCGACCAATCAGCACGAATGTCGGCCCTAAAATGCTGTGGGCAGTCGCCGTATTTGCGCTGGCAACCATCATTTTCGGATTTTCGAAATCCATGCCGCTTTCGCTTGCGATGCTGTTTATTGTCGGCGCGGCCGATATGTTCTCGGTGTATATCCGCCAGTCGCTGGTTCAGTTGCATACGCCGGATGACAAGCGCGGACGCGTATCGTCGGTTTCGCTGCTCACGATATCCGCCTCCAACGAATTTGGCGATTTCTTCTCCGGCACGCTGGCATTCTTTATCGGACCGGTGGCTGCAGTGGTCACCGGGGGGGTCGGCGCGCTCGCCACCGTGGCGCTTTGGTCGCGAATATTTCCCGTGCTAAGAAATACGCGGACCTTCGACCCGCCTGATGAGTTAGATGAGGGTAATCCCTCCCCGCAATTGCAGGAGCATAAGCCATGAAAGCCGCTAACGTCCTCGCCACTATCGGCAACACCCCGCATATCCGCCTTGCGCGGATGTTCCCCGACCACGAAGTCTGGGTGAAGAGCGAGCGCGGCAATCCCGGCGGATCGATCAAGGACCGGATCGCGCTGGCAATGATCGAGGATGCCGAAAACAGCGGCGCACTGAAGCCCGGCGGCACAATTGTCGAACCCACCAGCGGCAACACCGGCATAGGCCTTGCGATGGTCGCCGCAGTGAAGGGTTATAAGCTGGTTCTCGTAATGCCCGAAAGCATGAGCATCGAGCGCCGCCGCCTGATGCTCGCCTATGGCGCGTCCTTCGATCTGACCGACAAAGCCAAAGGGATGAAAGGCGCTATCGAACGCGCCACCGAATTGACCGAATTGACCGACGGCGCCTGGATGCCCGCGCAGTTCGACAATGAAGCCAATTACAAAGTTCATATGCGCACGACAGCACAGGAGATTCTCAAGGACTTCTCCGACGCACCGATTGATGTGATGATTACCGGTGTGGGCACCGGGGGCCATCTGACAGGCTGCGCTGAAGAGCTGAAAAAGACCTGGACCAACATGAAAGCCTATGCGGTGGAACCGGAGCTTTCGCCCGTAATCGCCGGCGGCCAACCCGGCCCGCACCCCATTCAGGGCATCGGCGCAGGCTTCATTCCCGGCAATTTGCACACCCAAAGCATCGACGGCGCAATCCAGGTCGATGCCGAAGCCGCCAAAGACATGGCGCGCAGATGTGCGGCCGAAGAAGGTCTGCTGGTCGGCATTTCATCAGGCGCAACATTGGCCGCAATCGCGAAAAAATTACCGGAGCTGGATGCCGGCGCGCGAGTGATGGGCTTCAACTATGATACCGGCGAGCGGTACCTGTCAGTCCCGGACTTTCTGCCGGAGTGACTGCAAGAGATTGCTCATCAAGCGACTAACTTAGCTTTTTTTCCTTCATATCCGCTAACGATCACATTTTGGACCTTAGTATTCATCGTTTAGTCGCAGCTCCATGAACAGAGACAGAGCTGGACGTACCGACCTGATGTACGCGATCGCAGATCGCGATGATGCGCTGGCAAGCCGTTTTCTAATGCAAGGCGCGGACTCTGATGATGTCGACAAGTCAGGCTGGTGCGCGCTGCATTTTGCTGCACAGAATTGCTCGAAGACAGCGGTCGGAAAACTTCTCAAAGCCGGGGCAAAACTGGAACAGCGTGATCAATATGGCAATACGCCTCTGTGGTGCGCAACCATGTCCTATTATGGCCACGAAGAAGTGATCAGCACCCTGCTTGCAGCGGGTGCCGATCCTGACGCTGAAAACAAAGGCGGGATCAGCCCTCGCTCTTTGGCCAATACCATTGCAAATCATGACACCGTGAAATTTTTTGAAAATCTATGACGCAAATGTCCGCTTCCCACCCCAATATTGGACTTAGAACTCACGCAATTCTGCCAGAACAAAACGTCGGCCATCGATACAAGGCAAGATCAATTGCCGCCGGTATGGCTTGGGTCAGGCAGCGATTGCCAGCGTCCCAAATGCACCTGCAGCAGCTCTATCAATGTCCCGTCGGGATCCTTGCACACTGCAATTTCGGCCAAGCCGTCGTGGCCCGATTGCGGCTCAGAGAGGAAATCCACCCCCTGCGTTTCGAGCTTGGCAACGTCGCGAATCAAATCATTTGTGGCCAGGCACAGGCGAACCAGACCGAGATCATCGTTACGTAATGGTCCAGTAAGTGAAACGTCGGCAAGTTCCGTCAGATCAATCTTCGGGAAACCGCCATTCAATTGCATGATGCACGCCCGGCCGCGTCTCCCTTGCGCAATGCCGAGCGCTTTTGCTGCTGTGTCCGGCAATGGCTGCGAACGAGATGACGAATCCAATGCGAGATACGGAATGGCCGGAATGAAAATCTCGAAGCCCAGCCTTTGGTAAAACGCGAGTGAACGGTCCAAATCGCTAACATTGATGTTGGTGTGGCCTCAACTAATTTGCGGTATCTGGTTTGCCATCTCGTCGCTTCTCACTTTGTCATGGCGCGGTTTGGTGTTGGCGATGTGAGATCGCACCCCACACCGCGCCCATCAATTCAAGCTGCTCCGAAAAGGCGTAGAGATTACGCCGTAGCAAAGGATTCCACTGGCAGTTCCATCATCGAATCGCCGCCGATCTCGATCTTCCGGCGGAGCGCGCCAACGTCTGGCGTGTAGCGTTCACCGAAGTAGCGGCCAGTGACCAGCTTGCTTTCATAGAATGCCTTGTCACCGGAGCCGTTTTTGAGCGCGGCAACTGCCGTTGTGCCCATACGCACCCACATCAGGCCCAGCGCTACAATGCCCATCATGTGCATATAGTGATGGGCGCCAGCGCCCAGATGGTTGGGATTGGCCATCGCATTTTGCATGAACCAGCCAGTAGCAGCCTTAAGCTCGCCATTGGCTTTCATCGTGCGTTCGGCCAGATCGGCCAGCTCAGGCACTTCCTTCGCAGCGGTGCATTCGTCATCGACAACTGTGAAGAACGCCTGCACGCCGCGCCCGCCATTCTGCGCGAGCTTACGGCCGCACAGATCCATCGCCTGAACGCCATTGGTGCCTTCGTAAATCATCGCAATCCGGGCATCGCGAACATACTGGCTCATGCCCCATTCCTCGATATAGCCATGGCCGCCATAGACCTGCTGCATGTTGGTTGCCACGTCATAGCCCTTGTCAGTGCCGTAGCCCTTGATGACGGGGGTCAGCAGGCTGATGAGGTCGTCGGCCATTTGGCGTTCTTCCTCGCTGCCAGCCTTGTGGCTGAGATCAACCTGAAGCGCGCCCCAGATGCACAATGCGCGCATACCTTCGGTGAAGGCCTTGCCGTCCATCAGCATCCGGCGGACGTCAGGATGGACGAACAGCGTATCCGCCTTTTCCTCTGGATCGGCAGGTCCGGTCAAGGCGCGGCCCTGACGGCGATCCTGCGCATATTGTACAGCATTCTGGTAAGAGACTTCGGCCGCGCCGAGGCCCTGAATGCCAACGCCAAGCCGGGCGGCATTCATCATCACGAACATCGCCGCGAGACCTTTGTTTTCTTCGCCGACCATATAGCCGATCGCGCCGTCGAAATTCATGACGCAGGTGGAATTGCCGTGGATGCCCATCTTGTGTTCGATCGAACCGCACATTGCCGCATTACGCTCAGCAGGATTGCCGTCCGCGTCGAGCATGAACTTGGGCACGATGAACAGAGATATCCCTTTGGACGAATCGGGGGCACCGGGCGTTTTTGCCAACACCAGATGGATGATGTTCTCGGCCATGTCATGTTCGCCGGAACTGATGAAAATCTTTGTCCCGGTGATCGCGTAGCTGCCATCGGATTGCGGTTCGGCCTTGGTCCGGATCATGCCCAGATCGGTGCCGCAATGCGGCTCCGTCAGGTTCATGGTTCCGGTCCATTCGCCGGATACCATTTTGGGAACGAACGTCTCCTTTTGCTCCTGCGATCCCTTGGCGAGAATTGCGGAAACCGCGCCATTGGTAAGGCCGGGATACATTGCGAACGCCTGATTTGATGACGCCATGAATTCTTCCATCACGAAACCGATTGCGTGCGGCATACCCTGCCCGCCGAATTCTTCCGGTGCAGTCAGCGTACCCCATCCCGCCTCGCGGAACTGGTCAAACGCATCCTTGAAGCCGGTCGGGGTGGTGACACTGCCGTCCTCGTGACGGGTGCAACCCTCCCGGTCGCCGATGGAATTGAGCGGGAACAAGACCTCTGCGGTGAATTTACCGCCGCCTTCGAGCACAGCATTCACAATGTCTTCCGAAGCGCTTTCGAAACCGGGCAGATTGCCGTGGCTTTCGATATTGAGAACCTCGTTCAAAATGAACTGGGCGTCGCGTACAGGGGCCTTGTACTGTGGCATATTTCGGTTCCTTACTGTATTTTGGAAGGCGCGATTATCGCGGCAATTCCAGTGTTTCGATGTGTTCGATAAATTCGGATAGCTCGGTAATCGAGGAATCGATATCCTCGCGCTGCTGCTTCAACTTTTTTACATGGGCGCGGCACCGCTCGATCGTGACGCGGCGCTGCTCGACGCGGCCATCACCAAGATCATAGAGATCGATCATCTCCTTGATTTCGGTCAGGCTGAAGCCGACGTTCTTGGCGCGCATGATCCACGCGAGGCGGGTACGGTCACGCTTCGAGTAAATCCGCTGCAACCCAACTCTGGCGGGAGCAATCAGCCCTTCATCTTCATAAAAACGAAGCGCGCGCGCGGTTACTTCAAACTCTCGCGTCAGATCGGAAATGGTATATTTTTCGCGCGCCTGATCATCAGGGCGTTCGATGTGGGCTCCGGCATGGGCCCTGCCTGGCTTGTCCATTGTATCAGTCACAGAAACACAGTAGCTAACCTTAACGTAAAGGTCAATCAAAATTCGGGGTTAACTCATCCCCGACCAGTTCGCGGTAAAAGCAGCTGAATGCACCAGTGTGGCAGGCTGGTCCCGCGGGAACGCACACAAGGACGAGCGCGTCCTGATCGCAATCCACGAAAATCCGTTCGATCGTCAGGATGTTTCCCGACGTTTCGCCTTTCATCCACAACGCCTGCCGCGATCGCGAGTAGAAATGCGCGATACCGGTCTCGCGGCTTCTGGAAAGTGCTTCGGCATTCATATGGGCCACCATAAGCGGTCTGTTGCTTTCCCGTTCGATGACTACGGCGGTCAACAGGCCGTCACTGCCGAACTTCGGCAAAAAAGCAGAACCGCGCTCGCGCAAATTGTTGTCTTCCTTTGGCATTCTGAACAAACTTCCAATTTTGCAGGACTTAAGCGTCTGGACAGCCGGCATTCGACTTGTTGCACGATAACCACAATGTCAGTCCAAAATCCATGCTGTTCACAGAACGTCCTATGATTTCAACGGCAGTGGTGAGATTACAGCGCTGCCTTTCCGTTAGGGAAGGTACCACTAGGCAAGCGGCGTCGAATCGAGCGCCGGGGTTCAGGGGTCCGGGCCAGCAGCCGGTAGTAACTGGCGCGTCCGGGACGAAGTTTGAGGGACAGGATCTTGGCACCACTTGGGGGAGTGATGTCTTAGCCGCAAGGTAGATCCTACTTATTTCGTCACGCGCGCCCGGGACCGTGGTCCCGGGCGTTTCCGTTTCTGTCATTCGGAACTTCCTCTTCAGTTCATATCTTGTCGATCACTCTCGCAAAACAGGCGACGATCACCTTGTCGGCTCCGGCTTTCTTGAGCGCTTTTACGCACGCATTGCTGGTTGCGCCGCTCGTCATGACATCATCGACCAATACGATATTTGCGCTGGCGAGATCCGAACGGCGGCCCGGATTGACCTCTATCGCTCCCGCAAGCGCTTTGGCACGGTCCCGCCTGCCCAATCCGCCTAGTTGCGGCGTCGGTTTGCGTCGCACCAGTCCATCGACGCACAGGGCCTGGCCGGACAATCGGGCAATCTCGCGCGCCAACAAGGCAGACTGGTTGAACCCCCTTTGCCATAAGCGGCGTCTGTGCAGCGGGGCCGGGACTACCAGCCAGCCGCCTTCCAACGCTGGCAATCTGGCGGACATCAAGCGCGCCAGCATTGGGGCAAGCGCAATTCTGCGCCCGTGTTTGAATGACAGAATCAGTCTGCGCGAAGGATCGTTATATAATGCTCCCGCGGCAATCCCGTCGTGCAGCGGGGGTTCTGCAAGGCACGGCGCACAAACCGCCCCTGCCGTACCAGTTCCACCGGCAAACGGGCGCTGACAGGTCGCGCACGATGGCTCGCCGGGCACGTCAAGTTCGGCCCAGCACCCGGCGCACAGCCCGTCTTGCGCAGCCAGAGCGGTCCCGCACAAGGGGCATCTCGGCGGATAGATCAGGTCCACAAGCGGCGCGATAGTTTTGAGAAAATTCACAAAACCATGCTGGCTGACTTGCGCCGAAACGGCAAGCGCGGCAGGGCTTTGGGCGATGCAGCCGAAGCAACCCCCGAGAATTTTCAGCGCGAGGCGGCGGCAGGCCAACCGTGAGCGGCTATCCGCATTGCAAGCGCGCGGAGATGCAGCGCATTATGTGCTGGACGATATGGTCGAAGATGCGATCGATCGGCTGGAATTCATGCGGTTGGACCCAAAGCGTGCGTTGATTATCGGCGATTGGACTGGGGTGTTCGCGCGGTCCCTGACGGGCGCTGATGTTACGCGCGCTGATCCGGCAGGGATTGACGGCGCCGTCCGGATCGACGAGCGCCTGCCACTGCCAGCGCATGATTTTGATCTCGTCGCAAGCTTTGGCACGCTGGAGACGGTCAACGATCTGCCCGGTGCGCTGATTCATATCCGAGAGGCACTTGCCCCCGGCGGTTTCTTCATCGGGAGCCTGATCGGCGCAGGCAGCCTGGTCAACTTGCGTGCCGCACTGCTGGCGGCCGATGGCGACAGACCTGCTGCCCGGATGCACCCGATGGTCGATGTGCGCGCCGGTGCAGAATTGATGCAGCGCGCCGGCTTTGCAAAACAGGTCGTGGACAGCCATTCGGTCGACGTGCGTTACAGCTCGCTAGACCGGCTGGTTGCAGACCTGCGCGAACAGGGTCTCGGCAACGCATTGGCCAACCGCCCCCCGCCAATGGACCGCTTTACCTATCGTCTGGCCAGCCAGCTGTTCGCGGCAAAGGCGGGCGGTGATGGCAAGGTTGCCGAATGTTTTGAAATCATCACGCTCAGCGGTTGGAAGTCCTAGCGCAGGGCCGCCTGCGCGGCCGCCAATCGTGCAATCGGAACGCGATAGGGTGAAGCCGAGACATAATCGAGCTTCTGCTGTTCGCAGAAATCGATGCTTGCTGGATCGCCCCCGTGTTCGCCGCAAATGCCCAGCTTGATTTGTGGACGAGTTGCCCTGCCCCGCTCCGCCGCGAGTTCGACCAGCTGACCGACACCCTCGATGTCGAGACTGACAAACGGATCGCGCGGATAAATGCCGCGTTCCACGTATGGCGCAAGGAAGCGTGCCGCATCATCGCGTGAGACACCCAGGGTCGTTTGCGTCAGGTCATTCGTGCCAAAGCTGAAAAACGCCGCATCATGCGCTATATCGCCCGCAACCAGAGCGGCGCGGGGCAATTCGATCATCGTGCCGACCAGATATTCCAGCTCGCGGCCCTTTTCGCCAAATACTTCACCGGCAGTTTTGTCGATCAGTGCCTTGAGGATGGTCAGTTCCCGGCGCGTTGCCACCAGCGGGATCATGATCTCCGGGATCGGCGCCTCGCCCGATGCTTCCGCCACATCGCAAGCAGCTTCGAAAATCGCGCGCGCCTGTATTTCGTAAATTTCCGGATACGTTATGCCAAGGCGGCAGCCGCGGTGGCCCAGCATCGGGTTGAACTCGTGCAATTCCGCTGCACGGCGCTTGAGATGATCCACGCCCAGACCCGTCGCATCGGCCACTTCCGCAAATTCCGCTTCGGAATGGGGCAGGAATTCGTGAAGCGGCGGATCGAGCAGTCGGATGGTGCATGGGAGGCCGGCCATCACCTCGAAAATTGCAGCGAAGTCGCTGCGTTGTTCGGGCAGCAATTTGGCCAGTGCTTCGCGGCGGCCCGCCTCATCTTCGGCCAGAATCATTTGACGAACGGCAGTTATACGGCCTGCGTCGAAGAACATGTGTTCGGTACGACACAGGCCGATGCCTTCCGCGCCAAACTGCCGTGCCATTTTACAGTCCTGCGGGGTTTCCGCGTTGGTCCGGACTTTCATGCGGCGGTTGGCGTCGGCCCATTCCATGATCACACCGAAATCGCCGACCAGTTCCGGCTCGATTGTCGGCACGGCACCCAGCATGATTTCGCCGGTTGACCCATCAAGCGTGATGGTGTCGCCTTCCTTCAGTTCGGTAAGCCCGATTTTCAAGGTCCGGCTGACAATGTCGATCACGACTTGCGACGCGCCTGACACGCATGGCCGGCCCATACCGCGCGCAACAACCGCTGCGTGGCTGGTCATCCCGCCGCGTGCTGTCAGGATCCCTTGCGCGGCGTGCATTCCGTGAATGTCTTCGGGTGATGTTTCCACGCGTACCAGCACGACCTTCTCGCCGCGCTGGGTCCAGCTTTCTGCGGCATCAGCATCCAGCACGACTTTGCCTGATGCCGCACCCGGCGAAGCAGGCAAACCGCGCGCCATGACGTCGCGCGCTGCTTCTGGGTCGAGCGTGGGGTGAAGCAATTGATCCAGCGCCATGGGATCGACCCGCAGCACAGCCTCGCGCTGATCGATCAGCCCCTCGCCCGCCATATCGACCGCCATCTTCAGCGCTGCCTTGGCCGTCCGCTTGCCGCTGCGCGTTTGCAGCAGCCACAGCTTGCCGCGTTCCACGGTAAACTCGATATCCTGCATGTCGCGGTAATGCGCTTCGAGCAGTTCGAATGTGTGCGCTAGCTCGCCGTACGCATCGGGCATGGCTTCTTCCATGCTGAGCAGCTTGGCGTTCGCTTTTTCGCGCGCAGCGAGCGTCAGATATTGCGGTGTACGGATGCCCGCGACCACGTCTTCACCTTGCGCGTTGATCAACCACTCGCCGTAATAGCTCTTGTCGCCAGTCGCGGGGTCGCGGGTGAAGGCAACGCCGGTGGCGCTGGTTTCGCCCATGTTGCCGAATACCATCGCCTGCACATTGACCGCGGTGCCCCAATCGGCGGAGATGCCGTTGAGGCGGCGGTAAACCTTGGCGCGGTCGCTGTCCCAGCTGTCAAAGACGGCCGCGATAGCACCCCAAAGTTGCTCCGAAACGTCCTGCGGGAACGGCTTGCCTTGCTCACGCTCGACGATGGCTTTGAATTCGCTGACCAGCGCTTGCCAATCTTCAGCTTCCATCTCGGTGTCGGAGTAGAAACCCTTGTCTTCCTTGGCGATCTCCAGCGCTTCTTCGAACTCGCCATGGTCCAGGCCGAGGACAACGTCCGAGTACATCTGGATGAAGCGGCGGTAGCTGTCCCAAGCAAAACGCGCATCGCCGCTGCTGGTCGCAAGGCCTTCAACAGTCTCGTCATTCAGGCCGAGGTTGAGAACCGTGTCCATCATGCCCGGCATAGAAACCCTCGCGCCGGAGCGGACCGAGACCAGCATCGGATTGGCCGCATCGCCGAAGGGTTTTCCAACGGCTTTCTCGATGTGTTGCAGCGCGCTGGCGACATCGCTGCGCAATTTGTCTGAGAAGTCCGAACCGCCCGCCAGATAGCTGACGCATTCTTCGGTCGTGATGGTGAAGCCGGGAGGGACCGGCAGACCGATACTGGCCATTTCAGCGAGGTTCGCGCCCTTGCCGCCGGTGACATTTTTGTCCTTCGCGCGGGGATCGTCGAGCGGTGCGCCGCCGCCGAAGGGATAGACTGTCTGGTTCATCTAACTGACCGCTTTTCTTTCAAAGTGACACTTGTGACAGGGTTAGAGGAATGAAAAACCCTAACCCTCGATCCGGGCGAAATCGGCCACGGTGTGGACTGCGTTGCGGAAGCGCAGCAACAACCCGAGGCGTGCGGCGCGCTTGTCCTGATCGTCATCATTCACCGTCACATCCTCGAAAAAGGCATCAATCGGCGCGCGCAAGCTGGCCAGGGCCGCCATTGCCGCGCCGAAATCTTCGCTCTCGATAGACGCAGCCGCCTTGGGCTCCGCCATATCAAGCGCGTCGATCAGCGCCTTCTCGGCTGGTTCTGGCGTGTAGGACAGTGAGTTTTTCTGCTCGTCCGACCAGTCTTCCTTCTTGAGGATATTCGCCGCTCGCTTGTACCCCGCGAGGAGGTTCGCGCCGTCGTCGCTTTCCATAAAGGATTGGAGTGCATGGACGCGAGCGAGGAGGCGCACGAGATCGTCCTCTCCGCCGAGTGCGAACACCGCGTCGATCAGGTCGTGACGGACGCCCGCTTCGCGTTGTTGGACTTTTAGGCGGTCGACGAAAAAGTCAAAAAGTGCGCGGACCGACCTTTCTGCCGTTTTGCCGCCCGTATCACCGGTCTCCAAGGCCGTGACCAAGCCCTGCCGCTCATCGGGCGACATCTTTTCAAATATCTCCTTCGCGGTTCTCCCCTCGCCCGAAACACGAACGCGTTTCGTAGCACTGGCAATTGTCGCGCCAGTTTGATCCAAGCCGGTATGGTGAAAGACTGCCTCGGTGGAAACCCTCAGCAACGACGCTCGCAATTTGTTAGTCAGAACCATTCGAATGAGGCCAAGCGCTGCTCGTCTCAACGCGAATGGATCCTTGGATCCCGTAGGAACCTCGCCGATGAAGAAGAACGAACTTAAGGTATCCAACTTATCCGCCAAACTCACAGCCACCGTTACAGGAGCAGTTGGCACATCATCGCCCTGCCCGACCGGCTTGTAGTGATCGCGGATCGCGTCAGCGACAGCATCCGGCAGACCTTCGGCGCGGGCGTAGTAGCCGCCCATCAAGCCTTGTAGTTCCGGAAACTCGCCGACCATTTCGGTAACGAGATCAGCTTTGCACAACTCAGCGGCCTGGCGCGCAAGCGCGGGGTCGCAATCCGGCACGATGCCTTCGCTCGCGAGCCATTCGGCCAGCTTCGCAACCCGCTCGACCTTATCAGCAACCGTGCCAAGCTTCTCATGGAAGGTAATCCGCTCAAGACCCTTGGCATGTTCCTCCAGAGTCTTCTTGCGATCCACATCCCAGAAGAACTTCGCATCGGAGAGCCTTGCGGCGAGGACTTTGCGGTTGCCTTCGACCACCACAGCCGGGTCTTCCGCATCGATATTGGCGGTGCAAATAAAGGCGTTGGCTAGCTTGCCATCCCTCTCGCACACGAAATACTTCTGGTTCACGCGCGCGGTCAGCTGGATTGTCTCTGGCGGCACTTCGAGGAAATCATCCTCGAACCGGCCGAGCAGCGGCACGGGCCATTCGGTCAGGCCGGCGTTTTCGATTACCAGACCTTCATCCTCGACCAGTGATAGGCCCGCTTCCTGCGCGGCCTTGGCCGCACCGCTGCGGATAATGTTCTCGCGCTCCGCGTGATCGACAATCACATGACCAGCACGCAATTTGACCGCATAGTCATCAGCCCCACCAATCGTAATGTCGCCCGAGTGATGGAAACGGTGGCCCAATGTGACCGCGCCGGACGTCACGCCGTGCACTTCGCATTCGACGATTTCATTGCCCAGCAGCGCGACTATGCCCGAGAGCGGGCGCACCCAGCGGATGCTCTCTGTGCTGATCGATGCCGCGCCCCAACGCTGAGACTTTGGCCAGGTGAAATCACGGATGATCGCGGGGATCGCCTCGGCCAGAACGCCTGTGACCGCCCTGCCCGGCTTGTCGATGACGGCGAAGTATGTGTTGCGTCCTTTGATATCGCGGACCTCAAGCTGATCGCGCGTCACGCCGTTCTTGCGGCAGAACCCTTCGACCGCCTGATCGGGAGCCCCTTCGGGCGGACCCTTGGCCTCTTCGCTGACAGCCGCTGTTTCCAGCGGCAAATCGCGCGCAATCAGCGCGAGGCGGCGCGGTGTGGTGTAAATCGTCAACTCGCCATGCGACACACCGGCCGCATCCATTTCGCGGCGGAACAGCTTTTCCAACTCGCCCCGTGCACCCTTTTGCATACGCGCGGGAATTTCTTCGCTGCGGACTTCCAGAAGAAAATCGCTCATGCCGACCACTCCGGATATTTCTCCGCCCAGCCGGCCTTTTCCTTCGTCATATGCGCTTCGCAGGAACCGCGCGCCAGATCGCGGACCCGGCCCATATAGCTGGCGCGTTCCTGCACGCTGATCACGCCGCGCGCTTGCAGCAGATTGAAGATATGGCTGGCCTCGACCGCCTGCTCATAGGCTGCGATCGGCACATCATGGGCAAGCGCATTCTTGCACTCCGCCTCGGCTTTATTGAACAGATCGAACAGCGCACCAGTGTCGGCAACTTCGAAGTTCCATTTCGACATCTGTTTTTCGTTTTCGAGGAATACCTCGCCGTAGGACACACCAGCGGAATTGAACTGCAGGTCGTAAACGCTGTCCACGCCCTGGATATACATCGCGAGCCGTTCGAGCCCGTAGGTGAGCTCGCCAGCGACGGGCTTGCAGTCAAATCCGCCCATTTGCTGGAAGTAAGTGAACTGGGTGACTTCCATCCCGTCGCACCAGACTTCCCAGCCGAGGCCCCATGCGCCCAGTGTGGGCGATTCCCAGTCATCTTCGACGAAGCGGATGTCGTGCTTCAGCGGATCGATCCCGATTACGCGCAGGCTTTCCAAATAAAGTTCCTGAATATCGGGCGGGCTTGGCTTCAGGATCACCTGATACTGGTAGTAATGTTGCAGCCGGTTGGGGTTGTCACCGTACCGGCCATCGGTCGGGCGGCGGCAGGGCTGCACGAATGCGGCGTTCCACGGCTCCGGGCCGAGCGCGCGCAATGTGGTCGCAGTGTGAAACGTACCTGCGCCCATCCGCATATCATATGGCTGGAGGATCAAACAGCCCTGCGCGCTCCAGTAATCATGCAGCGTAAGGATCATGTCCTGAAACGATTTCGAAGGGTCTCTCTTCATGGGAACGCGCTTTGGCGCAGTGCCGGAATAGGGTCAATGCTGCGCTGCCGCATATCAGCCCACCCGACTCGCACAAAGCGCAGCAAAGACAGGAAATGCTGACTATATGTCAGGTAGTCTTGACAGTGTCAGCGAAACGCGACATATAGTCATGCATACCTGACATATAGTCAGCACTTAATGACAGGAGTAAGCAATGAAGTTGAGTGTTTCGAACAAATATCCTGCGCTTCGCGAAACGGCCCCCTACGTTTTTGGCGCGGCGATCCTGTTCCTAGCCGGCTATGGTGCCGGGAACATCCTCGCCCCCGTAAGCAAGATCGTTTTCTGATTTACTTCCTCCACCCCCTCGACATGCGATCATAGGGAGCGCTGTGAACAACCGTCTCAAAGTCCTCCGTGCCGAACGCGACTGGAGCCAGGCCGAACTTGCCGGAAGGCTCGATGTATCGCGGCAAGCCGTTAATGCGATCGAGACGGGGAAGCACGACCCGTCGCTTCCCCTCGCCTTCCGAATTGCCCGCCTGTTCAACATGCCCATCGAGGAGATTTTCAATGACCAACACTGAAACTGCCACCTCAATGACCGGCGAGGCAAGGCTCAAGAAACGCCGTAGGACCGTTTTGACATGGGTCGCCTTCATGTTTGCCGGGGGTGTGGTCGTCGGTATGGCCTCGGGCATCTTTCAAGGCTTGATTGCTGTAGGCTCGATACCCGCCTGGACAATCATACCGGTAATAATCATTGCCCTGGGCGGGATGATCCGGGCGACAAATCTGTACTTCCACAAGGTCGACGAACTTGATCTGGCCGATAATCTCTGGGCCTCGCTGATTGGTCTTTATTTCTATTTTGCGGCCTTGCCCGTCTGGTGGATTATCAATCAGGTAGGCCTTGCCGGGCCGCCCGATCAATGGGCAGTCTATACATTCACGCTTGCCTTTACCGGCGCCGCCTACCTTGCCCGCAAACTTGGCTGGCGTTGACGAAATTAACCCCCGATACAGCAAACCCTGTCAAAGGAATTGATATGACACGACTTACCCGTAAATTCGCCGGCTCTGCCTCGGCGCTCGCGCTGTTGTTTGCGTTGCCGGCTTGCGCGCAGACACAGCAGCTTCCCACTCCGGTCGAGACAACGCGCGTTGCGGCCGAAACGGTGGAGATGGCCAGCATTCCTGCGCCTTCCGGCCCGGCTTTGTGGCAACTGGCTGACGACGATACAACGATCTATCTGTTCGGTACTGTCCACGCGCTGCCCAAGGATGTGGAATGGTTGAAGGACGATGTCGCAACTGCGCTGTCTTCTTCCGACAAGCTGGTGACCGAAATCATGATGACACCCGATATCCCGCAGCGGATGCAGGCGCTGATTTCAACCAAGGCATTACTGCCTGAAGGACAGACACTCCGCGGACTTCTGAACGACGACCAGCGCGCCAGTTATGACGCCGCGATGACCAAGATCGGATTACCGCCAGCCACTTTCGACCAGTTCGAACCCTGGTTTGCAGCAATGAATCTGGCGATGATTCCGCTGCAGCAGCAGGGTTATGATGCAGAAACCGGCGTCGAAAAGGTGCTCGAGAAAAATGCCGGCGCCAAAATGGAGCGCGGCGAGTTGGAAACGGTTGAATTCCAGATTTCGGTATTTGACGAATTGCCGCTTGATTCCCAAGTCAAATTCCTGATCGAGACTGCCGAAAATGTCGATGAGATCAAACCCATGCTCGACAAAATGGTGGCCGAATGGGTCGAAGGTGATGCCGAAGCGCTCGCGGTGTTGATGAATGACAGCATGACCGATCCGGTTCTGGCAGACCGGCTGCTGTATGCGCGCAACGGGAACTGGGCGGAATGGATCGATAACCGGATGGATCAGCCCGGCACGATCTTCATCGCGGTCGGCGCCGGTCATCTGGCCGGAGATAAAAGTGTCCAGGATCTTCTCGCCGCGCGCGGCTTTAAGGTCATTCGCGTCCAGTGAAAATCACCTCACTATGGCATACTGTCCTTGCCGCAGCAGCTGCATTGGCGCTCGCTGCTTGCGGGGCTGAACCGGAGCAGGCGGAGGGTCCCGCGCCCTCCCCTGCGCTGTGGATGCTGACCGGTGACAATGGCGAAAGCGCTTTTCTTTTCGGAACGATACATTCCCTGCCTCCGGGGGCCGAATGGCGGACCGGCATAATCGACCGCGCTTTGGCGCGGAGCGATCTGCTGGTGCTTGAGATCGCGCAAATCGACGACACGGCCGCTATTGCGGCCGAATTTGCCCGTCTGGGCCAGTCGGCAGGCCACGGAAATCTGTCCCATCGGGTCAGCCCGGAGCTGCAGGACGATTTGGCCCTGCTGCTCAAGCAAGCTGGCAACCGCGATCAGGATTTCGCCCAGATCGAAAGTTGGGCGGCAGCGTTGATGCTGGTTCAGGCGACCGCACCTGCGGATGAGGGGGAAGGCGTTGATGTCGCGCTGCTGCGCGGAAATGCCGGAATGGAGGTCGCCGAACTGGAAGGCACCACCGACCAGCTCAGCCGGTTCGATAGTTTACCCGAAAAAGAGCAGGTCGATTTGCTGAGCGCCGTCATCCGGTCGGCGCCCGACTCCGAAAAGGAAAGCGAGCGGTTGATGAACAGCTGGCTGACGGGTGACGTTGCAGCAATGGTCGAGGAAACAAAGCAGGGGTTGCTGGCCGATCCCGAACTTCGCGACGCATTGCTGGTTAGCCGCAATGACAACTGGTTACCGAAAATCGAGGCGTGGATCAGGGCCGGCAAGAAACCTTTTATTGCGGCTGGTGCGGCGCATATGGCCGGGCCAGAGGGATTGCCCGAACAATTGGCGGCGCGCGGCTGGAAAATTAAGCGCATCCAATAGAGCCAAAGCGCATGCAAGGGTTGCAAACAGGGCGGTTTCGCCTTAATGGCGCGCCCTTCCCGGCCGCAGACATCCCTGGAGGCGTGGCGGGACACCGACTTTAACCAATCTTTGATCAAACACTTTTGAAAGGCATATCCTATGAGCGATGCTCTGACACTGCCGGCCGAGACACGCGAACAGGCGGGCAAGGGAGCCTCCCGTGCGCTGCGTCGCGAAGGCCGCGTTCCAGCCGTTATTTACGGCGGCGGAAAGTCTCCCCGTCCGATCCATGTAGAAGCGAAGGAGCTGGTGCGCCAGCTTATGACAGGCCACTTCATGAACTCGATCGTCATGATCGAGGTTAACGGGAAAAAAGTGCGCACGCTGCCGAAGGATGTTGCCTTCCACCCTGTGTCCGACCGTCCGATCCATGCCGATTTCCTGCGTCTGTCCAAAGACGCGAAGATCGAAGTCGAAATTCCGGTCCACTTCATCAATCAGGAAATGAGCCCCGGCCTCAAGAAGGGCGGCGTTCTCAACGTGGTTCGTCACGAACTGGAACTGATCTGCGAATCGGACAAGATTCCCGACGAGATCGAAATCGATGTTACCGGCCTCGAAGTCGGCGATTCGATCCACTTCAGCGAAATCACGTTGCCCGAAGGTTCGGTCAGCCAGATCACCGACCGCGATTTCACCATCGCAACAATCGTCGCGCCGTCCGCGCTCAAGAGCCAGGACGATGAAGCAGCCGACGGTGACGAAGGCGAAAAAGCCGATGCGGCCGATGTACCTGCTTCCGAGCAGACCGCTGACGAAGAAGACGGCGACAAGAGCGAGTAATTTTCGCTCCGTCCATTGTGCAATTCAAGGACACCGCTGGCCGAAAGGCTGGCGGTGTTTTTGTTTGTAACGCAGCAAACACGCGCTATCCCGCCTGTTATGCAATTATGGGTAGGTTTAGGAAATCCGGGACCGCAATATGCGATGCACCGGCATAATGTCGGCTTTATGGCGTGCGATGTTATTGCAGAAATGCACAGGTTTGGTCCTGTTCAGAAAAAATTTTCCGGCTGGATGCAGGATGGCCGGATCGGCGACCAGCGCATCATCATCCTCAAACCCGCCACCTTCATGAACGAGAGCGGCCGCGCAGTCGGTGAAGCAATGCGCTTCTACAAGCTGGGTCTGGACGCGCTAACCGTGTTCCATGACGAGCTTGATCTTGCCCCGTTCAAGGTAAAGATGAAGCAAGGCGGCGGCACTGCGGGCCACAACGGATTGCGATCTATCGACAAACACTGCGGCAGTGAATTTCAACGCGTGCGGCTGGGTATTGGCCATCCCGGTTCCAAAGACCGCGTCACGGGCCATGTCCTGGGAAACTATGCGAAGTCCGAAATGGATGATCTGATCGAAATGCTGTCCGCGATCGGGTCGCGGGCAGACTGGCTCGCACAAGGAAATGCCCCGCGTTTCATGAGCGAAATTGCATTGCAAACCCGAAAACCGCCCGAATAGTATGGCCCCCGCCTTCGCCGCTCCCGCTCACGGTATTGCAGCTTGGCCGTGCAGAGCATAGGCTGGCGCCAAACGACTACGGAGTTCCGAAATATGCCCGATATAGACCGCCGACAACTGCTTGCGGGAACCGCTGCCGTTTCTGCACTGGCTGCAATTCCGGCCTCCTCAACGTGGGCTCATGCGCCCGCCGGACTCAGCGGCAAGGCGATCCTGATCACCGGTTGTTCGTCCGGTTTCGGTCGATTGATGGCAGAAAAATTTGCACGCGAAGGGGCCAAGGTTTTTGCAACCATGCGTAACCTGCCGCGCGTAGAGGCGGCCGAGCTGGAAAACTTGGCAACGCAGGATAAGCTCGAGCTTCATGTCATAGAAATCGATGTCACTGACGAAGAACAGGTGACTGCCGGCGTCGCCGAGGCGGAGCGTATTGCAGGCGGCGCAATTGATGTGCTGGTCAATAATGCGGGCATGTCCATCGCCGGGCCGATCGAAATACAGGATATGCAGGCCACGCAGCAGATTTTCGATACCAATGTGTTTGGACCGCAGCGGATGATGCGAGCCGTGCTGCCCGCGATGCGCACCGCCAAATCCGGTCAGATATTCAATGTCACCTCGCAGCTTGGCCGGGTCATCCTTCCGGCATTTGGTCAATATTCGCCAACCAAATTTGCACTGGAAGCCATGAGCGAGCAAATCGCTTACGAGCTGGTACCGCACAATATCGATGTCACCATCATCCAGCCCGGCGGCTATCCCACCAAAATCTGGCAGAGCGGCAACAAGCTGACCAGCGCGCTTATCGACCGTGCTGATGAAAAGCATACTGCCGGCTATGCTCCCATGATCGCACAACTCAGGGCCGGAACTGGTGGCGGCGGCACGACTGATCCGATGGACGTGCCCAACGCCATTGCCGAAATCATCGCTATGCCCGCCGGAACCCGTCCGCTGCGCCGGCCGGTCCACCCGGGACCCAAACCGCAAATCCCGATCAATCAGGCCAGCGCCAAAGCGCAGATCGACTGGCTGGGGGCGTCACCCTACAGCCCGATGATCAACGCCGTACATAGCTGATTGGCTTTCCATCGCGCGTCTGTCCGTCTAAGGGCGGCGCCATAATCATATTCCGGAGTTTCTCATGGGTTTCCGTTGCGGAATCGTAGGCCTGCCAAATGTCGGCAAATCCACATTATTCAATGCTCTTACCGAAACGCAGGCTGCACAGGCTGCGAACTATCCCTTTTGCACTATCGAACCCAATGTCGGCCAGGTTTCCGTGCCGGATGAACGGCTCGATAAAATTGCTGCCATCGCCAACTCGGCCAAGATCATCCCGACGCAATTGGCGTTTGTCGATATCGCGGGACTGGTCAAAGGCGCATCGCAGGGTGAAGGTCTGGGCAACCAGTTTCTCGGTAACATCCGCGAAGTCGATGCTGTGGTTCACGTTCTGCGCTGTTTCATCGATGATGATATCCAGCACGTGTCCAACACCGTCGATCCGCTTGCAGATGCAGAAATTGTCGAAACCGAGCTGATGCTGTCGGATCTGGAAAGTCTTGAGAAACGCGTTCCTGCGGCAGAGAAAAAGGGCAAGGCCGGCGACAAGGAAGCCAAAATCACTGCCAGCGTTCTGGGGCAAGCCCTGGAACTGCTGCGCGAGGGCAAGCCTGCGCGCCTGACCGAGCCGAAAGACGAGGAAGAGGCGCGTATCTTCCGGCAGGCCCAATTGCTCACCGCCAAGCCAGTCCTGTATGTCTGCAACGTCGCCGAAGAAGATGCGGCGAACGGCAATGATCTGTCCGCAAAAATATTTGCCAAGGCTGATGCGGAAGGCGCGCAGGCGGTAGTCGTCTCCGCAGCCATCGAATCCGAACTGGTTGGTATGGAAACCGGTGAACGGGCCGAATATCTTGCCGAACTGGGGCTTGACGAATCCGGCCTCGCGCGCGTAATCCGCGCCGGGTACAAGCTACTGGGACTGCAAACCTATTTCACCGCCGGGCCGAAGGAAGCGCGGGCATGGACTTTCCCGTCCGGTGCCAAAGCGCCGCAAGCGGCCGGAGAAATCCATTCCGATTTCGAACGCGGGTTCATCCGCGCCGAAACGATTGCCTATGATGACTTTATCGGACTTGGCGGCGAAAGCGCCGCACGCGATGCGGGTAAGCTGCGCCAGGAAGGCAAGGAATATCTGGTGCAAGACGGGGACGTTCTGAACTTTAAATTCAATGTCTAGGCACTTTTGCCCGCCGTCTCCGTTGAGCTAGGAACCGAAATGGAGAGCAAAATATGGTCGACAAATCCGAGAAATTTATCTGGCTCGTTCGGGTCGGTTATTTCAGCCGGGCTATCCTATATACCGTCCTTGGCCTCATCGCCTTAACCAGCGCAGGCAAAATCAGCCAGGGAACCGACGGGATTTTTCGTGCCATCGAAGATTTTCCTGCCGGTACGGCGATCCTGTGGTTGATGGTGGTGGGTTTGCTCGGCTACGCGCTTTTCCGCTTTGCATCCCCCGCGTTCGATATCGAGAATCAAGGCAGCGACGCCAAGGGATGGGGTCACCGCATCGGTCACGCCGGAAGCGCGATAGGTCACGTTGCGCTTGCCTATTCAGCATACAAATTTGCGACCAGTTCGGGCAGCTCGGGCAGCGGCGCACAGGATGCGGCTGCGGGCGTGCTGACGATGGAACTTGGCGGCGCTTTGATAGGTATTCTGGGTCTGACATTCTTTCTTGCGGCCATATCCCAGGCCAAAAAAGGTATCACAGGTTCATTCATGCAACGCATCAGCGCGCAGGCACCGCCGATTACCCGCACACTTGGCGGCATCGGTTTCATCGCCAGAGCGGTCGTATTCACGGTGATCGGATGGTCGTTGGTACAAACGGGTTTCATGTCTAGCGGAAGCGATAATGTCAAAACACTCGGCGAAGCGGTGGCTTCGTTGAGCGGTAGCGGAATTGTCTTTACACTGGTGGCAGCCGGGTTGCTGATTTTCGGATTGTTCAGCTTCGTTCTGGCGCGGTACCGCATCATTCCCGATTTAGGCGCAGACGGAAAAGTGCCCAGCTTCCGTGCCTGACGGAAATACGTTGCTCCATTACGAGGATCTCGTGGTTGGCCAGAAAAGATCGTTTGGCCAATACCACGTTACTCTCGCGGAAGTTATCGATTTTGCGTCAAAATATGATCCGCAGCCTTTCCATCTTAACGACGAGGCCGCGGCGCAGACATATTTTGGCCGGATTTCTGCGAGCGGCTGGCACACCGGCGCAATGGTTATGCGGATGCTGGTCGATAATATGGCGGAACACCCGCAAGCCGCGCTGGGTTCACCCGGGTTGGACGATCTCAAATGGATCAAACCGGTTTATCCGGGTGATACGCTTCGCTGTGAAAGCGAGATTACCGAAAAACGCCGCAGCCGAACCAAACCCGGGTTGGGCATCTTCAAAAGCCGGGTGCACGTCTATAATCAGGATGATATTCTAGTGACATCGATGTTGTCCAACGGCCTCATAAAAGTCCGCAATCCCGACGCTTCGGCAGACTGAATCAGGGTTCGCAGCGCACGGTTCCGCGCTGTTCGAACACCACACGGTCGCTGCCGTCACGCAAGGTCATCGTTCCGTCATATTCGCCTGAATTATCTGGCCGGCCTGCGTCAGCCTCGCTTGTTTCAAGCGTCAGCGAATGGCGTTTTCCGTCAAATTTCCGGCGCAATCCGAAAGGCTGGCTTGCGCTGCCGGGATCCACGACCAGCCTCACGACTTCGCCGTCTATCTTAAGTATTGCCAGCGTATCATTGGTCAGCGCCAACGCTCCGTCCGCTGGCGGCGGGGCCAACATGGCACAGCCGCCACCGGAAAACTTTGCATCTGCCAAATCTGCCGCTGTCATGACTTCGGGGAATACCAGCTGCGCGGGAGGGGTCTGCGCCGCTTCAACCGCGGAAATGGCGGCCCTGTCACGCGCCTTTTGCTCGGCAGCGGTCAATTCGCCTTCTCCGCAGGATGCCAGCAGCGTCAGGCTGGCAATCGATACGCCCGTCAGGATTGCTTTAATGACGGCCAAACAGTTTCTCCACGTCGTCCATCGACAATTTCACCCATGTCGGCCGTCCGTGATTGCACTGGCCTGAACGCGGCGTGCGCTCCATCTCGCGCAGCAGCGCATTCATTTCGGCAACACTTAATGTACGCCCTGCCCTGACCGATCCATGACAAGCCATTGTTGCCAATACCAGATCCAGCCGCTCGCCAAGCAGCAATGCCTGGCCATTTTTTGCCAGATCATCGGCAATATCGGTCAGCAACGCGCGCGGATCGCCCGCTTTCAGCGAATGCGGGACCGCGCGCACCAGCATCGCCGAAGGTCCAAACCGTTCGATTACCAGACCATGTTTGGACAATGGGCCGATCTGTTCTTCCAGCCGGTCGCAATCAGGTTCCTCCAATTCTACAACCTCGGGCATGAGCAACGCCTGACTGCGTGAAACCGCGTCTTCTGCGCCCGCAGCTTTCAGGCGTTCGAGCACCAGCCTTTCGTGCGCAGCGTGCTGATCGACCAGCACCAGTCCGTCGGCAGATTCGGCGACGATGTAGGTGTTGGCAACCTGCCCGCGCGCAATTCCGAGCGGGTAATCAGCGGCCCCGGCATCGATATCCGTAGCCTGTTCCGCGCGGCCATACGGCATTGCCAGCGTATCGGCCTTGGGGCCCTGCCAAGGCTGGGCCGCTTCCGCCACACGCGTCTGCGGTGCGTTCCAGTCCCTCCCTTCGAAAATCGAGCGAAGGGCTGCGGGATGTTCGGGCTCAGTCTGCCAGCGGCCCATCGCAGCGGTATCGGGTGCCTGTACGCTGCGTCTATCGCCGGTGTCGAGCGCGCGGCGCAGACCCGACACGATAAATCCGCGAACGCCCTGCGGGTCGCGAAACCTGACTTCGGTTTTTGCCGGATGGACATTCACATCGACCTGCTCGGGATCGATATCCAGAAACAGCGCGAGCACGGCGTGCCTGTCACGTGCGAGCATATCGGAATAGGCACCGCGCACGGCACCTGTCAGCAGGCGGTCTTTCACTGGCCGGCCATTCACGAACAGATATTGATGGTCGGCAATCCCGCGGTTGTAAGTCGGCAAACCGGCAATCCCGGTCAACCGCATCCCGTATTTCTCGATCGCGATTTCAACACCGTTATCCTTGAGTTCGCGGGCGACAATCTGGGCTACACGATTGGTCAGCCCTTCTCCGCCCTGGACCGTAAAAATGGTCCTGCCGCCATGTTCGAAAGTAAAACCGATATCGGGACGCGCCATGGCAAGCCGGCGCATGACATCGTTACAGGCAGCATATTCGCTGCGCGCGGTTCGCAGAAATTTACGGCGAGCGGGCACTTTTGCAAATAATTGTTCGACGCGCACACGGGTGCCGGGCGGAATTGCCGCAGGACCATCATCGACGACTTCGGAATGATCGACCACCCGCCGCCAGCCCGTTTGCGCACCTCGCGGGCGGCTTTCGATCGTAAGCCGGGCGACACTTCCGATCGACGGCAGAGCTTCCCCTCGAAAGCCCAGCGTGGAGACTTGTTCGATGGCTTCGCCAGGCAATTTGGAGGTCGCATGACGCTCCAGCGCAAGCTCCAGCTGGCTGCGTTCCATGCCGCAACCGTCATCGGTTACCTCGATCCGGGTCAGCCCGCCATCGGCCAGTGAAACGGTGATCCGCGCCGCTCCGGCATCGATCGCGTTTTCGACAATTTCCTTGAGAGCCGCTGCCGGACGTTCGACCACTTCGCCTGCAGCAATGCGGTTCACAAGCGATTCTGGAAGACGGCGGATGAGCGGCATGGTCCGGTGTTAGCGGCGAACCGAAATCATTGCGAGGCGAGCAGTGGAAAAGCGTGCATATTTCCGCAGTATTTTTTGGCCTTTACCCACGCTATTCGTTAAGAGCGCAGCATCCCTGTCATCCTCGGGCGAGATTCCGCACTCATCGGCGCGGAACGCACCCGGTAACTATACGGAATAATTGGCGAATGAGCTTCTGGTCCAGTCTCTTTAACTTCGGTTCCAAAAACATGGCGATCGACCTCGGAACAGCCAACACGCTGGTCTATGTCCAGGATCAGGGAATCGTCCTCAACGAACCATCGGTGGTCGCCATCGAAACAATCAACGGGATCAAGCGGGTCAAGGCAGTTGGCGATGACGCCAAAATGATGATGGGCAAGACCCCCGACAGTATCGAAGCCATCCGCCCGCTGCGTGACGGTGTAATTGCCGATATCGAAATTGCGGAAGAAATGATCAAGCACTTCATTCGCAAGGTCCACGGCAAACGTAGCCTGTTCCGGTATCCTGAAATCGTCATTTGCGTGCCTTCTGGCTCGACCTCGGTCGAACGCCGCGCCATCCGCGATGCGGCATCCAACGCCGGCGCGAGCCAGGTTTATCTGATTCTGGAACCGATGGCTGCCGCGATCGGCGCTGATATGCCGGTGACCGAACCGGTCGGATCGATGGTGGTGGATATCGGCGGCGGCACGACCGAAGTCGCCGTGCTGTCACTGCGCGGTCTTGCTTATACCACATCGGTCCGCACCGGCGGTGACAAGATGGACGAAGCGATCGTTTCCTACGTCCGCCGTCATCACAATCTGCTGATTGGTGAAAGCACGGCCGAACGGATCAAGAAAGATTACGGCACCGCGATTGTCCCGGCTGACGGGATCGGGTTGCCAATTACCTTGAAAGGCCGCGATCTGGTCAACGGTGTGCCAAAGGAAATCACTATCAATCAGGCCAATATCGCCGAAGCCCTGTCCGAACCGATCGGCGCGATTGTCGAAGGTGTCCGTATTGCGCTGGAAAATACCGCGCCGGAACTTGCCGCCGATATCGTCGATCAGGGTATTGTACTGACAGGCGGCGGTGCGCTTATCGCCGGGCTGGACGAACATCTGCGAGAAGAAACCGGTTTGCCGGTCAGCATTGCCGAAGACCCGCTTTCCTGCGTTGCGCTGGGCACTGGCCGCGCAATGGAAGAGCCGATCTATCGCGGCGTCCTGATGACTGCATAATCGACAGGAGACCCTAACAGATGGCGCCATCATCATCACGGCGCTCCGGCTATTCGCGAAGGGCGCAATACAGCGTCTTCACCGGCTATGTTGCGGCAGGCATCGGCGCGCTTGTCGGCGCTGTTCTGCTGGTTGTCTCGCTTTGGCGGCCGACCTCGTTTCAGGCGGCCCGCACCAGCGTGGCAGATGTCGTCATGCCGATCGGCGAAGCCGGCGCTACCGCACGCAGCACCAGCGCAAATATTTTCGAGACAATTCAGGCTTATTACCGTGCCGGAAGCCGCAATGCCGAGCTCCAGCGCGAAGTCGATCTTGCAAGGGTGCGGCTTGCCGAAGCACAGGCGATCGAACAGGAAAATATCCGCCTGAAGGGATTGCTCGACCTGTCGGAAAGCGATGTCGAACCGATTGTGACCGGGCGCCTCGTCGGCTCCAGTGCGACGAGTTCAAGGCGGTTTGCTTATCTGGATGCCGGACGGACGCAAGGTGTGGCGCCCGGTATGCCTGTACGCTCGCCCAGTGGTATCCTGGGACGGGTGGTCGAAAGCGGCGACACCATTTCGCGGGTCTTGCTGTTAACCGATAGCGAAAGCGTTTTACCGGTCAGGCGCGCGACCGATGAAGTGGTGGCCTTTGCCGAAGGACGCGGCGACGGCACTGTGCGGATCAGGCTGGTCAATCTGGGTATCAACCCGCTCAAAGTAGGCGACGTATTCGTGACTTCGGGTGCCGGCGGGCTGTTCCGGCCCAATATCGCAGTCGCCGTCGCAACCGAAATTACGCCTGACGGGGCCAACGCCCAGGTCATCGCAGATCCCGTAGGCACGAATTTCGTGTCGGTGCAGCCGATATGGGAGCCGATAATTCTCGACCGTATCAAGCGCCCCATCGAAGAACAGCTTGATAATTGATGGCCGGCTTCAAGCCTTTTTCGCTTTCGAAGGACTATGGCCCGCGGCGGATCAACCGGGATGTCTCGCCAACACTGGCTACACTGATCCCGTGGGCCAGCGTTTTGCTGGCATCGGTAATCCCGCAGATCTGGTTGATCACAGGGATCCCCTTGCTGCCCCCGTTGGGATTTCTTGTCCTGGTTACATGGCGATTGTCGCGTCCGGGATTATTTCCGGTGTGGGCGGCATTTCCCCTGGGTCTGTGGGATGATCTGTTAAGCGGACAACCGCTGGGCAGCGCGATCTTGTTATGGTCGCTGGTCATGATTGCACTGGAGTTTATCGAAGCGCGTTTTCCGTGGCGGGGTTTTTTGCATGATTGGCTGACCGTCGCTGCTGTCCTGACTGCCTATCTTGTGACCGCGGCGCTGTTTTCGGGCGGAACCGGCGCATTGGACAGACTGCCGCTCGTCGTGCCGCAGTTATTGTTGTCGATCATCATCTTCCCGCTGATCGGCGCAATTGTGGCGATACTGGACAGGTTAAGACTGCTCAGGATACGGATAGTCAAATGATCTTCCGGCGAAAGGGGGGGAGCAATTTGCGGCTGAAGCAAATTGTCACCTCCGCCACATTGAAAGACAGTTTTAGCCGCCGCTCCATGATTGTGGGCGCGGTTCAGGGCGGCGTGGGATTGCTGCTGGCTGCGCGGATGACTTACATTGCGGTTGCCGAAAACGAAAAATACGAAATGGAAGCTGAAAGCAACAGAGTGAATCTGTCGCTGATTCCGCCCCGCAGAGGCTGGATCCTGGATCGTAACGGCTCGCCGCTTGCTTCCAACCGCGCCGATTTCAGAGTCGATCTGATCCCTGAACGTCTGACCGATCCGGGCAGGACGATTGATGCACTTGGATCGCTTTTGCAATTGGGCCCCGCCAAGGTTCAGGACCTCAAGGATAAAATCGGTGACGCGCGCGGTTTCCAGCCCGTCGAAGTCGCCAGCGGTCTGAATTACGATCAGTTTGCGGCAATCAGCGTCCGCCTGCCTGATATGCCCGGCGTGGTGCCCCAGCGCGGTTTTTCCCGGTTTTACCCTACCGGTCCGGCGGTCGGCCATCTGATCGGCTATGTCGGCGCAGCATCCAAGGAAGAATTTGAGGCCGATCCAAGCCCGCTTCTGGTTACTCCGGGATACAAGATCGGCAAGGACGGAATTGAGAAGCAGTATGAGAATACCCTGCGCGGGGAGCCCGGCGCCAGACGGGTCGAAGTAACCGCATCGGGCCGGATCGTTCGTGATCTGGAAACGCGAGACGATGTGCAGGGTAAACCGGTCAAGCTGACTATCGATGGTCCGTTGCAGGATTATGCATCGCGCCGCCTGGGCCTCGAGTCTGGTTCAGTGGTGGTCATGGACTGCGACACCGGCGACCTGCTTTGTATGGCATCCATGCCCAGTTTCGATCCGAACAGTTTTTCCGACGGTATCGGACGTCTTGAATACAAGATGCTGAGCGACGATGAACGGGTTCCGCTGCGGAACAAGGTGCTGAAGGGCCTTTACCCGCCCGGATCCACGGTCAAACCAACCGTCAGCATGGCTTTTCTGAAAGAAGGTCTGGACCCCGACGAGACTGTGTTCTGCGGCGGCGGCCTGCGCGTTGGCAACCGTGTGTTCCGTTGCTGGAAACGCGGCGGTCATGGCACGGTCAACATGGCGAAAGGCATCTACCAAAGCTGCGATGTCTATTTTTACCACTTCGCTCAGCGGTTGGGAATGGACCCGATTGCCGAAACCTGCCGTGATTACGGAATGGGGCAGGAATTTGACCTGCCCGTGCTGAGCCAGTTCTACGGAACCGTGCCCGACCCGGCCTGGAAGCTGAAAAAATATGACCGGGAATGGCAGGCATTCGACACGGTCAATGCGACAATCGGGCAAGGTTACATGCTTGCGAACCCGCTCCAGCTGGCGGTCATGGCGACCAGGCTGGCAACGTCCAACCAGGTCCAACCGCGGCTGTTGCCCAGCGCAAAAAAGCCGGTTTTCAAATCGATGGGTCTGACCGAGGAATACAAGGTTTATATCCGCAAGGCCATGAGCGATGTGGTCAACGGGCCGGGCACCGCAGGCCGCGGCCGTCTGCCGCTCGATGATGTGCTGATGGCCGGAAAGACCGGTACCGCACAAGTGGTGGGCCTGAACTTCTCGGACGGTAAAAGTGGGCCATGGAAATACCGCGATCACGGGCTTTTCATTTTCTTCGCGCCATTCGACAAACCCAAATACGCTGGTGCCGTAGTGATAGAACATGGCGGTGGGTCCGGTGCTGCCTACCCGATTGCGCGTGATGTGATGACTTTCATGTTCGATCCCCAGAAGGGGCTGGATGCGCTGTACGGTTTCGAAAAACAGTGGGGCGGAACAGCGCAGGAACGCCTCGACAGGAAATACGCCGCAATCGCCCGCGAAGCCGGCCAAGATGTGCCGCCAGCGCCGCGCCGTGATGAAGATATTTTCGATCAGGTCGAGGCCGAAGCCCGTGCGGCCGCGCTTCGCCCTGCGGAAATTGCAGATAAGGCGGTCACTCCCAGATCAGACGCGACCCCATCTGCTGCGGGCCCATCTGCTGCGGGCCCATCTGCTGCGGGCCCATCTGCGCCCTCCTCTGCGCCCTCCTCTGCCGGCCCTTCTGCCGCACCCGCAACTGTAACGCCCCGGGGTTATCCGCGGTGACCGGGGGAAATTCTGGCATCGTCCCGGCGCCGATCGCACGCTTGCCATGGATCGTTATCGCACCGCTTTCGGTGCTGGTGCTTTTTGGGGCCGCGGTCTTGTATTCGGCGGCCGGCGGATCGATGCAGCCATTCGCAAGCTCTCATCTGATCAGATACGGCGTATTCCTGATCATGGCATTGATCATGATGGTACTGCCACGCGATTTCGTTCGCTTCATTGCCTATCCTGCATATGGCGGAGTGCTGGTTTTGCTGGTGCTCGTCGAAATTCTGGGCGCGATGGGCGGCGGTAGTCAACGCTGGCTTGAACTGGGTTTCATGCGGCTACAGCCGTCGGAACTGATGAAACCGGTGGTCGTGCTTGTGCTGGCCCAATTCTATTCGACATTTCCTGCAGGAATGGTCCCTACCTGGCGGGCATTGGTCCCTGCCGGCGTGCTGATAGCCTTGCCGATGGCACTCGTGCTTGTGCAGCCTGACTTGGGGACCGCGCTGGCCATCGCGTTTGGCGGGGTCGTTGTCATGTTTCTCGCCGGATTACCGATACGCTGGTTTGTTGCTGCGGGCGCGGCAGCCGCAGCCGTAATACCGCTGGCCTATTTTTTCGCGCTTCAAGAGTATCAACAGCGCCGGGTAACCACATTCCTTGATCCCGAAAGTGATCCGCTGGGCGCTGGCTATCACATTACCCAGTCAAAGATTGCCATCGGTTCGGGCGGATTGACCGGAAAAGGCTTTGGAAACGGGTCGCAAAGCGGGCTGGACTATCTACCCGAACCGCATACGGATTTTGTGTTTGCGACAATGGCCGAAGAGTGGGGCATGATCGGCGGTTTTCTGGTCCTTGCCATATTCGCGATTGTCCTTCGCTGGGGTCTCGGCGTCGCAAGAAGATCGGGCGATCCTTTCGCGCGGCTGCTCGCCGCGGGAATGACCGCGACGATATTCTTTTACGTCGCGATCAATCTGATGATGGTTATGGGGCTGGCGCCGGTTGTAGGTATCCCCCTCCCCTTCATGAGTCACGGCGGGTCGTCGATGATGACCAACATGATTTGTGTCGGTTCGCTCATGATGGTGAACAACTGGAACAGGTCGCAGGCGCGCACCGGATTTGGCTGAACATCCCGGGCGGCGGCATTTGCCCCTTCCCACTGCGAAAACAGTCGCTATATGCAGCGCCTCACCGCCGCGGACGCGATTCGATATCGCCTCGCCGCGTCGTGAACGGACGCATAGCTCAGTTGGTAGAGCAGCTGACTCTTAATCAGCGGGTCCTTGGTTCGAACCCAAGTGCGTCCACCATTCACGCCAGTTTTGCAGCGACAGTGCTCCTACATTGCCGGGCGCCGCAGCGGAAAACCGTACCGGAAAACATTGTGACCTTCCGATTTGGCGTAGTAAGGCCGGATCGACTGGGGAAACAATGGCAGCGCCAAAACCATCTTATTACACCGGCGATCTTTACGGCGAACTCACGCTGCTGGAAGACGCACCTTCAAGAACGTCTCGTGCGGCCCTGTTACCGGGCTTCACGATTTGCGCGATTGCCAGCATGGCGGCGGCCTTTCTGGGCCAGACTTACGGTGCCCCGTTAATCCTGATGGGTCTGTTGATCGGTCTGGCGCTGAGTTTTGTGTCGCAGGACGTGCGCACCCACAGCGGGCTCGACTTTGCATCACGCACGATTTTGCGCGGCGGTATCATTCTGCTCGGCTTGCAAGTGACGCTGATGCAAATTGCCGAACTGGGCGCGGCGCCATTTGCCGCTCTGATTGTGGTCATGGTGGCAGCCATGGCTGGCGGTCTGCTGTTTGCCCGAATGGTGGGACAACCGTTTGAAGGCGGATTGCTGGCGGGCGGCGCGACGGCGATTTGCGGCGCATCGGCTGCGCTCGCCCTGTACGGGGTAATCGGGCAGAAAAAAGTCAGCCAGGCCCAATTTGCCGTAACCTTGGTGGGTGTTTCGCTGGCCAGTGCCGCGGCGCTTTCGACATATCCCGTACTGGCCGCCTGGCTCGACCTTACAGATCAGCAAGCAGGCTTTCTGACAGGTGCATCGATTCATGATGTCGCACAGGCGATCGGCGGCGGCTTTGCCGTGTCTGACTCCGCCGGCGCGTATGCCACTGTCGTCAAACTGGCGAGAGTAGCGTTGCTCGCTCCGATTGTGGCTATCGCCGCACTGGTGTTAAGGCGCAGGGCCAAAGCGGCAGATGATCAGCAGGAGATGCCAAAGCTGGCCCTGCCGGGATTTATCATCCTGTTTCTGATGGTGCTGGTGGTCAATTCGCTGGTGTCTCTACCACCTCAGGTCGGGCAATACGGCTTGATCGCATCCAAGACGATGCTGCTGCTCGCTGTCACAGCCACGGCGATGCGTTCAAGACTTGATCTGCTGCTCGAAACCGGTTGGCGAACAATTGTGCCGGTTTTTGGCGCTACATTTGCCTCGTTGGTAGCCGCGCTCGCACTGCTTCCGCTGATCGGCTGATACGCGGTCAGATTACCCAGTCGAATTGCGCCTCGAATTTGTCGAGCTCCGCCAGATCGGCACGGTTCGTTACCATGCTACGATATAGGCGCCGGATCGTGTCACTACCGGTTTTTTCACACAGCCAGGGACAGACCGCGTGAAGCAGGCAGGCCAATCCGCCGCCAATCATCGACAGACCAAATCCGGCAGCGTGCGCCAGATGCTGACCGTATGTTTCGCCGATACTCCTTGGATGGTGCGTAAAGATATTCATGTTCGCTCCGTTGATTCTACGCCTGTCATAGCGGATCGGAACGCCCATGTCCCGGGCAGCGGCTGGGCCACGCCGGCAGTTTCAAATGTGATCATATTTACATATCACACTGCAATGTGATAGGTGGCCCGCCATGAACACACCTACCATCCACAAAGTCCGCCAGATCATTGCCGAAGGCAAGGTTACCCGCGCCGGTCTTGCACGCGCTGCAGGGCTTCACGCCAATACACTTCGCGATTGCACCGATGACGGCTGGAATCCCACGGCCGAAACATTGGGCAAGCTCGACCGGTTCCTCGCGGTAAATGACGAACGCGTGGTGCTGGTCCCGATCGAGGAAATTATCGACGAAGCGCGCAACGGACGGATGTTTATTCTGGTCGATGACGAGGACCGCGAGAACGAGGGTGACCTGATCATACCCGCGCAAATGGCAACCCCCGACGCGATCAATTTCATGGCCACACACGGGCGCGGCCTCATCTGTTTGTCGCTTGGACGCAGCCGCGTCGAAACCCTCGGGCTCGAACCGATGAGCAGGAGCAACCGTACGCGGCATGAAACAGCCTTCACCACATCCATCGAAGCACGCGAAGGTGTGACAACGGGTATCAGCGCAGCCGACCGCTCGCGGACGATTTCGGTGGCAATAGATTCTGCCAAGGGCGCCGATGATATCGTCACTCCGGGCCATGTATTCCCCCTGGTCGCGCGCGAGGGCGGCGTGCTTGTACGCGCGGGCCATACCGAGGCGGCGGTCGATATCTCGCGCCTTGCCGGGCTTAATCCGTCGGGTGTCATTTGCGAAATCATGAATGATGACGGTTCGATGGCGCGGCTGGAAGATCTGGTGTCATTCGCCAAGATCCACAATCTCAAGATCGGCACAATCCGCGACCTGATCGAATACCGGCGCAAGAACGATCACCTCGTCGAACTGGTCAGCGAGAGCGGGCTGACATCGGATTACGGCGGCGAATGGCGCGCGATGACTTATCGCAATGTTATCAACGGTGCGACACACGTCTGTTTGCAAAAGGGGCACGTCGATCCCGACAGGCCTACCCTAGTCAGGATGCACGCCATTTCGATTTTCGACGACGTTCTGGGTCAAAGTGGTCCCAAGAAGCGCACCCTCCAGCGTTCGATGGGTGCCATCGGCGATAATGGCAGCGGTCTGATTGTCCTGATCATGCCCGATAAGCCCGAACATCTGCAGGCCGAAATCGGCCGCGAAAAGCCGGGCGAGGGTGAATTGCGCGATTATGGTATCGGCGCGCAAATTCTGGTGGACCGCGGCGTCACCGATATGGAACTGCTTAGCAACTCACACCGTAATGTGGTGGGGCTGGAAGGTTATGGCCTGAAAGTCACCGGCACACGCGCAATTCCCGAATAAGGATACGACAATGGCAAAATTCCTCATCGTGGAAGCGCGCTTTTACGACCATCTGAACGACATGCTGATCGCCGGTGCCCGTGCCGCGCTTGAAAGCAAGGGTCACGAAACCGAAGTGCTCACTGTTCCCGGTGCGCTGGAAATTCCGGCTGCCATCGCGCTTGCTGCCGAGAGCGGGCAATATGACGGCTTCGTCGCCATCGGCGTCGTCATCCGCGGTGAGACGTACCACTTCGAAATCGTCGCAGGAGAAAGTGCACGTGGCATTATGGCGCTGACTATCGACGGGATCGCCGTGGGCAACGGTATCATCACGGTCGAAAACGAGGCGCAGGCGCTTGCCCGCGCGGACATGGCGCGCAAGGACAAGGGCGGCGAAGCTGCTGTGGCCGCGATGGCCCTGCTCGATCTGCAAAACCGCTTCGGCGTTTAAGTCGCGATCACCATCCGAGAACGCGCCCGAGGACCGACAGAGAGCCCGTCGTCAGGTTCGGCCTCGACAACGTTTCTGTCATGTCAGGCAATCGTGCGGCGCCGAGCCGAAAATATTGTGACGGCGTGGGCGTGCGATTAACGCGTCAATTTTCCAAAGCAAGCATGGCCCGCATAAAGCGCGCTGCCGCCCAGTTCTGCTTCTATCCTGATCAGCTGGTTATATTTTGCCAGCCGGTCCGAACGCGCGAGCGATCCGGTTTTGATCTGCCCGCAATTGGTTGCAACGGCGAGATCGGCAATCGTCGCGTCTTCGGTTTCGCCTGAACGATGCGACATGACGGCAGTGTAGCCTGCGCGGTTGGCAATGCTGACCGCGTCCAGCGTCTCGCTAAGCGTGCCGATCTGGTTGACTTTCACCAGCAGCGAATTCGCGAGGCCCTGATTGATGCCATCGGTCAAACGCACCGGATTGGTCACGAACAGATCATCGCCGACCAACTGGACCTTATCGCCGATCATGTCGGTCAGCGCCTTCCAACCGGCAAAATCATCTTCCGACATTCCGTCCTCGATCGACATGATCGGATAGGCATCGCACAGATCGGCAAGATACCGCGCCATCTGATCGGGCGAGAGCGAAATATTCTCGCCAGAAATTTCGTATTTCCCGTGACTGAAAAATTCCGTCGCGGCGCAATCCAGCGCCAGCACCACATCTTTGCCAGGCGTGAAGCCCGCTTTCTCGACAGACCGCATGATGAAATCGAGCGCATCGCGCGTCGATGCCAGATCGGGTGCAAATCCGCCTTCGTCGCCAACAGCTGTTGCCAGCCCTTTTTCGCTCAGGCCAGCTTTTAGCGTGTGAAAGATCTCTGCGCCCCAGCGCACCGCTTCCGCGATACTGCCGGCGCCAACCGGCATGACCATGAATTCCTGGATATCGATAGGATTATCAGCGTGTTCGCCGCCATTGATAATATTCATCATGGGCACGGGCAAACTGTGTGCGCCAACCCCGCCAACATAGGAATACAGCGGCAATCCGCGTGCATTTGCAGCAGCCTTGGCAACCGCCAGACTAACGCCAAGTATCGCATTTGCGCCCAGTTTGGCCTTGTTGGGCGTGCCATCCAGATCGCGCATCGCCATGTCGATATCGCGTTGGTCTTCGGCATCCAGTCCCAGCACCATATCGGCGATATCATGGTTTACCGCAGAGACTGCCTTGAGCACACCTTTGCCCAGATATCGGTCCTTGTCACCGTCGCGCAATTCGACCGCTTCATGCGCGCCGGTCGAAGCACCCGAGGGGACCGCCGCACGCCCGAAACTGCCGTCTTCGAGCAGAATGTCCACTTCGACAGTCGGATTGCCCCGGCTATCAAGAATTTCGCGGGCGTGGACATCGATAATGGCGGTCATTGGCGGGGATTCTCCGATTGTTGCTGCGTTGCGGTAGAAATGTGCCTCGCGGCTCCCTAAATTGAGGAACAATGGCAGGCAAGCCACGTTCTTCAAGTAAGAGCCTGGCAGGGCACGCTTGTCAGGCGAGAATTGAAAGTGCCCGAGAGGCAAAAAGGATAACAATGACAATGGCCGATACCACTGCACCCACACCCAAACCGCGCAAGCCGCGCATCACTACCGACACCCCCGCCACGGTGATCAATACCACGGCGATCGAGTCGGACAACCGCGCCGAAGCGAAAGCCAAATTCGGCGCTGCAATCGAAGAAGCCAAAGCCGGTGCCGCTGCATTGCGTGCCGAAGCTGCCGGCCAGGCCGGTCGCTACCGCGACAAGGCCAAGGGACAGTCGTCCGAACTTATCGCAGAAGCGAAAGAATACGGTGCGCAGGCAAAAACCAAAGCCGGCGAACTGGCGGTCGATGGAAAGGCGAAAGCCAGCGATGCGATCTCCAGCCTTGGCAAATATGTTGCCGACAATGCGTCGGTTGTCGATGAAAAGATGGGCGAAAAATACGGCGACTATGCCCGGAATGCATCGCGCACCTTGCAGGAAACCGCAGCCAAACTCGATGCAAAAAGCGTCGATGAAATTGGTGAAGACGCACGCGAATTCGTGCGCAAGAGCCCCGGCGTTGCGGTCGGACTTGCGGCGGTTGCCGGGTTCCTGATTTCGCGTCTGTTTCGCGGCGGTTCGAACTGAACCACGCCGCACTGCCCACGCAAGAAGGGAAACCGGCAATGGCGGAGCATAGCCTCGCCGACATTGATGCCGATGACCATCCGGATAACGAGCCGCAGCTACGCGGCTCGTTACTGGATGATGTTGCCGCGACCATCGATGACGGCAAAACCTATATCGAGGCCGAACTGGCCTATCAAAAGTCGCGAGCGGCATTTGCGGCAAACAAAAGCAAATCAGCCATCGGCTTTGCTCTTGCGGGGTTCGCCATGCTGCATATCGCGTTGATTGCACTGGTTGTCGGCCTGGTTTTCGCGCTTAGTCCGCTCATCACGCCGCTGGGCGCCACCGCCGTTGTTTTCGGCGGACTGGTCATTTTGGGCGCACTGTCCATTCGCCTGGCAGTCGGCAAAGCGCGCACGATAAAACACGCGTTCAGGAGCGAAGAAGCATGAGCGAGGTGCATGCAAGGCTGGCCGAAGACCGCGCAATTCGCGATGCGGCGCGCGCCGTTTTCACAGCCGATCTCGCAAATCTGAAGGATGACATCAAGGACCGCGGTGTCGGCGCGAGAATGAAGGACCGAATTGGTGAAACCGCAGCAGACATGATGGAAGAAGCGGTAGATATGGCCGCCGAAAACAAGGGTTTGCTGGGCGCACTGGGTGCGGCATTGGCGCTGTGGTTCGGACGGTTCCCCATTCTCGTTGCGCTGGGATTGGCAGAGGCCGAGGATAGCGGCGAAAACCACGACTATAATTCAGGAGCAGAAGATGACGATTGACGAGAAGCGCGACGAGTTGCGCCAGAAAATTGAAATTGCCGAAAGCCGCCAGAAAGCGCGCGAAGCGACAATGTCCGAACGTGCCACCGAAGCTGCCGGGACCGCGAGGGATTTCGCTAAGAACCACCCCGTCGCAACCGTCCTCGGCGGAATTGCTGCCGGCTTGTTGATCGGTTCGATGTTCAAGGGTGGTCGCCGGATCGGCGCGCAGGCCGGACGTCGCGCTGGCGGGTTTGCCTCGTCCGCAGGCCGGATCGGAATGTCCTTTGCTCGTGACGCCATGCTGACCGCAGGCGCGGCAGCGGTTGCCGGCAAAGACACGCTCGAGGATTTGGGCGACGGCGCGGGCAGCGCGGCGCGCAATCTGAAGCGCGGCGCGGCTTACAAGCTGGGCAGCACATCCGATACCGCACGCGCATTGACCCGCAAGGCAAGCCGCAGCGCAAGCCGTGCGGTTCGCGACGTTCGTGGCCGCATCGGGAAATAACCTGCCTTTGAACGGGCTGATTTAGCTAGTATGGCGTCAGCGATTATCCGCACGAAAATACGGGACTGAAGATGGCCGACACACAATTACTGCATCTGGTGATGGGCGGACGGGTGACCGATCCGCGGGGTATGGAATTTCAGGATCTGAAAGACCTGCACACTGTCGGTTATTTCGCCAATTTCGATGATGCCGAACAAGCGTGGCGTTCATGGGCACAGCGCACGGTTGATGATGCCGAAATGAAATATGTCATCGTCCATCTGCACAAGTTGCTCGAACCGAAACTTCCGCCGGTCTAACCAGAAAAGCCCCGCATCACTGCGGGGCTTTTTATATCTGGATCGCACTGTGTCCGTTGACCCGCCGCAACCGTTGCGGTGCGGCCGAAATCAGATGAATTCGATTTTCTCGATCATATAGGCCTTGTCGCCCGAAGGAACAGTCACTTCCACTTCCTCACCCTTGGAACGGCCGATCAACGCGCGGGCCAGCGGCGAACTGTAGGAAATACGCCCGCTGCCAGCGTTGGCTTCGGTTTCACCCACGATCTGATATTTCACCGGTTTGTCGTTATCGTCGAGCAAAGTGATGGTCGCACCAAACACCACCCGGTCGCCCGACAGCGTCTTGGGGTCGATAATCTGCGCGCGCGTGACCTTGCTTTCGATATCGCCGATCATCGCCTCTACCTGGCCCTGACGTTCCTTTGCGGCGTGATATTCTGCGTTTTCGGACAAATCGCCGTGCGCGCGTGCTTCTTCGATGGCATCGACAATTTTCGGCCGTTCGGCGCGCAATTGCTTCAGATCAGCCATCAATGTGTCATAGCCCTCAGCGAGCATCGGCACCTTATCCATCGGTAAATCCTGTCTTTTCAATCGCTTTGTGTGACAATCCAAACCTTGGCCGTTCCCTGCGGGGGAAAGACTGTCCGGCTCTGAATGTCGGGAAGACGTGTTAGTTCGAACTATAATAGTCCTGCAACGACCGGACTTCAAGCTGGCTCGCATCAACCGTTGCAATTGCCTGCGCTGCAGCAAGCGATGCGGCGGCCGTGGTATAGTACGGAAGTTTGGCCGCGAGCGCGGAAGCGCGGATCGATTTGCTGTCCATCATGGACTGCCAGCCTTCAGTCGTGTTGAACACCAGCGCGACTTCCCCATCGACCATTTTATCGACAATATGCGGGCGCCCTTCGGCAACCTTATTGACCCGTTCGACGGCCAGACCGGCTTCGGCGAGATAGGCCTGCGTCCCGCCCGTGGCGATAATACTGAAGCCCTTGTCGATCAACTGTTTCACCGCGGGCAATATCACGGGCTTGTCGCTGTCTTTCACCGATACGAAAACCACGCCTTCGGTTGGCAAGGTAACGCCCGCGCCCATTTGCGATTTGAGGAAGGCTGTGGGGAAATCGCGGTCGATCCCCATCACTTCGCCGGTGGATTTCATTTCAGGCGAAAGCGCGGGGTCCGAACCAGGGAAGCGCGCGAAGGGGAAAACGGCTTCCTTCACCGCCATATAATTCAGCTCACGCTTGATCGGCGGTAAATCGGCAAGCATTTCGCCTGCCATGACCCGCGCTGCAAATTTCGCTACCGGCTGGCCGATGGCCTTGGCGACGAAGGGCACCGTGCGGCTGGCGCGCGGATTGACCTCGATCAGGTAAACCTCTTGCCCTTCCGGGCCGTCCTTCACCGCGAACTGGATATTCATCAGCCCGCGCACCTTGAGCGCGAATGCGAGCAATTCCGCCTGCCGCTCCATTTCTGCGATAATGTCGGCGGGCAGACTGTACGGCGGCAAAGTGCAGGCACTGTCGCCCGAATGCACACCGGCTTCCTCGATATGCTGCATGACACCTGCAATAACCACCTGTTCGCCGTCGCACAGCGCATCGACATCGCATTCCACCGCATCGCGCAGATACTGGTCGATCAGCACCGGGCTATCGCCCGAAACCTGCACCGCAGTGGTGATATAATCGTCGAGCTGTGCGACCGAATCCACAATTTCCATCGCCCGCCCACCGAGCACGTAGCTGGGGCGCATCAAAACGGGAAAGCCGATGCGGTTTGCGACTGCAACGGCTTCGTCACGGCTGCGGGCGATCCCATTGGCGGGCTGTTTCAGCTTGAGCTGATCAACCAGCTTGGCAAAGCGTTCGCGGTCTTCGGCCAGATCGATCGCATCGGGCGATGTGCCAAGGATCGGGATGCCAGCATCTTCGAGCGTTTGCGCCAGTTTGAGCGGTGTTTGCCCGCCAAACTGCACGATCACGCCGACAAGTTCGCCCTTGCTTTGCTCAACCCGCAGAATTTCGAGGACGTCTTCGCCCGTCAGCGGTTCGAAATACAGCCGGTCGCTGGTGTCGTAATCGGTGCTGACCGTTTCGGGGTTGCAGTTGATCATGATCGTTTCGTAGCCTGCATCCTCCAGCGCGAAACACGCATGGCAGCAGCAATAATCGAATTCGATCCCCTGCCCGATGCGGTTTGGCCCGCCGCCCAGGATCACGATCTTGCGGCGGTCGCTCGGGTCGGCTTCATTTTCGGGTTCGCCAAAGCTGGGCGCTTCGTATGTCGAATACATATAGGGCGTGATCGCTTCAAACTCTGCAGCGCAGCTGTCGATGCGCTTGTAAACCGGATGCACGCCGAGCTTGTGGCGCAGCGCGCGCACCTCTTCCTCGCTTGTCGCGCCGGCCATCGCGCGCAACGCATCATGCAGCAGGCCGGAACGTTTGGCCTGCGTTTCGCCAAGCCCGCCCGCAACATGAACCGACCGGACCGCCAGCGTGGCCAGCCGCTTGTCGGAAAAACCCATCGCTTTCAGCTTGCGTAGCCCGGCGGCATCATTGGGCAGTCCGTCTTCGGATATCAGCTTCTCCGCGGCGATGATTGCTTCGATCTGGCGCAGGAACCAAGGGTCGAAGCTGGTGACGGTGTTGATGTCTTCCACACTCATCCCCTCGCGCATGGCCTGGGCGACGTGCAGCAGCCGGTCGGGCGTGCGCTTGGACAATGCGCCGGTCAGCACATCACGGCTGGCGCCTTCCAGTTCGATAACCCGGTTGAAGCCGTCGAGGCCCGTCTCCAGCCCGCGCAGCGCCTTTTGCAGGCTTTCCTGAAAGTTGCGGCCAATCGCCATCACTTCGCCGACCGATTTCATGGCCGTGTGCAGGTTGTTTTCCGCGCCCCTGAATTTTTCGAAGGCAAAGCGCGGAATTTTTGTGACCACGTAATCGATAGTCGGTTCGAAACTGGCGGGCGTCGCGCCGGTAATCTCGTTCTCGATTTCGTCCAGCGTGTAACCGACCGCAAGTTTTGCAGCGACGCGCGCAATCGGGAAACCGGTGGCTTTGGATGCCAATGCGGAAGACCGCGAAACGCGCGGGTTCATTTCGATCACGATCAGCCGGCCATCCTTGGGATTGACCGCGAACTGGACATTGGAACCGCCCGTTTCCACCCCGATTTCGCGCAGCACCGCAATGCTGGCGTTGCGCATGATCTGGTATTCCTTGTCGGTCAGCGTCAATGCGGGGGCAACCGTGATGCTGTCGCCTGTATGCACACCCATCGGATCGACGTTTTCGATCGAGCAGATGATGATGCAATTGTCGTTGCGGTCGCGGACCACCTCCATCTCGAATTCTTTCCAGCCGAGCAGCGATTCCTCGATCAGAACTTCGGTGGTGGGGCTGGCATCCAGCCCTTCGCGCACGATGCTTTCAAATTCGGTCTTGTTATAGGCGATACCGCCGCCGGTACCGCCCAAAGTGAAGCTGGGCCGGATGATTGCGGGCAGCCTGGTGCGCTCCAGCACTTCAAAGGCTTGCTCCACGCTATGCGCGATGCCGCTGCGCGCACTTTCGAGGCCGATGCTGTCCATCGCTTCGCGGAATTTCTGGCGGTCTTCGGCCTTGTCGATAGCCTCCGCATCGGCGCCGATCATCTGGACGCCGTATTTTTCGAGCACACCCATTTTCTGCAACGATAGCGCGCAGTTCAGCGCCGTCTGCCCGCCCATCGTGGGCAGCACCGCATCGGGCCGCTCCTTGGCGATGATCTTGGCGACAATCTCGGGCGTAATCGGCTCGACATAGGTCGCATCCGCCATATCGGGATCGGTCATGATCGTCGCAGGGTTCGAATTGACGAGGACCACGCGGTAGCCCTCCTCCTTCAGCGCCTTGATCGCCTGCGTGCCCGAGTAATCGAACTCGCACGCCTGCCCGATGATGATGGGGCCTGCGCCAATGACGAGGATCGAGGAGATGTCAGTACGTTTGGGCATAAGTCAACCACCAGAGTATTTCATAGTAGGGATAGCCAAGGTTGCCGCTATTGCGCTCCACTTGGTCCAATCAATTTGAGTCTCGAAGCCGTTCATTTCGTGACCTAGCGCCGTATAGGAGCGACGAGTAAGGCCGGATGAGTGGTCCAAAGTTTCGGCAATTTCGTAATTTTTGTCGACCCACGCGATGCCAGCTCGGCTGATCCGATATCTCGTCGGCAATCGACCGACGCCTGTAATCAAACCGGTCGCTATCAATTCGAAGATCTTGTGCTCGACGTCGACTCGATCGACCGATGGCCGGAAGCTGTCCGCAATCTCCGACGAAGAAAGCTCCATACGGATTTCGTCAAGTTGATCGTGCAACCTCAACAATACTGAATCCTTATCGAACGATTCAGGCGCTTTAACACTCACCCCAACATCCCCACGAACTTCTCAAACAGGTAGAAGCTGTCCTGCGGCCCCGGACTTGCTTCCGGGTGATATTGCACGCCAAACGCCTTCTTGCCCTTCACCGCGATGCCGCAATTGCTCCCGTCAAACAGCGATACATGCGTTGCCTCGACGCTATCGGGCAAAGTGTCGCCATCGACCGCGAAGCCGTGGTTCATGCTGGTGATTTCCACGCACCCCTTTTTTGGGCCGTCCTCCAGCCGTTTGACCGGATGGTTCGCGCCGCGGTGGCCCTGATGCATCTTGGTGGTCTTCGCGCCCGTCGCCAGCGCCAGCATCTGGTGGCCCAGACAAATGCCGAACAGCGGCATATCCGCCGCCAGCAACGCCTTGATCACCGGCACCGCATAGGCTCCCGTGGCCGCCGGATCGCCGGGGCCGTTGCTGAGGAACACGCCATCAGGCTGATGCGCCATAATGTCTTCGAGCGAGGATTTGGCGGGCAGCACCGTGACCCGCGCACCCGCCTTCACCAGATTGCGGAAAATGTTGTCCTTCGATCCGTAATCAACCGCGACCACGTGCGGGCGGGCATCGCGCGGGCTGCGGGCATAGCCGGTGCCCAGCGTCCAAGATCCGCCTTCCCAGCCTTCCTGCTTTTTGCGGCTGACGCGCTGGGCGAGATCCATCCCTTCCAGCCCCGGCCATTCGGCAGCGCGTTTTGCCAGCGCGGCTACATCGAATTGTCCATCGGGAGAGTGCGCGATCACCGCATTGGGCGCGCCCGACAGACGGATGCGGCGGGCCAGTGCGCGGGTGTCCACGCCGGACAGGCCGATCTTGCCCTGCCCGGCCAGCCAGTCTGAAAATTCGTGTTCTGCGCGGAAATTGCTGCTGGGCGTCACCGCCTCGCGGGTGATACAGCCGGCCGCTGCCCCCCCGTCTTTGGCAACTGCGCTTTCCACATCTTCGGCATTCGCGCCGACATTGCCGATATGGGGAAAGGTGAAGGTGACGATCTGCGCGGCGTAGCTGGGATCGGTCATCACTTCCTGATATCCGGTCATCGCGGTGTTGAAGCACACTTCGCCCACCGCTTCGCCCGCTGCGCCAAAGCCCATGCCCCAGATGGCCGTCCCATCGGCCAGAACCAGCACACCTGTCGCGTCTTTAGGGCGTGCAGACGAAGAGGCGGTGTCGGCCATAAGAGGCGCTCCGAGTTAAGGGTTTTCCGGCGATGTCGCTAAGATGTGGCAGCTATTACCCTCCCCCGATTCCGTCAAGCTGTCCAAAGCCGAATTAAGCCGCTAATCCCCGCCCAAGAACAATTTGTCTCAATTCATCGACGGGAATGCCAAATAATGCTGCGCGACGACATCAAGACCGCCACGATTACTTCCATGAAGGCCGGCGACAAGGAACGCACTGCCACGCTGCGCCTGATCGGCGCCAAGATCAAGGATCGCGATATCGAACTGCGCACCACCGCCAAAGATGTCGATGACCAAGCGATGGTGATCGAAGTGTTGCAGAAAATGGCGAAACAGCGCCGCGAATCGATAACCATGTTTGAAGAAGGTGGCCGCACCGAACTCGCGGCAAAGGAAACCGGCGAACTGGCTGTAATCGAGGAATTTCTGCCGAAACAGATGAGCGAAGCCGACACCAGGGCCGCGATCGAACAGATAAAAACCGAATTAGGCGCTGATTCCATTAAGGATATGGGTAAAGTTATGGCGGAACTAAAGTCGCGCCACGGGACTGAACTCGATATGAGCAAAGCCAGTTCGCTGGTAAAGGAGAGCCTTGCATGAAAAGATCAGTTCCGTTTTTCGCCGTTACAGCCGCGCTGGCATTATCTGCCTGTTCGGGCGCCGACGATAACGAGGCGACCGACCTCGATACCGCCAATACAAAAAGCGAGGCCGAGGCAATCGCCGCATCCTTGCAGGCGGGCGATTTCATCGATCTGCAGCTTGGCGCAAAAATCGTCGGACCGCAGGGCCCCGAAGTTGAAGGCGCGCTGTCGAACGATGCGGGCAATTTTGCCGATATCCGGTCCTATGTCGCCTGCCCCGCAGGAATGGAAAGCTGCGACCGCAAAACCGCGCCGGAAGGGACGGTTTTCACTTATGTCCATGTGGTTTATCCCGGCGAAGACAACCAGTCCGACACGGGTAGCGGACAGGCCAACACATCCTCCGACATCGAAGCGGCGACTGCTTTCAGGATGACGATGCCGGCCCACGGCTTCACCGGCGCAGCAGGATATTCGAAAGCCGAAGCGATGAGCGCAATCGGCGCTAAAGCCGATGTGGTGATCACTTGCGACAAGGGTGCAATTGTCTGGACCGTCAGCGCGGGTGATGGCGGCAACCAGTGGGAACAGGCGGAGCCGCTGACGTTCTACTGGCAATCGACGCTGCCGCCTGCGGGACCGTCTGACGCCTACGCAATCCACGCCAATTACACCACGGCGACGGGCCCCGGCCCCTATCCCGCAGCAAAAGCCGGCGCGACCAACACCTGCGGTTGATATCCGCACCCGAAATCTGCGGATAGCAGACTTGTAAATCAGCCCGTGGCCGCCCAGAAAGCGGCCATGGCGCTTTCCCCGCAATGGCTTGATGAATTACGCGCAAGGACCACGCTGTCCACGCTGATCAGCCGCACGACCAAGCTGCAAAAGGCCGGTCATGAATGGAAAGCGTGCTGCCCTTTCCATGACGAAAAATCACCCAGCTTTACGGTCAGCGACCAAAAGGGGTTCTACCACTGCTTCGGCTGCGGCGCGCACGGCGATGCCATCCGCTGGATGACCGACCAGCGCGGGCTCGCCTTTATGGATGCGGTAAAGGAACTGGCCGCAGAGGCCGGGATCGAAGTCCCCGCCGCCGACCCGCGACAGGCACAGCGCGCAGAACAGCGCGCCAGCCTGCATGATGTGATGGCAGATGCACAAAGTTTCTTTGAAAAATGCCTGTTGGAACCGGTTGGCGAAAAAGCGCGTGAATATCTGGACGCGCGCGGGTTTGGCCAACATACCGCGCAGCGCTTCGGGTTTGGGTTCACGCCCGACAGCCGCAACGCAGTCAAACAGGCGCTGTCGCAGCATGATCAGGCGATGCTGGTCGAATGCGGCCTGCAGATCGCGGTAGATGACCGCGAGCCTTATGACAGGTTCCGCGGCCGTTTGATGCTGCCGATCCACGATGCCCGCGGCCGGGTCATCGCATTTGGCGGCCGCATCCTCGACGCGCAGAAAAAAGATGCGCCTAAATATCTGAATTCGCCCGATACTCCGCTGTTCGACAAGGGCCGCACGCTGTATAATCTGCACCGCGCAGGGCCCGCGTCGCGGCAGACCAGGCGGATGGTTGTGGTCGAAGGGTATATGGATGTTATTGCGCTTGCCGCTGCGGACATTCCCGATGCTGTTGCACCGCTTGGCACCGCTCTTACCGAACGCCAACTCGAACTGCTCTGGCGGATGGTTGATGTTCCGGTGCTGTGTTTTGACGGTGATGCGGCAGGGCAGCGTGCGGCTATGCGTGCGGTCACACGCGCGCTGCCGATGCTGCAACCGGGCCGCTCGCTGTCCATCGTACGGTTGCCGGGCGGCATGGATCCGGACGATGTGATCAATCGCCGCGGCGTGAAGGCGCTTGAAGCCCTGCTCGCCAAACCTGCGTCGCTGCTGGACACTTTGTGGGAATACGAACGTGATGCACAGCCGCTGGACACACCCGAAGCCAAGGCGGGATTGAAGCAGCGCCTGATCGAACACACCGAAGCAATCGAGCAACAGGATATCAGATCGCTGTATCGGCGCGATCTGCTCGACAGATTTTCGGAGTTCGCTTTTCCGCCCCGCCAGCAGCGCGAATTCAAACCGCATGGCGGAGCAGGCGGCAGCTTTCAACGCGGTAAACAGTTTCAGCCGGCCAAACCGCGACTTTCTCCACAGGCTGCAGCGCGTCTGCGCGCGGTGGTGGATGGCGGCGCGCGCGATACGCTGTCTGCCGCCGTTTTTGCCGGACTTCTGCGCTTCCCATCGTCTATCGAACAGCATTCCGAAGCGCTTGCGCGGCTTGCGCGGTCGGAACCTGGTCTCGCGCCCGCGATAGAAAGTCTGTTCGAAGCTGCCGAAGCCCTTGACCCTGCGGGCGTAGCGCCCATATCGGACCCAGTCGGACCATCGACGCCGCCGGATAACACCCGCTTCACCTTCCTGATGGAAGGGACCGATCCAGGCGCAGCACGAGATGATTTGGCAGAGGCTGTCGGAATGCTGGTCGAACGGCCGGCTCTGGCTGCGGCGCTTGCCGCCGCGACACAGCGGTTCGAAACCGATCCCGAAGGCGCCTTTGCCGAACAACAGCGGCTGCTCAAACGAAAGCTGGCATTCGAGTCGCGACTCGGGCAAATGGCAGGCAAACGCGCGCTTCTTGGCGCACAGGAATCAAACAGTCCCGAAGGGCCGGATAGCCGCCCCGAAGGCAGTGAAACAGATTGAAGCGTAATCCATGGCGACTAAACAAGAAGATGCCCCGTTGATCGAGCTCAAGGGTGCGGCAATCAAGAAGCTCATCACCAAAGCGAAGAAACGCGGCTATGTCACTTATGACGAGCTGAACGAAGCGCTGCCGCAGGATCAGATGACATCCGAACAGATCGAAGACGTCATGGCTTCGCTTTCCGAAATGGGCATAAATGTCGTGGAAAACGACGAAGAAGCCGAAGCCGAGGCTGAAAAGAAGAATAACGGACCGGCCGAAATTGTCGGCAATGAAGGTGCCGCGACCAAAAAACCTGCTGCTGCCGCGGTGAAGAAACCTGCCGCAACCGATCGCACCGATGACCCTGTCAGGATGTATCTGCGCGAAATGGGGGCAGTCGAACTGCTCAGCCGTGAAGGTGAAATCGCGATTGCAAAGCGGATCGAATCCGGCCGCGACACGATGATCATCGGCCTGTGCGAAAGCCCGATCACGTTTCACGCAATCATCCAGTGGTCGCAGGCACTCAACGACGAAGAGATGCAGCTTCGCGAAATCCTCGATCTTGACGCGATGCTTTCGAAAGAGCCTCCGGTCGATAAGATGGAGGAGGAAAACGAAGCCGCCGATGATGGCGAGATTTCAGAGGAAACCGCCGGCCCCACCATCCGTGACGACGATGAAGTCGAAGACGAAGACGATATCGACGGCGACGATGGTGACGGCGAAAAGAAGAAAAAGGACGATGACGACGAGGAAGAGGACAACACGCTCTCGCTCGCGCAGATGGAGGCCGCGCTCAAGCCCGAGGCGCTCGACACTTTCGACCGCATCACCAAGCTGTTCAAGAAATTCCAGAAGATCCAGGCCGAACGCGTCGATATCATGGGCGAAGGCGAAGACTATCCTGCGGCCAAGGAAAAGAAATACGAGGCGATGCGCGAGGAACTGACCGCCGAGGTCGAAAGCGTCCAGTTCCACGCCACAAAGATCGAATTTCTGGTCGATAATCTCTACGCCTTCAACCGCCGCCTGACCGCACTTGGCGGCCAGATGCTGCGCCTTGCTGAACGTCACAAGGTCAAGCGTTCCGACTTCCTCGCCTCGTATATCGGCAATGAACTTGATGACAGCTGGCTGAAAGACAACGCAAAAACCGACAAGAAATGGCAGGCGTTTGCCGAAAAAGAGGGCGATGCGGTCGAACGCATCCGCGCTGAAATCGCCGATATTGCCGCCAACACGGGCATGAGCCTGGAAGAATTCCGCCGCATCGTGAACATGGTGCAAAAGGGTGAGCGCGAGGCCCGGATAGCCAAGAAGGAAATGGTCGAGGCGAATTTGCGTCTGGTTATCTCTATCGCCAAGAAATACACCAATCGCGGCCTGCAATTCCTTGATCTTATCCAGGAAGGCAACATCGGCCTGATGAAGGCGGTCGATAAATTCGAATATCGCCGCGGTTACAAGTTCAGCACTTATGCGACCTGGTGGATCCGTCAGGCCATCACCCGCTCGATCGCCGATCAGGCACGCACGATCCGTATTCCGGTCCATATGATCGAGACGATCAACAAGCTGGTGCGCACAAGCCGACAGTTCCTGCACGAACAGGGCCGCGAACCGACACCCGAAGAAATGGCCGAGCGTCTTTCGATGCCGCTGGAAAAGGTCCGCAAGGTGATGAAGATCGCCAAGGAACCGATCAGTCTGGAAACACCCATCGGTGACGAAGAAGATTCGCATCTGGGCGATTTCATCGAGGACAAGAACGCGATCATTCCGGTTGACGCCGCCATTCAGGCCAACCTGAAAGAAACCGTTACCCGCGTGCTCGCCTCGCTCACTCCGCGCGAAGAACGCGTGCTGCGGATGCGTTTCGGCATCGGGATGAACACCGATCACACGCTGGAAGAAGTCGGGCAGCAGTTCTCGGTTACTCGCGAGCGTATCCGCCAGATCGAGGCGAAGGCGCTGCGCAAGCTCAAGCACCCGAGCCGGTCGCGGAAAATGCGCTCGTTCCTGGATCAGTAAAGGTTAGGCGGGCCTAACGGTTAAACGGCCACACCAGCTGTTTCAGATAACCGTCCGGCGCGCGGCCCTGCAATCCCGTATCCCGATGGCCATTGATCATCGGGCAGGTATTTCGTGCCGAAAAGTCGGTCGAGCAATGGCAAATGCACTGTAAAGTTCTTGTCGATAGCCTTCTGTTCGCGCGCGTGATGCCAATGGTGAAATCGCGGCATCACGATCAGTCGCTCCAGCCAGGCGAGCCGCGGCGCGAAGTTGGCATGGATAAACACAGCATGGACCGATACGAAGCCGAGATAGGCAAACACCGCTCGCTTGTCGAAGCCCAGCAAAACCAGCGGCAGCAATACCAGTCCGCGCGTAACGATAACATCGACAAGATGCAGGCGCGATCTCGCCAACCAGTCCATTGATCTTACCGAATGATGTACCCGGTGAAAACGCCACAGGACGGGGATGCGATGGAACGCGCGATGGACCCAATATTGCGTAAAGTCGGCAAGCACCAAACATATGATGAATTGCACAGGTAGCGGCATCATGATGGCGAATTGCCGCACCTCTGCGACCGCCAACATTCCGCTTAGATTTATGACGGACAACAGCACCAGCACAGACATCAGTTGCACAAGCGCGTGGTTCATGAAAAAATACTGGGTGTCGGTAAGCCAATCCGTCGGAATGCGCCTTGATCGCGCTTTAGCGGGAAAGCACGCTCCAGGGGCACAAACAGCGTGGCAGTGGAGAGTGTGCCAAGCACAAACCAGTCAAGACCGAAATAGATCGAATTGCCGGACGAATTGCCCAGCGGTGCATCGCCTGCACCAAGCGCTAGTGCAGCAGCGGCAAGCGATAGGCCGGTTATTCCAAGCGCCTTTTTGCGCCGCAATAGCATCGATAACCCGGCCAGCAGAAGAGCTGCGAGAATACCCAGATCAATAGCCCAGCGGACGAGTTCAAGAGGATAGCGGTCCCTCAACTCCGGCATGGTCAGCCATTGCGGAAACCGGACAGCAAATATCGAGCAAAGTGCGAGAATGCCCAGCACGACGGACAGAATCCCGCTGACCCATCCGCTGCCAAAACTGCGGCGCCGATCATCCCCGAAAAAGGAGTTGAGGTATTCTTCAAAATTAGCGGTCAACCCCGGTCCCTTCGCGTGAAGCGCGATCGTCGGAGTGCCTGATCCGTGAATCGCAAGAAAACCAAAGTCCGGGGGTGGAGAGAATCAAAGCCAATGCCTATAACCCTGATATGAAAATCGCCGTTGCTTCCGATCATGCTGCGCTCGACCTGAAGGCCGAGCTTTGCGAGTGGCTTATCGAACAGGGACACGAGGTCGCTGATCTTGGCCCGAATACGCCCGGCAGCGTCGATTATCCCGACTTTGGCTACCGGCTCGCAGCTGTCGTGGCAGATGGCACGGCGGAACGCGGCGTCGCGCTATGCGGTTCGGGAATTGGCATTTCCATTTCGGTCAACCGCAATCCCGCCGTGCGCTGCGCGCTCGTGTCGGAACCGCTTTCCGCCGCACTTGCCCGTGAACACAACGATGCGAATGTCATCGCGATGGGCGCGCGCCTGACGGGCAGCGATATGGCAAAGGCGTGCCTGACTGCATTTATCGATACCGGTTTTGCCGATTCCCTCCCCGGCGGAACCGGGCGCCACCAGCGCCGAGTCGACAAGCTCTCCAATCCAGAGGTTTCATAGAATGGCAACCCAGCCCGAAGATACAGTACGAAGCCCTATCCATCGCTTCTGGCATGATGACCTGGCCAAAGCCGATCCTGAAATCGCTGCGGCCATCGATAACGAACTTGCGCGTCAGCAGGACAAGATCGAGCTGATCGCTTCGGAAAATATCGCCTCGACCGCTGTTCTGGAGGCCGCCGGCAGCGTTTTCACCAACAAATATGCCGAGGGTTATCCGGGCAAGCGTTACTATGGCGGCTGCGAATATGCCGATGTGGTGGAAACACTCGCTATCGACCGGGCGAAAGAATTGTTCGGCTGCGAATTTGCCAACGTCCAGCCCAATTCGGGCAGCCAGATGAACCAGGCCGTGTTCCTTGCCCTGCTCGAGCCGGGTGATACTTTCATGGGGCTGGACCTCAATTCAGGCGGCCACCTGACGCATGGTTCGCCCGTCAACATGTCGGGCAAATGGTTTAATCCTGTCGCTTACGGCGTGCGCAAGAATGACGAACGCATCGACATGGAAGAAGTTGCGGCCACCGCGCGCGAACATAGACCCAAGCTGATCATTTGCGGCGGCACTGCATATTCGCGCGTTTGGGATTTCCCCCGTTTCCGCGAGATTGCCGATGAAGTGGGCGCTTATCTGCTATGCGATATGAGCCATATTTCGGGCCTGGTCGCGGGCGGCGCGCATCCCAATCCCTTCCCCCACGCGCATGTTGTGACCACAACCACGCATAAAAGCCTTCGCGGGCCGCGTTCAGGCGTTATCCTGTGGAATGACGATGAATTGACAAAGCCGCTCAATATGGCGGTATTCCCCGGATTGCAGGGCGGCCCGCTGATGCACGTCATCGCCGCAAAGGCCACGGCTTTCCGCGAAGCATTACGCCCGGATTTTAAAACCTACGCTCATGCGATTGTCGAAAATGCGCGCGCATTGGCTGCCAGTCTGGAGGAAAACGGGCTTCGGATCGTTTCCGGCGGCACGGATAACCATTCGATGCTGGTCGATCTGACTGCGAAAGATGTGACCGGAAAATCGGCCGAAAAGGGCCTCGACCGCGCCTGGCTCACCTGCAATAAAAACGGCATTCCGTACGATACGCGCAGTCCGTTTGTCACCAGCGGCATCAGGCTTGGTAGTCCGGCCGGCACCACGCGCGGGTTTGGCCCGGCCGAATTTCGAAAAATTGGCGCTCTGATCGCGGAAGTTGTAGAAGGTCTTTCGACAAACGGCCCCGAAGGCGACGCTCAGGTGGAAGAACGCGTCCGGACCCAGGTGGCCGAATTATGCGCAGCATTTCCGGTCTATCCGGGCCGATAACAGAGAGAAGAATGATGAACGACGATATGAACCGCGATCCAGACGGCAAGAATGACTGGGTCGAAACTGCAAAAACCGAACTGTCCGGCATGGCCAAGGAAGGGATGCATCATCCCTCGACCAAGCCTGTTCTGACCGGTGCTGCCGTGGGCGCCTTGGCAGGCGCTATCCTGCCTGTCATCAGCCTTCCGATCGGGCTGATCGCGGGTGCCGGCTTTATGTTTTACAAACGCATCAAGAAATAAATGCGCTGCCCGTTCTGCGCGCATGACGATAGCCAGGTAAAAGATTCGCGACCGACTGAAGACAACACTGCGATCCGGCGCCGCCGGCAATGTGAAGGGTGCGGGGCGCGCTTCACCACGTTCGAGCGTATTCAACTGCGCGAAGTCACCGTGATCAAAAGCGCGGCCAATGGCGATGTCCGCAGCGAAGCATTTGATCGCGGGAAAATCGAACAGTCGGTGACCCTCGCCACGCGCAAGCGCGGCATAGCGCAGGAAAGGCTTGACCAACTGGTGTCTGGGATCCAGCGGCAGGTCGAAACGGCTGGCGAGAACGAAATCCAGTCCACGCGAATAGGTGAAATGGTCATGGACGGCCTGCGCCAGCTCGACAGTGTTGCCTATATCCGCTTCGCCAGCGTTTATCGCGATTTTACCGAAGCCAGGGATTTCGAGGAATTCGCCAGTTCCGTACAGGAAGCTGGCACGAAGAAAAGCGATGGGTAGCAAGGCCGATCAGCCGGTTATCGTGCTGGTTCGCCCGCAACTGGGCGAAAACATCGGTAAGGCAGCGCGCGCGATGCTCAACTTCGGGCTTACCGAAATGCGGCTGGTCACACCGCGCGATGGCTGGCCGAACCCGTCCGCCGGCCCCGCCGCTGCGGGCGCCGACGCAGTGCTGGACGGTGCAAAAGTCTATGCCACGACTGCCGAAGCTGTGGCCGATTGCGCGCATGTCTATGCGACCACAGTCCGCAAACGCGGCGTTACCAAGCCGGTCGTTACGCCCGAACAGGCCGCAAATGAAATTCGGGGAGCCGAGGGACGATCCGCCTATCTTTTCGGCCCGGAACGCAGCGGGCTGGACGTGGATGACGTGGCGCTTGCCCGGTCGATCCTGACCGTCCCGATCAATCCGGATTTCCCGTCGCTCAATCTGGCGCAGGCGGTAATCCTGTGTGCTTATGAATGGTCGAAAAATCGCGCTTTGGTGCAGCCGACCGCGGAAGATATGCTCGCCCCCGCGCCCCAAGAGCACCTTGAGGGTCTGATCACACATTTCGAAGATTTGCTGGAGCCATGCGGATATTTTTTCCCGCAAGACCGCGAGCCGGCGACGCGCCGGACATTGCGGACCGTGCTTACAAAACCGGGCTGGAACCACCTCGAAGTGCGGACAATGCGCGGGGTGCTGAACCATCTGGGCCGGAAATTGCGCCAGAATGCGGAAAATTAGGCGCGGATCGCATCCCATTCGTCCAGTTCGTAAGCGATAGACGCTTCTACAAGCCGGTCCCATATGTCCGCAATTGCATCAGCGGGCAGGCCGCGTAATTCAGCGGTGCGGCGCACGGCGTCGATGACGGCAGCCTTGCGCGTTTCATCGCGCACTGTACCGCGGTCCTGCTTGATCCTGGCAGCGGCGCGCATATATCCGAAACGCGTGGAAAGCAGCGCGACAAGCTCTCGGTCGAGCGCATCGACACCGTTGCGCACGTCCGCCATATCGGCACAATCTTCGGGGAGTTTGACAGCTTCTTCCATGCGCGGTCCTGTGGCGCGAAAGCGCGCCTTTGTCGAGAGCGCCGCGCACCAAAATGCACTGCTTGACCTGAACGCCAGACAGGCTATACGCGCGCCTTCGCAATTGGTCCCGCATCCCGGTGAAGCGGTGGCCGCGCCATGCAATATCATGGCGGAGCGATACCGGGTTAAAGCGTTACCAACGGGTAGCGATAGCATTTTGGAGACATTCGATGTCGAAGCGTAAAAGCTCGAAGCATAAACTTGACCGCCGCATGGGCGAAAACATCTGGGGCCGTCCCAACAGCCCCGTAAACCGCCGTAATTACGGCCCCGGCCAGCACGGACAGCGCCGTAAGGGCAAGGTTTCCGACTTCGGCCTTCAGCTGCGCGCCAAGCAAAAGCTCAAGGGTTATTACGGCGATGTCACGGAAAAACAGTTCCGCCGCACATATACCGAAGCGACCAAGGTCAAGGGTGATACCGGCCAGAACCTGATCGGTCTGCTCGAGCGCCGTCTGGACATGGTGGTTTACCGTGCAAAGTTCGCTCCGACGATTTTTGCCGCCCGCCAGATCGTCAGCCACGGCCACATTCTGGTGAACGGCGTCAAATGCAACGTCGCGTCACGCCGCATCGATGTTGGTGATGTGATCAGCCTGAGCGCCAAGGCGCAGGAAATGGCGCTGGTTATCGAAGCCCAAAGCCTGCCCGAACGTGAAATTCCCGATTATGTCGCGCCCGATGGTAACGACAAAGTCAGCTTCACCCGCGTACCGAAACTTGATGAAGTGCCTTATCCGGTAACGATGGAACCCAATCTGGTTGTCGAGTTCTACTCGCGCTAACCGGTTACGCACCAAATACAGTCAAGAGGGCGGTCCTGCGGGGCCGCCCTTTTTGTTTAGCCCAGATAATCCGCACGGAACCTTGCCGCAAATGCGGCAAACCGCTCATCGCCGATCGCGTCCCGCATGGCCTGCATCAGTTGCTGGTAGAAAGTCAGATTGTGTTCGGTCATCAGCATCGCGCCCAATATTTCACCCGATTTTTGCAAATGATGCAAATAGGCGCGGCTGTACCGGGAACAGGCCGGACACGGGCAGCTTTCGTCCAGCGGCGCCAGATCTTCGGCATGGCGCGCATTGCGTAGGTTGAGCGGGCCCTGCCAGGTAAACGCCTGGCCATTTCTGCCTGAACGGGTTGGCAAAACGCAATCGAACATATCGACGCCGCGTTCCACCGCGCCCACCAGATCGTCGGGCTTGCCCACACCCATCAGATAACGCGGGGCGTCCTGGGGCAGTTGTCCCGGCGCGAAATCAAGCGTCGCGAACATCGCCTCCTGCCCTTCCCCCACGGCCAGCCCGCCAATGGCATAGCCATCAAAGCCGATACCGCGTAGCGCGTCTGCACTATGCCTTCGCAAATCTTCGTCGAGCGCGCCCTGCTGGATGCCGAACAGCGCAGAAATTTGCGCATGATTGCCGCCATCATCAAACGCGTCGCGGCTGCGCTGCGCCCAGCGCATGCTCATCTCCATCGAGCGCGCGATCACATCGCGCGGTTGATCCGCGCGCGGGCATTCATCAAATGCCATGACGATATCGGACCCGAGCAGACGCTGGATCTCCATCGATCGCTCAGGCGTGAGCATATGCTTGGAACCATCAAGATGGCTGCGGAACTGGACGCCGTCCTCGGTCAGCTTGCGCAGATCCGACAGGCTCATCACCTGATAACCGCCGCTATCGGTCAGGATCGGGCGATCCCAGTTCATGAATTTATGCAGCCCGCCCAGCTTGGCAAGCCGTTCGGCGCCCGGCCGCAACATCAGGTGATAAGTGTTGCCAAGAATAATATCGGCGCCGGTGCTGCGCACATTCTCCGGCTTCATGGCTTTCACTGTCGCAGCGGTCCCCACGGGCATAAATGCTGGCGTGCGGATCGTGCCGCGGCGCATCGTGATTGCCCCGGCGCGCGCGGCGCCATCAGTCGCCGAGATTGAAAAATTAAAGCGCGATGTCATGGCCGGCGCATTAACGCGGCACGTTCGCTGCCGCCAGTGCGATCTTCAGCCAAGGCACGATACATATGACAAGGGCCGGTACTGCGAGTTGCAGCACCGGCCCCGAAATTAGCCGCTTCAGTCTCTTAGAACGAGAACAGCAGGCCGGCAGTTGCGCGGGTCGAATCGAACGATACGGTGTCCACGCCAAGACGCAGCTTCATGCCGGATGCGCCAACGCCGAATTCAGCGCCAGCACCCACAAGGAAGTCACCGTCGGATGTATCAATGCCGGCGGGAACCGGCGCACCGATGATTTCTTCAAGGTCGAGTTTGACTTCCTGATATCCGCCACGAACATAAACCTTGGTGTTGGGGTTTACGCTGTAAGCGAGACGTCCGGCAGCGCCATATTCGCTGTCGATAGCGCCAGTACCGATGTGATAGTTCACTTCGCCGCCGATCGAAAGATCGCCGCCGATAGGAACATCAATCCCGGCGAGACCGCCGAAAATCGCGCCGTCGTCCTTGATGTCGCTTCCGATGCCAAGATCGTGATAGCCGGCAGATGCGCCGATATAAGGTTGTGCGGGGCCGGCGTCTTGCGCCGAAGCTACTGCCGGAACAGAGGCAAGCGCCGCAGCGCCGATTGCGAGAAAAATCTTCGAGTTCATTGTTTATTCCAATCTTTTATCGTGGGCCGATTCTGCAGCCAAACACCTATTGCGCTTGCGCAGATTGCACAGGAGTGAATGGAATATTGCGCTCAAATGAACGAATCGAAAAGTGTCTTACGCTTGCAACACTCTGCCGGATTTTACGCCCTGAGCCGCCATCCGGTTTTGAATATATAGCTGATGACAACAATACAGACGGTCAGGAACCCGATGGTGAGGCCAAACGACACCCATATGTCGACATCCGAACTGCCGTAAAATGTCCAGCGCAGGCCATTTACCAGATAGACGATCGGATTGAACATGGCGATCGTACCCCACGGTTCGGGCAGCATGTCGATCGAATAGAATGTCCCGCCCAGAAATGTCAGCGGGACCAGGAACAGTTGCGGGATGATGCCCAGCCGTTCGAAACTGTCCGCCCATATTCCCAGTATAAATCCGAACAGCGAAAATGCGGCCGCAACCAGCATAATATACCCGATTGCCAGCACGGGATGCGCGATGGAATAATCCACAAACAGCATGGCCGTTGTCAGGATAATTGCTGCCAGAATGAGCGATTTGGTCGCTGCTGCGCCGACAAACCCCACCAAGGTTTCGGCCACACCGACCGGGGCGGACAACAGCTCGTAAATCGTGCCGGTGAACCGCGGCATATAAATCCCGAAGCTGGCATTGGACGTGCTCTCGCTCAGCAAAGTCAAAAGCAGCAAGCCGGGCACGATAAATGCGCCGTAGCTGACGCCGTCCACCGCTTCCATGCGCGAGCCGATGGCAGCACCGAATACGATGAAATAGAGCGATGTCGTAAGCACCGGCGCCAGAATTGACTGAAATGCGGTGCGTAATGCGCGCATGACTTCCCGTTTGTATATCGACCACATCCCGCGGAAATTGAAATACATCAGCCGCGCTCCTCCACCAGATCGACGAAAATGTCTTCGAGGCTGGATTCGTGGATATCGATCCCCGTGTAATCGATACCCGCCAGCGTCAGCGCCTTTGTCAACGCGGCCACTTCCTCTTTTCCTTTGCCGGTCCCGTCACCGCCGCGATAGCAAATCTGCAACCCGTTATCGGCGATGGTGACGGGAAATTCGGCTATCGCAGCCGGCATTTCGGATAGCGGCATGGCGAGATCGATAATCGCCTCGGTGCGGCCAAGGCGCGCCATCATCGCCGATTTTTCATCAACCATCAAAATCCGGCCCTGCCTGATGATACCCACGCGGTCAGCCATTTCCTCGGCTTCCTCGATATAATGCGTGGTGAGAATGATGGTTGTGCCGCCCTCGCGCAAACGGCCGATCTGCCGCCACATCTCGCGGCGCAATTCCACATCGACGCCGGCTGTCGGCTCGTCGAGGAACAGGAGTTCCGGCTCATGCGCGAGCGCCTTGGCAATCAGCACTCTGCGCTTCATGCCGCCGGACAGGTTGCGGATTTGCTCGTCACGCTTGTCCCACAGTGAAAGCGAGCGCAAAATCTGCTCGATCTTCGCAGTATCGGGCGAAAAACCGAACAACCCGCGCGAATAGGCGACTGTGCGATAAACCGGCTCGAACATATCGGTGGCCAGTTCCTGCGGGACCAGCCCGATTCGCGCCCGCGCGCGGCGCCAGTTGCGCGACAGATCGTCGCCAAACGCGGTGATCGTGCCCGACGTTGGCCTGACCAACCCGCATACCGCCCCGATCAGCGTGGTTTTGCCCGCACCGTTAGGCCCCAGCAGTGCAAAAATTTCGCCCTTCTTGATCTGCAGATCGACACAATCAAGCGCTGTCAGCCCGCCGGAAAATGTTTTCGTCAGGCCCTGAATATCGAGGATTGTTTCCATGACACCTTGCTAAGGCAGAATGCAGCCCCCGCCTAGCGGGGAATAAGCAGCGACGAATCGCCGTAGGAGTAGAAACGGTATTCGCCCGCAATCGCGTGAGCATAAGCAGCCTGCATCCGTTCGCGCCCCATCAGCGCGCTGACCAACATGAACAGCGTACTTTTGGGCAGATGGAAATTCGTCATCAGCCCGTCGATCGCGCGAAACCGGTAGCCAGGGGTGATGAATATACTCGTATCGCCTTCAAAGCTGTGGATCACGCCATGCGGATCGGCCGCGCTTTCCAGCAATCGCAGCACTGTCGTGCCCACAGCAATCAATCGCCCGCCGTTTTGTCTGACCGCGTTGAGCCGGCGTGCAGTGGCGGCATCGATCCGGCCAAACTCGGCATGCATCAGGTGGTCGTCGGTATCGTCAGCCTTCACCGGCAGGAATGTGCCCGCCCCAACGTGCAGCGTGAGCATTTCCGTGGCGATTCCGGCATCCGCGAGTTCGGCAATCAGGTCAGGAGTGAAATGCAGCGCGGCGGTGGGGGCGGCAACTGCGCCATCCGCCTGCGCGAACATGGTCTGATAATCGGTCAGATCACGCTCGTCCGTCGGCCTTTTTCCGGCGATATACGGGGGCAGCGGCATCTTGCCTGCCCGTTCCAGCAACACTTCGACCGGCTCGTCTCCGCCGAACGCCAGAATAAAGCTGCCATCAGCGAGGCGTGTTTCGGCTATCGCGCTGACGCCGGCGGGAAATTCGACCCGCTCCCCCAAACGTAGCCGTTTGGCGTTTTTCACGAATGCCTGCCAGCGGCGCAAATCCACACGTTTGTGCAGCGTCGCGCCGATTTTTGCATCACCGCGCCGCCCCTCCAGCCGCGCGGGAATCACGCGTGTATCGTTGAATACAAGTACATCACCGCGCCGCAGCAGGGCGGGCAAATCGCCCACATGGGCATCACCGAAATCGCCCTGTGCCGGCACGACAAGCATCCGCGCGGCATCGCGCGGGCTTACCGGCCGCAAAGCTATATTTTCAGGCGGGAGATCAAAATCGAACAGGTCAACACGCATACCGCGCCTTTAGACACGGTTGCCGCAACTGACCAGATCAGGAACCTTGTGAATTGGTCAGCATGTCAGCGGTGATTTCCTGCACCGGGGTGATGGCCGGTCGGGCGACGGGCAGCGGCAGATTATCGGCTGCAATCGACGCCTGCACGATCCGATCCGGATTCTGCGGCGGTTCGCCCCGATTTATTGCATCGACAATTTCCATTCCGCTGATCACACGGCCAAAATTTGTGTAATTTCCATCAAGTGAAAAACGCGGATAGAAGACCAGGAAGAACTGGCTGTTGGCACTGTCTTCGGATTGGGCACGGGCCATCGATACAGTGCCGCGAAGATGCGGCTTCTTGTTAAATTCTGCGGCGAGATCAGGGAGCGGCGAGCCGCCCTGCCCGGTCCCCGTAGGATCACCGGTTTGCGCCATGAAACCATCAATCACGCGGTGGAAAATCACGCCATTGTAAAACCCTTGGCGGGCAAGCGTTTTCACGCGTTCCACATGCGCAGGAGCCCAGTCGGGCATGAGCCGAATGGCCACGCGTCCGCCGCTCGACAAATCGAGCAGAAGCAGGTTTTCGGGGTCTTCCTGCACATTATAATTGATCGGGGCCAGCGCCCGCTGCACCTCTGCCGTTTCGACAGCAACATCGGCAGCCGCATCGGCAACAGGCACGTCCTGCGCAAAAGCGGCACCCGGCGCGAAGCACAGCGAAAGGGCAAAACCCGTTACAATCAGGCGTTTGAACATTGGATTTCCTGCAACGTTAAGAATATTTGTTGGTCATCTAGCCGTGATGCTCTGTCGCTGCAATGAACGGTTTGACGCAGCTAGTAATCGCCCAGGCGCCCGGTTTTCTCAACCCGCGCATTCACATCTTCACACACCTGTTTGCTGACGAACGGTGCAATGTCACCGCCGAACAAGGCAATTTCTTTGACCAGTTTCGAAGCAATCGGCTGGAGCGACACGTCGGCCATCAGGAAAACCGTCTCGATGTCGTCATCGATCTGCTGGTTCATTCCGGCCATCTGGTACTCATATTCGAAATCGGCCACCGCGCGCAGACCGCGCACGATCACGCTTGCGCCCTGTTTGGCGGCAAATTTCATCAGCAGCGCGTTGAAACCGACGACTTCGACGTTGTCGATCCCCAGAGCGGCCACTTCGCGGCGGACCATATCCAGCCGTTCATCGGTTGAAAACATCGGGCTTTTTGACGGGTTTGTCGTCACGCCGATAACCAACCGGTCAACCAGTTTGGCGCCGCGGCGGATTATGTCGGCATGGCCAAGCGTTACCGGATCAAACGTGCCGGGATAAACGCCGATCCGGATTGCGTTGGAAATCTTGCCCATCAGCGGTCCCTTTCGACGATATATCTGGCCAGTGCGCGCAGCAGGTCCGCTTCCTCGCCGTAAGCTCCAAGATGGCCAACCGCCTGTTCAACCAGTGCGCGCGCCTGCCGGCGCGCATCGTCTGCGCCCATCAGTGACACGAAAGTCTGTTTGCCCTGCAATTCGTCCTTACGCAGCGCTTTACCGGCCTTTTGTTCATCACCTTCATGATCGAGCAAATCATCGGCAATCTGGAAAGCCAGCCCGATATCGCGCGCATACGCCCGCAAATGGCTGCGACCTTCAGGTGCGATTTTCCCCAGCACCGCGCCCATTTCCACCGCCGCGCCCAGCAATGCGCCGGTTTTCAACTGTTGTAGCCGGGTGACGGTATGCAGATCGTAATCCGCACCTTCCGCCGCGATATCCATCATTTGCCCGCCCGCCATACCGTCCATCCCGCTGGCAGCCGCCAACACAGAGACAAGTTCGGCGCGGGTAAACGGATCGCCGCTGGTTTCGGTTGCGGAAAGGATTTCAAACGCCAGCGCGTGCAGCGAATCGCCCGCCAACACCGCTGTCGCTTCGTCGAATTCGCGGTGCAGCGTCGGCTTGCCGTGACGCAAATCGTCATCATCCATGCACGGCAAATCATCATGGATCAGCGAATAGACATGGATCGCCTCGATCGCGCAGCCGGCACGCAATGCGGCAGCACGGTTGACGCCGAACAATTCCGCCGTAGCAACAACCAGTAGCGGCCGCACACGCTTGCCGCCGCCGATCGCGGCGTAGCGCATGGCATCAAACAGTCTGGCACGCGAATCGTCGGGAACGGGCAGGAAACCGTCGAAGGCGGAATCGACCTCGGCCTGGATCTTTCGCAGGCCCTCGGCCAGAATATCACTTTCGACTTCGGCTACCGGCACCGGTTCAGCCCTCCGCATCGAACGGCGCGGTCCCCGAAGGTTTCCCGTCCGGTCCGGTGACAATCTTGTCGATCCGTGCCTGCGCCGCGTCCAGCCGCGCCTGACAATGCCCGCGCAGTTTCTCGCCGCGTTCGTACAGCGCGATGGAATCGTCCAGCGCAACTTCACCGCTTTCGAGCTTGCGGACGACTTCCTCCAACGCGCGCAATGCGTCTTCGAAGGTCATTTGCGAAATGTCGTTCTCGGGCTGGGTCATTGCGGCAAAGCATTGACCAGACAGAGCCGCGCGGTCAAGCTGCGCGCTAACAGGAGAAAGACCTATGCAGTGGATTGTCGCCTATATTGCCGCAGCGATTGCCTTCGGTGTGCTGGACGCGATGTGGCTCGGTTGGGCCGGACCCAATTTCTATCGCCCGAAACTGGGCGATATGCTGGCGGAAAATTTCCGCATGGCGCCTGCGCTGGTGTTTTACGCAATCTATATTGCGGGAATGGTCTGGTTTGCGATCAAACCGGGAATTTTGTCGGGCAACGTGCTCACCGCCACGCTTAACGGCGCGCTGCTGGGGGGCCTGTGTTACGCGACTTACGATCTGACCAGTCAGGCCGTCCTGAAAACATGGTCCACCAGCATCACTGTCGCCGACATAGCGTGGGGCGCTTTTGCCACCGCGGTTGCCAGCAGCATTGGCGCGTGGGCCGCAATGAAATTGAGCTGAGCGGGTGTTTATAGGTCATTGGGCGCCCGCGCTGGCGGCGGCGGCTGTCAGCCCCCGTGCGCCAAAGCTGGGAACGCTGTTCATCGCCGCCCAGCTGGTTGACTGGGGCTTTGCCGTGTTCGCCTTACTGGGCATCGAGAAAATGCGGATCGTCCCCGGCATCACTGTGATGAACCCGATGGACCTTTATCATATGCCGTTTACCCACAGCCTGCTGGGCACCCTGGGATGGGCGGCTGCGTTTGCGGCGCTGATTTTTGCGTTTAGCAGGGACAAGCAAGCCGCACTGGTCGGCGGCGCTGTGGTCATTTCTCACTGGGTGCTGGATCTGCTGGTGCACCGGCCTGATCTGACGCTGGCGGGCGGCGGGCCCAAACTCGGCTTCGGCTTGTGGAATTACCCTGCAATAGAAATCCCGCTTGAGCTGGCGATCACCTTTGGCGCACTGTTCTGGTATCATAAGCGCACACGCGGGCCTGTCGGACCGGTGCTGGTTCTGGGCGCCGTGCTGTTCCTGTTCCAGATGATCAGCTGGTTCGGGCCGCAACCCACCGTCATTGGACCTGCGTTGTTTATCGCGGGGATGGCGGCCTTTGCCCTGATCACGCTCATCGCGATGTGGGTGGGGAGAACCCGCAAGCATCTGGCGGCACGGGGGTAGCGACTCCGCGCGGGCATCGCTAAAGCCCGCGCATGTCAGACAGCGCAAAGCAGATCACACCTGAAGTCGTCGAACAGCACGGCTTCAACGAAGAAGAATATCAGCGTGTGTTTCACGCCTTGGGGCGCGAACCCAATATGGTCGAGCTTGGGATATTCTCTGTCATGTGGTCGGAGCATTGCAGCTATAAATCATCGCGCTTCCACCTGAAGAAACTGCCCACGCAGGCCCCTTGGGTAATTTGCGGTCCGGGCGAAAATGCCGGTGTTATCGATATCGGCGATAATCAGGCGGCGATCTTCAAGATGGAAAGCCACAACCACCCCTCCTACATCGAGCCTTACCAGGGCGCGGCGACGGGCGTTGGCGGCATATTGCGCGATGTGTTCACCATGGGCGCGCGGCCGGTCGCAAACCTCAACGCGTTGCGATTTGGCCGCCCCGATCACCCCAAGATGAAACATCTTGTAAAGGGCGTTGTCGCGGGTATCGGCGGATATGGCAATTGCGTGGGCGTGCCGACAGTGGGCGGCGAAACCAACTTCGACCCCGCCTATGACGGCAATATCCTCGTCAATGCGATGACCGTGGGCGTCGCGGATCAGGACAGGATTTTCTACAGCGCGGCGACCGGCGTGGGCAATCCCATCGTCTATGTCGGCAGCAAGACGGGCCGCGACGGAATTCATGGTGCGACCATGGCCAGCGCGGACTTCGGCGACGATATCGAGGAAAAGCGCCCCACAGTGCAGGTCGGGGATCCCTTCGTCGAAAAACTGCTGATCGAAGCCTGTCTGGAATTGATGGCAACCGATGCCATCGTGGCGATCCAGGATATGGGCGCAGCGGGGCTGACCTCCTCCAGCGTCGAAATGGCGACCAATGGCAAGACCGGCATCCGGCTGGACATGAGCGCGGTCCCCTGCCGCGAAGAGGGCATGACGCCGTATGAAATGATGCTGTCCGAAAGCCAGGAGCGGATGCTCATGGTGCTGAAACCCGGCAAGGAAGCCATGGCCGAGGCGATCTTCACCAAGTGGGAGCTGGATTTCGCGGTGATCGGCGAAGTCACCGATACGCAGCGGATGGAGCTGATCTTCGAAGGCGAGACGGTATGCGACATTCCATTGGGGCCACTGGCCGGCGATGCACCCGAATATGAGCGGCCTTATGTGTCCAAAGAGGAATATAAGGTGTGGGCGAAGGTCAAACCGCTGGGCGATATTCCCGAAAGCACCGACATTGGCGCGGATTTGCTCAAGATGATGGCCAGCCCTGCGCTCGCCAGCAGGCGGTGGATCTGGGAGCAATATGACAGCCAGGTCGGCGCGGATACGCTGCAAACCGGCGGCGACGCGGCCGTGGTGCGTGTGCATGGCACACCAAAGGCGCTGGCGATGACCACCGATTGCACCCCGCGCTATTGCTATGCCGATCCCTATGAAGGCGGCAAGCAGGCGGTGGCAGAGGCGTATCGGAACCTGTGTGCAGTCGGCGCAAGGCCGCTGGCGATCACCAATTGCCTCAACTTCGGCAACCCGCAGCGCCCTGAAATCATGGCGCAATTCGTCGGTTGTCTTGAAGGAATGGGCGAAGCCTGCCGCGCGCTCGATTTCCCGATCGTAAGCGGAAACGTGTCGCTGTATAACGAAAGCAAGGCCACCGGCGGCGGTAGCGCGATTTTGCCGACACCCGCGATTGGCGGGGTCGGAATTCTGGAGGATTACTCCAAAATGGCCCGCACCGGATTTGCTGCGCCCGATCTGCAAATCCTGCTGATTGGCGACGGCACGCACGATCTGGGCCAATCGCTCTGGTTGAAGGAACTGCACGGTATCCAGGCGGGCGATCCGCCGCAGGTCAATCTTTCGCGCGAACGCGCCGCGGGCGAACTGGTGCGCCAGTTGATCGACAGCGCGCTGATCTGGTCGGTGCACGATGTGTCCGATGGCGGGGTGGCGGTGGCCTGTGCCGAAATGGCGCTGGCGGGCGGCATCGGGTGCAAACTGGATTCGATCTACGATGTCGCTGCCGAATGGTTCAATGAAATCCAGGGGGTTTATATCGTCACTTCGATGAACGGCGCGCAGGTTGCGGCAGAGGCCCACCGTAAGGGACTATATTGCACCGCGCTGGGCTATACCGGCGGCGATGCCATCGTTTTCGAAGGTCCGTTCTCCGCCAGTGCTGTCCCGCTCGCCGACCTCCGCGAGGCCAGCGACAGCTTCTTCCGCGACTGGATGGCTACGTGAGCGAAGGCTTCCAGCCCTACCCCAAACTGCCCGAACTCTCGGACGAAGAGCGAATTGCCCGCGCCAAGGCTGCATTCGAGCGGCTGAAAATGCGCCGCTCGTGCCGCGAGTTTACCGACGCGCCGGTGCCGCGTGAAATTATTGAAAACGCTATCCGCGCCGCCGGTACCGCGCCCAATGGCGCCAACCATCAGCCATGGCATTTCGCGGTGATTGGTTCAGCGGATAAAAAACGCGCGATCCGCGAGGCGGCGGAGGCGGAGGAGCGCAGGTTCTACGGCGTGGACGGAAATGATCCCAAAGCAAGCGACGATTGGCTCGCCGCGCTTGCTCCCATCGGGACCGATGACAAAAAACCGTTTCTCGAAACCGCGCCCTGGCTGATCGTCTGTTTTGCCCAGCGCAAGGGCGGGCTTGCGGAAGACGGCGAAACGCAGAATTACTACGTGAACGAAAGCGTCGGAATTGCCTGCGGAATGCTGATTGCTACATTGCACGAAGCGGGCCTCGCCACGCTGACGCACACGCCCTCACCCATGGGGTTCCTGCGCGATATTTGCGAGCGCCCGAAAGATGAAAAGGCGCTGATGATCGTGGTCGCAGGCCATGCCGCAGCCGATGCGATGGTGCCCGATCATGCGCTGAAGAAAAAACCGCTGACGCAAATCGCCAGCTGGCTCTGATCAAGCCGTCAGCAGCAAATCGTAGGGGTTTATACCTTCCGATTTCCAGATTGCGTGACATTTTTCGTATGTCACCGGCGGCGTGATGTTGAATTCCTTGCGGACTTCGTCAAGCGGCCGCGCCAGCAATTCCCTGATCGACAAATCGGCGATACGCGGGCAGGCCTTGCCCTGCTTTTGCGCTTCGCGAACCGCAGCGATTACCGGTGCCTTGCTGTTCACGGTCTTGCGCATGTTGAATCCGCCGGCATAGGCGATAAACAAATTGGCAAGCCCGCCATTCTGGCCATAGGTGAACGCCAGCACACATTGTTCGCCCAGCGCATCGCGGCTGTATCCGGTCAACACGTGCAGCAAATCATGCGTGTCACGGTAGCGGTTGAGATACCATTCGAACAAATCGCCAAACAAGGGCCGGTCACCCATGAACTGGTCATATTCGGCTACCAGTCCGGCTGCGCTCAGCCCCTGGCTTTCCATGAAATGCAGATAGGCGTGGGCCACACTGCCTTCGGGCAATTTGCGCAAGGCGTCATGATCGTCGAGCATTGGCGGCAGATAGGGCTCGCTGGCACGGATGCGCTGTCCTTCTTCGCTCAGGTTGAATTTGCGCGCGCGCGGGATCAGGTCGCTCGAAGGCAGGGATTCGAAAATCTTGAATACCTCGGCGGTATTCTCCTTGTCCTTCAGCAATTCGCGAAAGTGGTTCCATGCCTTGATCGGGCGCTTACGCAGCAGCGGGCGGTCAGGGTGGAACAATAGCGTACCGTCCGGGCCGGTTTCAGCCGCGGTGCCGATGGTCGGAGTTGTGAGTGCCTGTGTCATGATGTCCTCCGCTTACTTACACAAGTGTTAATAAGCAATGACCGCTGAAAGTCAATCCTGTTTTGCAACCCATTCATTTTGCGGGATACCAAACAGTTTCAGCACTGCGGTCAGATCACCCCGATCAATCCAGCCATCCGCCCGCGTGCGGGCCACCGGTTTCGCCATAAACGCCAGCCCGAAGTCGGCAGCCTTCAGCATCGGCACATCGTTGGCGCCGTCGCCCAGCCCCAGCGACACGGCATTGTCGCCCAGCTTCGCCATTTCGGCGCGCAGTGTCTGTTCCTTGGTCGAAGCATCGCTGATCGGCCCCTCCAGTTCGCCGGTCAATGTACCGTCCGCCACCGCCAAGCGGTTGCCCGCCACATGGTCGAAACCAAGGTCATGTGCGACCGGATCGGCAAAATGATGAAAACCGCCTGTCACCAACACAGTGCGGCATCCCTTTGACCGCAGAGTCGCGACAAGCGTTCTGGCCCCCGTCATCGGTTCGATCCGTTCGGCCAGACATTGGCCAATTGCGCTCTCCGCCAGCCCTTCGAGCAATCCGACCCGCTCTCGCAAGGCGGCTTCGAATTCGATTTCACCGCGCATGGCCCGTTCGGTAATGGCGGAGATTTTCTCTTTCAGTCCGGCGAAATCGGCCAGCTCGTCAATGCACTCGGCCTTGATCATGGTCGAATCCATGTCGGACACCAGCAATTGCGGAATGCGGATATCGGTTTCGCTGACCAGCAAGTCGGACGGCACGAAATTTTCGTCTATAACGCGCCGCAGCACGCCCGCGTCACCGCCGGGCAGGCTTAATTGCAGCACATCGCCGCAAAAATCGAGCATGCCGGCCTCTGCAACAACCATGCCTTCTGCGGCCAAATCACGCACTGCTTTATCGAGCCTTGCCTCAAGCCCCCCTGCATCTGCTATCAGCCGCGCAATGAGCATGTCTGAAACTCCTGAAATTCCCGGCGACCGGCCGCCGCTGGCGCTCATCGCAGGGCCGACCGCGAGCGGCAAGAGCCATTTGGCGGTCCGATTGGCGAAGGCTGTGGAAGCGCGCGGCGGAACGGCAACGATAATCAATTGCGACAGCGCGCAGGTCTATGCCGGTCTTTCGGTCTTGAGCGCACGCCCATCTGCCGAGGAAATGGGCGGCATCGAACACCGCCTGTTCGGCAGCTGGGACGGAGCGACCGCGTGCTCCGCGGCAGATTGGGCCGCGAAGGCAAAGCGCGCAATCGCTGACGTGCAGCTTTCCGGCGGTGTGCCGATACTGGTGGGCGGGACAGGGCTGTATATACGAACCCTGCTCGACGGGATTGCGCCCATTCCGCAAATCGATCCCGCAATTCGCGCGGCCGTTCGCGCGCTGCCGCAGTCCGCCGCCCGCAAAGCGCTGGAAAGCGAAGATCCCCGATCCGCTTCGCGGCTTGCCCCGGCGGACACATCGCGCACTTGCCGCGCGCTGGAAGTGGTCCGATCCACCGGCAGGACAATGGCGCAATGGCACGGCGAAATGGCTGGCGGCATCAGTGGTGATGTATCCCTGTACCCGCTGATCCTGCGGCCTGACCGCAGCAAATTGCAGGCCCGCTGCGACGAACGGTTTGTCGCCATGCTGGATAATGGCGCAGCCGGAGAAGTGGCCGCTCTGATGAAACGCGGTCTCGACCCCGCGCTGCCCGTGATGCGCGCCATCGGGGTGCGCGAAATTGCCGCCTGGCAGGACGGCGAACTGACGCGCGAGGCGATGATTGCCGCAGGCCAGCTTTCGACCCGGCAATATGCCAAACGGCAATATACCTGGTTTCGCAACCAGCCGCCCGCAGATTGGCCGACGGACGAGTCTCATAATTGCGCATTAGAGCTTTATTTTGATGCATTATTACATAATTAGGCATTGACACGATATAATAATACCCGTACCGCAGACATCCAGTTGGCCCGGCGTTTCCCTTTCGCCGGGCCGCTTTTTATTTCAGGAGCTTCCCATGTCGGGCGCCGACAATATGCCAGATGCATCGCAGCCAGCCGAATTGAGTGGCGCACAAATTCTAGTAGAAAGCCTGGTCCGGCAGGGGGTCGAATTTGTTTTCGGTTATCCCGGCGGTGCCGTTCTGCCGATATATGACGAACTGTTCGAAGAACCGCGCATCCGCCATATTCTGGTACGCGCCGAAGCGGGCGCCGCCCATGCTGCAGAAGGGTACGCCCGTTCGACCGGCAAGCCCGGCGTGGTGCTTGTGACATCGGGGCCCGGCGCGACCAACGCGGTCACCGGGATTGCCGATGCTTTCATGGACTCGATCCCGATGGTCATCATCACCGGGCAGGTTGCAACCGGCCTGATCGGGACAGATGCGTTTCAGGAAGCCGACACGATCGGCATCACGCGCCACTGCACAAAACACAATTATCTGGTCAAAGACCCCGCTGCGCTGGGCCCCACAATCGCCGAAGCTTTCCGGATTGCAACCACCGGCCGGCCCGGCCCCGTGCTGGTCGATATTCCCAAGGATGTTCAGGTCGCGCTGGCGGACTGGGACGGTGCAGCAGGCCCCGCCCCGCTGGCATCCTCGCGTTACCAGCCGCGTATGGCAGCAGAAGACCACGAAATTGCCGCTGCAATCGAAATGATCGCGGGCGCGGCGGCTCCGGTGTTTTATACCGGCGGCGGGATCATCAATTCCGGCCCCGAGGCATCACGGCTGCTGCGCCGCCTTCAGCAATTGACCGGTGCGCCCGTCACATCCACCTTGATGGGGCTTGGCGCGTTCCCCGCCGATCATCCCGATTGGCTCGGGATGCTCGGAATGCATGGCACTTATGAAGCCAACATGGCGATGAACCGCTGCGATGTGATGGTGAATATCGGCGCCCGGTTCGATGACCGCGTGACCGGCCGGCTCGACGCATTTTCGCCCGATTCCAGAAAAATCCATATCGACATCGACCGGGCATCGATCAACAAGATCATTCCTGTGGAACTTGGCATCGTCGGTGATTGCGCCACTGTTCTGGAGCAGTTGATTGCCGCGTGGGGCAAACGCAAAGCGGCGGATCTTGGCGAATGGCAGGCGCGCATCGCGGGCTGGCGTGCGCGCCAGTCGCTGGCGTTTGTCGAAAAGCCCGACGAAATCATGCCGCAAAAAGCTGTCGAGCGGCTGTTTGCGCTGACCAGGGACAAAGATCCGATCATCACCACCGAAGTCGGCCAGCACCAGATGTGGGCGGCGCAATATTTCGGCTTTTTCGGGCCCAACAAATGGCTCACCAGCGGCGGGCTCGGCACGATGGGATACGGCCTGCCCGCAGCCATCGGCGCGCAATTGGGGCATCCCGAAGCGCTGGTGATCGATATCGCCGGCGAGGCGTCGATCCAGATGAACATCCAGGAACTGGGCACCGCCAGCCAATACCGCCTGCCGGTCAAGATTTTCATCCTCAACAATGAATATATGGGCATGGTCCGCCAATGGCAGGAACTGACCTACGAAAGCCGTTATTCCAACAGCTATTCGGACAGCCTGCCCGATTTTGTCGCGCTGGCCGAAGCTTACGGGTGGAAAGGCATCCGCATCACGAATGAAAGCGAACTCGACGCCGGTATCGAGGCGATGATGGCGCATGACGGGCCGGTAATTGTCGATTGCCAAGTGTCGAAAGACGCCAATTGTTTCCCGATGATCCCCAGCGGCGCGGCGCATACCGATATGCTGATGCCCGGCGATGTGGCCAGCGGCACGATGGACGATGAAGCAAAGGCGCTGGTTTGATGCATATTCGCGAACAGGAATCCGAGCGTCACGTCCTCACAGTCGTCGTCGATAACGAAGCCGGGATTCTGGCGCGGATCGCGGGGATGTTCACCGCGCGCGGTTATAATATCGACAGTCTTACAGTGGCCGACATTTCCGAAGATCATCAGGTCAGCCGGATTACTATCGCCACCAACGGACCGCCCCCGGTGATCGACCAGATCCGCGCGCAGCTTGAACGGCTGGTCCCGGTGCACAAGGTCACCGATCTCACCGAAGCCGGCCCGCATGTGGAACGCGAACTGGCGCTGGTTAAAGTCGCCGGGGTCGGGGATGCCCGGGTAGAAGCCTTGCGCCTGAGCGAAGTGTTCCGCGCCAGCATCGTCGATGTGACCACCAGCAGCTTTATTTTCGAATTGACCGGCACGCCCGACAAGATCGACAATTTCATCGCCTTGATGCGCGAATTGGGACTGGTCGAAGTTGGCCGGACGGGCGTTGCGGGCATGACCCGCGGCGCCGACAAAGATTGAATTCAATGTTAGTGCACAGCGCACCACAGAAGGACGAAAAATGAAAGTTTACTACGACGCCGATGCGGACCTGAAACTGGTAACCGGCAAGAAAATCGCCATCGTGGGTTATGGCAGCCAGGGCCATGCCCACGCCCAGAACCTGCGCGACAGCGGAGTGGGCGAAGTGGCAATTGCGCTGCGCGAAGGGTCCGCGACCGCGAAAAAGGCCGAAGAAGCCGGGTTCAAGGTGATGACCAACACCGAAGCCGCAAAATGGGCCGACATTCTCATGATGCTCGCCCCTGACGAGCATCAGGCGGCCATCTGGGCTGACGATATTGCCGGAAACATGAAAGACGGCGCAGCCCTCGCCTTCGCGCATGGGCTGAATGTTCACTTCGGCCTGATCGAACCGCCTGCGAACATCGACGTCATCATGATCGCGCCCAAGGGTCCGGGCCATACCGTCCGCAGCGAATATCAGCGCGGCGGCGGTGTGCCCTGCCTGATTGCGGTCCATCAGGACGCCAGCGGCAACGCGCATGACGTTGCGCTGGCCTATGCCAGCGGCGTCGGCGGGGGACGGTCAGGCATTATCGAAACCAACTTCAAGGAAGAATGCGAAACCGACCTGTTCGGCGAACAAGCCGTTCTGTGCGGCGGCATCACCCATTTGATCCAGGCCGGCTTCGAAACGCTGGTCGAGGCCGGATACGCGCCCGAAATGGCTTATTTCGAATGCCTCCACGAAACCAAGCTGATCGTCGATCTGCTGTATGAAGGCGGCATCGCCAACATGCGCTATTCGATCAGCAACACCGCAGAATATGGCGATATCAAAACCGGCCCGCGCATCATTACCGATGAAACCAAAGCCGAAATGAAGCGCGTGCTGGCGGACATCCAGTCGGGCCGCTTCGTCAAGGATTTCGTGCTCGACAACCGCGCCGGACAGCCCGAATTAAAAGCAAGCCGCAAGGCCGCCGAGGCGCATCCGATCGAAAAGACCGGCGCCGAACTGCGCGCGATGATGCCGTGGATCAGCGCCAACAAGCTGGTTGATAAAGCTAAAAACTGACCTGCCCGCTCTGATCGAATGCAGCGCTTGCCTTTGCCGCAATTTCCGGCAAAGGTAAGCGGCATGATCTGTAACAAACTGTCGCTGCTACGACTAACGCGCCCTTGGGCGTGATCTGACGCGTGCCGAACGGGCGCGCAGTCGCCCAAGGGATTAACTCTCCGCAAGCCAGTCCAGCGAACAGTTACGAGACAATTTATGCCCATGCTCAGCGATCCTTCGGTAAAGTACCGGCCGTTTCCGCAAATCCATTTGCCCGACCGCCAATGGCCGGCACGCACAATCACCGCCCCGCCCCGCTGGCTTTCCACCGATCTGCGCGACGGCAACCAGTCAATCATCGATCCGATGGATGCGGCAAGGAAACGCCGCTTCTTCGATCTGCTGGTCAAAATCGGCATCAAGGAAATCGAAGTGGGTTTCCCCAGTGCGGGTGCAACAGAATTCGATTTCATATCCGGGCTCGTCAAGTCAGGCCGCATTCCGGATGATGTGATGGTGCAGGTGCTAACCCAGTCACGCGAAGATCTGATCCGGACCAGTTTCGAAAGCCTGTCGGGCGCCAGTTCCGCTATCGTCCATCTGTATAATGCAGTCAGTCCTGCATGGCGGCAGATCGTGTTCAATATGGACAAGGATCAGGTCCGCGACATTGCCGTTAAGGGCGCAAAAATAATGCGCGACGAGGCTGCAAAACGTCCGGGCACCGACTGGTATTTCCAATATAGTCCCGAAACATTTTCAACCGCCGAAATCGATTTCAGCCTCGAGGTCTGCGAAGCGGTGATGGAGGTTTTGCAGCCCACACCAGACCATCCAATTATCTTCAATCTGCCCGCCACCGTGGAAGCCGCCACGCCCAATATCTACGCCGACCAGATCGAATATTTTGGCAATAATCTGCCGAATCGCAGCTCTGCGGTGATCAGCCTGCACACGCATAATGATCGCGGAACGGGTGTTGCCGCAGCAGAGCTTGGCCTGATGGCAGGCGCCGACCGGATCGAAGGCTGCCTGTTTGGCAACGGTGAGCGCACGGGTAATTGCTGCCTGGTGACAGTCGCGCTCAACATGTACACGCAAGGCATTGATCCCAAGATTGATTTCTCCGATATCGACGATGTGATCGAGACGGTCGAATATTGTAACGAGCTGCCCGTCCACCAGCGCCATCCCTATGGCGGCGAGCTGGTTTTCACCGCATTTTCGGGCAGCCATCAGGATGCGATCAAAAAAGGATTTGCCGCGCAGGATGCGCAGAACGACCAGTTGTGGCGGGTGCCCTATCTGCCGATCGATCCGGCCGATCTGGGCCGCGATTACGAAGCGGTTATCCGCGTCAATTCGCAAAGCGGCAAAGGCGGCTTCGCATGGGTGCTCGAACAGGGGCACGGCCTGAAACTGCCCAAGAAACTGCAATCCGATTTTGCACCGCATGTTCAGCTGACAGCCGATAAACTAGGCCGCGAGCTGGAGGCGGAGGATATCTGGCAGGTGTTCCGCCAGGCGTATCACATCCAGACACCGCACAAACGGTTTCAGCTTGTCGAATATGAGGAAAAACGCACCGCCGATGGTGTCCGCTTGTTTGCCGGAACGATAGAGGTGGACGGCGAGGCGCAAAGCGTAACCGGACGCGGCAACGGACTGATATCATCGGTGATTGCGACGCTGCGCGACGGCTTCGGTATCGAACTCGAAGTGTCGGATTATTCGGAACACGCACTATCGAAGGGCTCGCTGGCGCAGGCCGCAGCTTATGTCCAGTGCCAAACCGAAGATGGCCGGACAGTGTGGGGTGTCGGCATAGACGAGGACGTTTCGACTGCCAGCGTGCGTGCAGTCATCAGCGCGGCAAATTCGGCACAGATGGCCGGTTGAGTGTGGGATTTCCTACGCACCGCATTCGGGCTAAGATCAGCATGATGATTTCTCTCGTGCCTTACAGGAATCTGTCACCCATCGATGAAGCCAGCCAATTAACTGGGATAAATAGACAATACTGATCTTTTTGCAGAGTTACACGGTGTAACTAGTGTAACCCTGAAGATATTTCCGGAGAGGGAAAAACATGACCGAGACGATCCTGGAACCCGAACTGGCCATTATCGATCCGCATCATCATTTGTGGGATTTGCGGCCCATGCTGCCCGCATTCCCCGAACCGCGTCATCCGTTCATCGAAACCATCGTTGGCGCACCCTATTACGGGTTTGACGCATTGCAGGCCGACACGCGCGGCGGGCTGGAAGGCGGCCACAATATAATCGCCACCGTATTCATGGAGTGCGGCGCATTTTACGATGCTTCGGCGGAAACAGCATTCAAGCCGGTTGGCGAGGTTGAATATGTCAACGGCGTCGCGGCGCAGGGCGCCAGCGGACTTTACGGTAACTATCGCCCCTGCGCGGGCATCGTGGGCCACGCGGATCTGACGCTGGGCGACAAGGCAAAGCCCGTGCTGGAGGAACTGGAAGCCGCCGGCAACGGCCGCTTCAAGGGTATCCGACACAGTGCCGCATGGGACGCCGATCCGGCAACTCTGGGCCCGCCGTTCAGCGCGCCCGAAGGGCTTTATCTGGATGCGAAATTCCGCGAGGGATTTGCGCTGCTGGGTGAAATGGGGCTGACGTTCGATGCTTGGCTGCTGGAGCCCCAGCTGGGTGACATAATCGATCTGGCGCGCGCGTTTCCCGACCAGCCCATCATGCTCGACCATTGCGGCGGACCGCTCAACATTGCCGGATATCACGGTAAACTCGCTGAAAATTTCGATCGTTGGCGCGGTTCGATCAGGACGCTTGCCCAATGCCCCAATGTCAGTGTGAAACTGGGCGGTCTCGCCATGGCCTTTGCCGGTATGCCCGACAAAGGTCCCGCTGCCGCAACAGGTTCCGAAGTGCTGGCGGCCATGTGGCGGCCCTATGTTGAAACCTGCATCGATGCGTTCGGCACCGGACGCGCGATGTTTGAAAGCAATTATCCGGTCGATCGCTGGGGCGCGACGTATGATGTTCTGTGGAACGCCTTCAAACGTCTGTCGTCCGGCGCTTCGGATGATGACAAGGCGGCGTTGTTTGCGGGCAATGCAGCGCGGTTTTACGGCATCGAGGATTTGCCGGGCTGACGGCGCTATCGACAAGCCGTGACCGCCGCTTTAGGGCGCGTTTAACTGAACGATTAAATCCATCCGGAGCCGCCTATGTCCCTGCCTGCCCCATTCGACCGTTTGCGCATCCCCGTCATCGGTTCACCGCTGTTTATCGTCAGCGGGCCCGAACTGGTTATCGCGCAGTGCAAGGCAGGTATCATCGGCAGTTTCCCCGCGCTCAACGCACGGCCTTCGGGCGTGCTTGACGAATGGCTCAATCGGATCACCGAAGAACTTGCCGCGCATGACCGTGACAATCCTGATCGCCCTTCGGCGCCGTTCGCAGTCAACCAGATCGTCCACCGCAGCAACAACCGGCTCGGCGAAGACATGGAAGTCTGCGCCAGATGGAAGGTGCCGATGGTTATCACATCGCTTGGCGCGCGCGAAGAAATCTTCAAAGCCGTCAGTGATTGGGGCGGCATCACTTTGCACGATGTGATCAACGACCGTTTCGCGCGCAAGGCGATCGAAAAGGGCGCAACCGGGCTGATCCCTGTTGCAGCGGGTGCTGGCGGCCACGCGGGTACGCTGTCGCCATTTGCACTGATGCAGGAAATTCGCAGCTGGTTTGATGGGCTGGTCGCCTTGTCGGGCTCGATCTCGCATGGCCGATCGGTGCTCGCGGCTCAGGCGATGGGCGCGGACTTCGGCTATATCGGGTCGCCCTGGATCGCAACCAGGGAAGCCAATGCCGATCAGGCGTATAAGGACAGCATCGTTGAAAGCCGGGCGAGCGATATTGTCTATTCCAACCTGTTTACCGGCGTTCACGGCAACTATCTGCGCTCGTCCATCGAAGCGGCTGGCCTCGACCCGGACAATCTGCCCGAAAGCGACCCGAGCCAGATGAACTTCGGGTCCGGAGGGAACAGCGAGGCCAAGGCATGGAAAGACATCTGGGGATCAGGCCAGGGTGTGGGCATGGTCGATTCAATCGATAGCGTGGCTGACCGTGTGGATCGGCTGGAGCGGGAATATAACGAAGCAAGACAGGAACTTGCGCGAAAATCCTGAACCTTAGTCAGACGGACTCGATATGTCGGTCGCCGACCAGAGTTTCTCCGCCATATCATCGAGCTGTGCAAAATCACGCCCGGCTCGCAGCGGATCTTTGCGGTTCCGTACGATGGGATAAGGCTGCGCCAACAGCAATTGCAGCCGCAGCGCGCGTTGCAAAAGGGCCAGCTGCTGGCGAGCATCGCAGGCCGCTTGCGCCGGTTCGCGGCGCCTGGTTGCCAGCCAACGGAGTTCGACTTGCGAGACCCGCTCGGCGACCATCACGGAATATTGCCGGTGCGGACCCCGGTGGAGCGGGAGACGCGACCTTGCCGCAGCCATTTCATTTGCCGGCAGCAGCATCCCGTTTTCGCGAAAATCATCGAGGCGAACCGGGCAAACGCCTATCGCGCCAAACATCGCACCGAACATTTTGCGGCTCACCAATTGCCGCGGTAAAAGGTGGTGGCGTTGCAGTTCGGGATCGTGACCGGGCAACCCTGCCCGATTGACTTGGCGGAATGGAAGCCTGGTCCGCGCCACGCCGCCGCCTTCCGAACGCGCGCCGGAAATCACGGATTTGGTCTCAATCCCTGGCAAGCGTGAAATAACGCTGATTAGCCGACACATCCAGGCGCAGTCTCTCGCCGCTCATACCTTCGAACTTCAACGGCTCGTGAATCGGGCCCTCTTCGATCAGAGAATCGATCAATCGCGATGCGACTTTGGTGGCCGAAATCCGGTCAGCCGCGATTTCGGGTGCGATTCGTAACTCCCGATCGAGAAAAAAGCTCAGCCCTTCACTTTGCAACGCGCCGTCTAACGCCGGGCGGAGCGAAACCAGGCCAAGCGAGGGGAACGGCCCACCCTTCATCCACTCATTGACGATGGTCTGAAAATACTTGCGGCCCATCCAACTGCGCGCCGGGCGCCAACATATGCCCACGCAGCCCTCGATCTCGCTCAACTGCGCCGCGAGATCGAGCAATGCGCGGACCACCGGCAAGGTGTTTTCTGTCCCGGCAAGATGCGGACCAGCGGTGATTGGCAAGGCAGCCAGACTGGAAGTTGGCCATGTCTGATCCATCTGAAACAGATTTTCGCCGCGCGAGACCGGCAATGCATCCGCCGGGCGCAGGCCCGTAATGTCGAAAGTCATCCCCCCGTGCAAAATTTCCAGCCAACCCTGCCTGGCGCCTGCACTTTCGTTGGCAGCGTCATTGGGATTGTTGTGGGCATTTTCGTGGAGATTGTCATTGGACCGGGGATCATGGCTGACCGACAATCGGCCAGTCGATGCGACATCCGCCATTGCGGCCATATCGGGCACCGACACAGCGTCGCAAAGGAGTGCCAGATTGTACCCGTCGTCTGCTGAGCCATGATTGACGATACGATGTTTTCTCTTCCGAGCCTGAAATGTCAGTATTTTTACTGACGTCAAATTGGATACTAGTCGAGTCCATTACTGGTAATCAGGTCTGAAATGGATGCAACAAAATCAGTCACCCGTCGGCCACCAGTCAAAACACACCAAGTTTAAGTCCTTGCGAAAGCACAGCACCCAGCTCTTCGCACAGCACTTTTGCAGCCGCGGGTAATTTCTTGGGTGCCAGTATTGCAGACCCTGTCTGAGCGTTGAAATTGATGATCAGGGGATCAGCCACCCGCCTCAGCCGCCAGCCGGTGGCAATCCGGTCAATCTGCCTTTGCGCCCCTTCTCCATCGGAACCGGCGGCTATCGCGGTTGCGTAAGGCCTCCCCTCGATCTGCCCGAGAAGCGGATAATAATTCCGATCGAACATCTCTTTCATTTCTCCGCTCATCGCCGCGAGGTTTTCGGGGCAGATAAATAGATAGCCCCCCGCGGCAAGCAAATCGCCGGAATCCACGTCCGATGCCCGTAACATTATCGCGTCGCCGGCCGCTGAGCTGGCTGCAGCACGCGCCATGGCCTTGCTCGCCCCGGTTCGGCTGTGCCAGATAATCAGGAGCTTGCGGGGTCTTTCCATAAGACTGAACATCGCCGTCAGCTGTCGATTGTCAACTTGCATGCACTATGCGCGCGCAGTCCGCTGCGATAGAATGAATAAATGGAAACCCATCCGGCACACACCGTTCTAGGCGTCACGAGGTCCATCAGCGGCAAGGCCTGGGTATGGCGCGGCGGCAATATGTCGATGGGCGGTGATGCGGGAGGAACGGCTGACGATATCGAAGCCCAGCTGCTGATATCCCGCGGGGTAGCGCGCGAAGATCTGGACCGACATCGGAATCCGTCGTTACGCGAATTTCTGCCCGACCCGTCGCAGTTCCAGGATATGGAAGCAGCCGCCGAGCGGATTGCACAGGCCATATTGGGTCAGGAAAAAGTCACGGTTTACGGTGACTATGATGTCGATGGAGCAACCAGCGCGGCCTTGCTCGTCCGGCTGCTGGCTATGCTCGGGCTGGAGGCAGAATTTTACATTCCCGACCGCCTGCTCGAAGGATACGGACCATCCGGCGAAGCGCTGGTCAAGCTTGGCAAACAGGGGTCGAGCCTGATTGTCACGGTCGATTGCGGCGCGATGGCGCATGATGCATTGGCGCAGGCTTACGATGCCGGCATCGATGTGATCGTGGTGGACCATCACAAATGTTCGGCCGAATTGCCCCGCGCCGCTGCACTGGTAAATCCGAACCGGCTGGACGAAAATGATATCGCCGCATCGCATGGCCATCTGGCCGCTGTCGGGGTGGCATTTCTGCTTGCGATAGCCCTTACACGCACGCTTCGGCAGCGCGGTTTTTTCGCAGACAGAAACGAACCGGACCTGTTTTCTCTGCTGGACCTTGTCGCGCTCGGGACTGTTGCCGATGTTGCGGCACTCCACGGCCTGAACAGGGCGATGGTCGCGCAAGGGTTGAAGGTGATGGCGCGGCGCGAAAACGTCGGGTTGGCTGCCTTGATTGATGCAAGCAGACTCAACCGCGCTCCCGTTTGCAGCGATCTGGGTTTTGCGCTTGGACCGCGGATAAACGCCGGCGGGAGGGTTGGGGAATCGACTCTGGGTGTGCGCTTGCTCATTACTTCGGACCCGGACGAGGCGCGTGACATTGCCGGCCAGCTTTCAAGCCTCAACGAAGATCGGCGCGCAATCGAGGCACTGGTCCAGCGCGAGGCAGAAGATATGCTGCCTGCGCAGCACAACCGCGCAGTTTCGATTCTGGCAGGCCGCGGCTGGCATCCTGGTGTCATCGGAATTGTCGCGGGACGGATAAAGGAAAAGACGGGCAAGCCAGCAATCGTGATCGCACTGGATAGCGTTACGGGCATTGGCAAGGGGTCTGGCCGCTCGATTTCGGGCGTGGATCTGGGCGCGGCGATTATCACCGCCCGGGAGAAGGGTTTGCTGGTCGCAGGCGGCGGTCACGCCATGGCAGCTGGCCTTACAATAAACGGCGATACATTTGATGAATTTGCCGACTGGATCGACGACAATCTTGGAGTAGCGGTCGCACGTGCTTCGGAAAAGCAAACCATGCAGCTTGATCTGTCGCTCACACCGCGGGGTCTGGCACCGCTGCTTGTGGAGCGTTTGGAGAGTGCCGGCCCTTACGGTGTCGGTTGGCCCGGCCCGCGGATAGCAGTGGGACCAGTGCATTTGATCAAGGCAGATATTGTCGGGACGGACCATGTGCGGTTGATCGCTGGCGGCGATGACGGGGCGTCTTTCAAAGCGATCGCATTCCGTGCGGCCGAAACCGAAATGGGACAAGCACTTCTACATGGCTCAAAAGGCCGGAAATTGTGGCTGGCAGGGCGCGCAAAGATTGATGATTGGGGCAGCCAGCCGCAGGCAGAACTGCACCTTGAAGACGCTGCTTGGGCCGATTGAAAAATTCCCTCAAAGCAGGGCTTGACCCAGCGCCATACCAGCCGTAGATGCGCGGCCTGCCATCGGTATGGCCCCTTCGTCTAGCGGTTAGGACGCGGCCCTTTCACGGCTGAAACACGGGTTCGATTCCCGTAGGGGTCACCACGGCCATATCGGCAAATCGCCAATGGTCCCGGTCCAGACATTCCACCAAACCCAGCGCGGCTCGCTCAGAACTGGCAGGTCGCTGTCCTGCCTGAACGCCATGGCGGTGACAAAATGCCGGCTTTATCGGTTTGCAGACTGGCGAAGGCTGGTCAGCATGGCTAAGGGCGGTTTCGATGATGAAATCCAGACCGTTTCCTTGGCCCGGGTTTGCCCTGGCGGTTCTGGGCGGCCTTGCCATGCTGGTGTCGGGCGTCAACATCATTCTGGTCGCTGCAATATTGATTGTCTGGACGGGGTCCCTGTGGCTGCCGTCGCCGACACCGGAAATACAGCCAACCAGCACGGCAAAACAGGCTATCAGCCAGGCCGGCATTTCCGAATTGATCGAACCTTTCATGACTCCCCTGCTTATCCTCGAGCGGGGCAGAATTGCTGTCGCCAACCGTGCTGCCCGAGAATTACTGGGCGCGCATATTTCCGGCCAAGATGCCCGCGTGGCATTTCGCCACCCTGATGCCATCGCGATCATCGACGGGGATGATGATATCGCGATAACCGTCTCCGGAATCACAGGTCCCGGAACCGTCTGGGAAATGTCCCGCAGACGCATCAACCGGCAATATGCGATTATCGAAATGGCTGACCGGACGAGCGAGGCCGATATTAGCCGGGTGCACACCGATTTTGTTGCCAATGCCAGCCATGAACTTCGCACACCGCTCGCATCCATAATCGGGTATGTGGAAACGTTGCTGGACGAAGATGATCCGGTCGAACCGGCAACAGCAAAAAAGTTTCATACCACTGTCCTGCGCGAGGCGAAGCGGTTGCAATCACTTGTATCCGACCTGATGTCGCTATCGCGGGTGGAGGCGGAAAAACGGGATCGGCCGAATGACCAGGTCGAACTTGGCGCTTTGGTGCGGCAGGCGTCACTTGATGCGATCGGGCCCGACCGGTCGGAGCGTCTCGTGTTTGTTCTGCCCGACGAAGCGGCATTGATTGATGGTGACCGGCGCCAGCTGGAACAACTGGTCCGCAATCTGGTCGATAATGCCGACAAATATGGTGCACCTGATAAGCCGGTTACTCTGTCGATCATTTGTGATGACCAGAAAGCTGTCCTGATCGTGACCGATGAAGGCGAAGGTATCGACTCGCGCCATATACCCCACCTGACCCGGCGTTTTTACAGGACCGATCCAGGCCGCAGCAGAGCAGCCGGCGGAACAGGCCTGGGACTGGCCATCGTAAAGCATATTGTGGAACGACACCGCGGAAGCCTCGACATCATAAGCGAGAGAGGTAAGGGCACCAGCGTAACCGTACAATTTCCCAAGTCGAAAGGCTCAAAGTAGCGCGTGTCATGAAGCTGTCACATTACTCCAACAACGGGCGACGAGACAGTTGCAGTGACGCGGCGTCACTCTATTTGGGCTATCACAGGATTACATCATGAAAACCACAAAAATGCTCGCGTTGTCTGCGCTCGCAGCAACCACCATGCTCGCCGCTTGCGGGCAGGACAGTGAAGGCGGTTCGCGCGACGGTGTTCGCGCAGTCGGCTCATCAACAGTTTATCCGTTTGCCAAAGCGGTGGCCGAATCGCTCGCGCGATCAAACCCGGGTATCAACTCGCCGATTATCGAATCGACAGGCACCGGCGGCGGTATGAAACTGTTCTGCGCGGGTGTCGGACCTCAAACGCCAGATATGGCCAATGCTTCGCGCCGCATGAAAGCTTCCGAATTCGCCGATTGTCAGGCCAATGGCGTCAAGGACATCATCGAATTGCAAGTCGGGCTCGACGGTATCGCATTTGCTTCGGCCAAGGGCGGCCAGACATTCAACCTGACGCCGAAAATCGTTTATGAAGCACTGGCGGCAGCGCCGTACGGCAAGGAACAGACCGCCAAGACATGGGCCGATGTGGACCCTTCGCTGCCAGCCGATCCAATTCTGGTTTACGGACCGCCGTCAACTTCCGGAACGCGTGATGCGCTTAAGGAACTCGTCCTCGAAGCGGGTTGCCAGTCCAATCCTGACATGAAGGCGTTGAAGGACAGCGACGAAGACAAATACGACCAGATCTGCACCGAAGTCCGTTCGGACGGCGCATATGTCGATCAGGGCGAACAGGACAATCTGATAGTTCAGAAGATTGAAAACAACGCCAAAGCAGTTGGCGTTTTCGGTTATTCCTACCTTGAAGAAAATGCCGACAAGGTGAACGGGCTGCCGATGAACGGTGTCGCGCCGACCTATGAAAACATCTCGACCTTTGCCTATCCCGGTGCGCGACCACTGTTTGTTTACGTCAAGAAAGCGCATCTCGATGCTATTCCGGGCCTGCGCGAATTTGTCGCGGAATGGACCAAGTCGTGGGCAAAAGGTGGCCCGCTTGCCAAAATCGGTCTGGTCACTTCGCCTGACGATGTGATGGCTGCCAATATGAAAGCGGCTACCGAATTCACATCGCTTTCTGCCGATCAACTCAAGTAAAAGCGGCACCCGCACATGTCGCCAGTCATCCTGCTTCTCCTGGCCCTCGGGTTGGGCCTTGCTGGATGGCTGGCGGCCCGCGCACGTGCGTGGAGCTTTAAAACCGCAGCCAAGAACGGTCGCATAGCAGCGCTGCCGAATTACCACGCGTGGTATGTCGCGTTGTGGATCGTCATTCCGGTTGTCGGATTCATCGCAGTCTGGAGCGTTATCGCGCCGCAACTGGTCACAAATTCGGTTCTGGCCAGTCCGGCTGCTAGCGAGCTGCCGGCATTCGGCATGGAACGGCAGCAAATTCTTTCCGAAGCACGTGCGGTTGCATCGGGAAACTCGAATGCCGTCTTCAACGCAGCATCACGTGACTTTGTCGAGCCTTATCGCGAGGCTATTTCGCGAACGAACTGGATCGGTATCGTCGCCACGCTGGCAATCGCGCTGCTGTGCGGAATATGGTCTTTCCTACGCCTGAAGCCCGACTTTACCGCGCGCACGCGCGTCGAACGCACGGTGATGATTGTATTGCTGCTCGCGTCACTGGTCGCAATCCTCACCACCGTGGGTATTCTGGTCAGTCTGATTTTCGAAACCGTCCGTTTTTTCGGTATGGTCGATCCATGGGCATTTCTGACAGGCACGCATTGGGGCCCAGACCCGATGGCCAATCCCGACAATCCTGATCCCACGCGGTACGGGGCAATTCCGCTATTCTGGGGCACGATTTTTATTGGCGCGATAATCGCGATGATTGTGGCAATTCCGCTTGGTTTGATGAGCGCGATATACCTGACCCAATACGCCAAACCATCCTGGCGCAGATGGCTCAAGCCAATGCTGGAAATCCTCGCCGGTGTACCGACCGTGGTTTACGGATATTTCGCAGCGCTGACAGTCGCTCCGGTGGTCCGCGACGCCGCCGTGGCTATCGGCATCACCAATGCATCCAGTGAAAGCGCACTGGCGGCGGGTCTGGTTATGGGTGTGATGATCATCCCGTTCGTGTCATCGATGGCAGACGATTCCATTGCCGCCGTTCCGCAGGCCATGCGCGACGGCAGCCTTGCAATGGGCGCTACTACGTCAGAGACAATCAGCAAGGTTCTTGTGCCGGCAGCCCTGCCCGGCATTGTGGCCGGTATCATGCTCGCAATCAGCCGAGCGATTGGCGAAACGATGATCGTGGTGATGGCAGCCGGGGCGGCCGCAAATCTAACTGCCAATCCGCTCGAAGCGATGACCACCGTAACTTTCCAGATTGTCGCGATGTTGACCGGCGAGGGCAGCTTCGATCACCCCGCCACGCTGAGCGCGTTTGCACTCGGCTTTGTCCTGTTTATGGTGACGCTTGGTCTGAATTTTGTTGCCCTGCGCGTCGTCAAACGGTTCCGTGAGGCGTATGAGTAGGTCGCACGCCCCGACGCGCACACCGGAATTCGAAGCCCGGCTAAAGAAGCGCTACGCGTCAGAGAAGCGGTTCAAATCGCTTGGTCTTGGCGCAATTGTGTTCTCGGTTCTGATCCTGGCATTTCTGCTGGTTTCGATGACGATGAATGGGATAGGCGGGTTTCAGCGCGCAGAACTGTCTGTGCCGATCGATTTCACGCAAACCGGGATTGCGGCCGACGCGGGCACACTGTCACAGCCAAACGCTGCGCAATCACTGGAAGCCCAGGGCCTCCCTCAGGTTGTCGAGTTTGCAGCCCAGCAAAGTCTCGGTGATGAAGGCGCCGCACAGCTGGGCACTCAGGCGTGGCGTGTCGTTGCCAACGCCATCATCGCGAACCCGGCAATTCTGTCACGCACTGTGAGTTTCGATCTTCCCGCAACGGAAGATCTGGCTGCTGCCTATTCGGGTGACGGTCAGGCTGCTCTGCAACCGCTGGCGAAACGATTGTCCGAGCAAGGGCATCTGTCGAAAAACTTCGACATGGGTTTCCTGACCCGCTCAGATGCGACCAATCCGCAGCAAGTTGGCATCTGGGGCGCATTGAAAGGGTCGATCCTTACGATGATCGTCACATTGGCTCTGGCCTTTCCAATAGGTGTGCTGGCCGCGCTCTATCTGGAAGAATACGCGCCGAAGAACCGCTGGACCGACCTTATCGAAGTATCGATCAACAATCTCGCAGCGGTGCCATCGATCATTTTCGGCCTGCTGGGGCTGGCGGTTTTTCTCTGGCTGTTTCCCAATATGCGTTCCGCACCGCTGATCGGCGGTATGACATTGGCGCTTATGACCATGCCCGTGATCGTGATCGCCGGGCGTAATGCGATCAAGGCTGTCCCGCCTTCGATCCGCGACGGCGCATTGGCAATCGGTGCATCGCCGGTGCAGGTTGTGTTTCATCACGTGTTGCCGCTTGCCCTGCCGGGTATATTGACCGGTACGATTATCGGAATGGCCCGTGCGCTGGGCGAAACAGCGCCGCTGCTGATGATCGGCATGCGCGCATTCGTGGCAACCCCACCCGATGGTTTTACCTCGCCAGCAACCGTATTACCCGTGCAGATATTCTTGTGGTCGGACGAAATCGACCGCGGCTTCGTCGAACGCACATCTGCAGCAATTATTGTGCTATTGCTGTTCCTATTGCTGATGAATGGCCTGGCCATTTATCTGCGCAACCGATTTGAGAAGAGCTGGTGACCGAAGTACATAGCAATCTGGACAAGACTGACCGGAAGATGACCGCGCGCGGCGTTTCGGTTTACTACGGCGACAAAATGGCGATCGATGACGTTTCGATCGATATTCCAACCGAATATGTCACGGCGTTTATCGGCCCATCAGGGTGCGGAAAATCGACTTTTCTGCGAACCATGAACCGCATGAATGATACAATCCCATCTGCCCGGGTCGAGGGAGAAATTACACTCGACGGGGAAGACATTTACAAGTCCGGCATGGATGTGGTGCAGCTGCGTGCACGGGTGGGAATGGTATTCCAGAAGCCTAATCCCTTTCCAAAATCGATCTTCGACAACATCGCTTATGGCCCGAAAATTCACGGACTTGCCGAAACCAAGGACGAAATTGCCGAAGTTGTCGAACGGTCACTGCGGCGTGCCGGCCTTTGGGAAGAGGTAAAGGATCGCCTGGACGATAGCGGCACCGCGCTTTCGGGCGGCCAACAGCAGCGGCTGTGTATTGCGCGCGCTATTGCGGTCGATCCCGAGGTTATCCTGATGGATGAGCCCTGCTCTGCCCTGGATCCGATTGCGACGGCAAAGATCGAAGAACTGATCGACGAGTTGAAAGGCCGCTACGCCATCGTCATCGTCACGCACTCAATGCAGCAGGCTGCGCGCGTTTCCGAACGGACGGCCTTCTTCCATCTTGGCAAGATGGTGGAATATGGTCGCACCAGCGACATTTTCACTAATCCCCGTGAAACGCGCACGAAGGATTATATTACGGGACGGTACGGCTGATGGCCTCCGAACATACAGTTAAAGCCTTTGACGAGGATATTACCCGGCTACGCGGTCTGATCGCGGAAATGGGAGGACTGGCAGAAGTCGCTATCCAGGAATCGCTCGAAGCCATGGTCAACGGTGACGAGGAGCTTGCGAGAGCAGTTGTCAAACGGGATAAGAAGATTGACGCTTTGGAGGCGGAGGTTGACCGGCTTGCAGTGCGGGTGATCGCCTTGCGCGCGCCAATGGCCGACGATTTGCGCGAAGTCATTGCCGCGCTGAAAATTGCCGGGGTGGTCGAGCGGATCGGTGATTACTCGAAAAACATCGCCCGCCGCGTTGGCGAGATCGAGGACCGCAAGCGCTTCGAGCCGCTGACGCTGCTGTCTGCAATGGGCGAAGTCGCTGCTGAAATGGTCCACGACGTATTGACCGCATATGCCGCACGCGACCCGGTTATCGCGCGCGACGTAATCAGGCGTGATGACAAGGTCGATGCATTTTACGATAGTATCTTCCGCAATCTGGTCAGCTATATGGTCGAAAACCCGGCGACGATCAGCAGCGCTGCACAATTGTTGTTCGTTGCGCGCAATATCGAACGCATCGGCGACCACGCAACCAATGTGGCGGAAATGGTCCATTTTGCAGCAACTGGCGATTATCCGCCCGATGACGAAGCCTGATTGTCTCTAAAGTGTAACATCAGGCGGGTTTGGCTATTTGATAATAAGCGATTTCGCAGGATGACAGATTGTGAGCCACGCTAAATTACTGCTCGTCGAAGATGATCCGGCGCTATCCGAATTGCTCGAATTCCGTTTCCAGAAAGAAGGATACGACGTCCGTTCGACACCGGACGGCGATGAAGCCATGTTGCTTGCCAGCGAAGATGTGCCCGATCTGATCATTCTGGACTGGATGATCGAAGGCACCAGCGGGATCGAGGTTTGCCGCCGCCTGCGGCGGAACGAGCACACCAGGCACGTACCGATCATCATGCTGACCGCCCGCGAAGATGAAGATGACCGGATCCGCGGCCTTGAAACGGGGGCAGACGACTATCTGACCAAACCGTTCAGTCCGCGCGAACTGATTGCACGCGTATCGGCAGTCATGCGCCGCGTAAGGCCCGCCCTGGCAGGAGAGATCATTGTCGTCGGCGATCTGAAACTAGATCCGGTTGCCCATCAAATCGAGCGTGGTGGCAAACGCCTGCAGTTGGGACCAACCGAGTACCGGCTGCTCAAGTTTTTTATGGAAAGTCCGCGCAGGGTTTTTTCACGCGGGCAATTGCTTGATGGTGTCTGGGGGACAGATAGCGACATCGAGCTGCGCACAGTCGATGTACATATCCGCCGCTTGCGTAAAGCAATCGAGATCGATGGTTCAAACGATCCCATCCGCACTGTGCGCTCAGCCGGCTATGCGCTGGAGCCTGGACAGATCTAGCGGCACACACCGCGATATCCGCGGCGGGCCTGATCAAAGTGAAAATGGTCGCGGTGCGCGGAATTATAGTCAGGCGATAGGACTGTTCCGAAAATTGCGCAGGCGTCATCGCGTACAGCACGCAGAAATTTCGCTTCAGCCCCCTCGCCTCCCCAAGCATCAATCAGCGCGATACGCCGGCCATCGGCCAGCACGAACGCGGCAATGTCGAGCGCATTTCCGGTGGCATGTTCGCTCCACCCACCCGTCCCCCGCCCGTAAAGTCTGCGGCAGCTATAGGCGCCAAAATGCTCGACCTTGGATAAGTCGCTGCCGAGGATCTCGCGGGCTGCCGGCTTGACCGAGCGAACGAGCCAGTGATGCGCCGCAGCCCCGATGGCACAGGTTGTAGCCGGAGTTTGCGGAGACATGACAAGCCCGTCAACGATCACTCTATCTTCGCGCCGACACGGCCCTTCCCCGGCAGGCGCAAGCGTTTCGAATGCGACCTGGCTGCGCGCAAGAACGGCGCGGCACTGTTGCGGCTCTGCGCGCAAAGTCACCAACTTCATTGCGGTTGCACGGCCGGGCGGATCGCGCAGATCAAGCGGTGCCCACGGATTGTGTTGCGGGTTTTCGTCCAACCACACCAACGCCGCAACGGCGGCAGCCAAAAGCACCAGAATGCCGACCAGCACCCTATCCAATCGAAATTGGCCTACGTAACGGCGGATATCCAAATTCAATCCTTCACTGGCTAATCCCCGACACTTGCCTAACAGGGTCCGCTTGCTCGACCAGTGCATATTGCGGCTGGCGTGGTTGTGTTTCCGCCAATTGGTTCAGGCTGCTTGTTTCGCAAAATTTTCAAGCCGGGATTTCACTGCCGCAAGATCCGCGTCGAACAACCGGGCTTGTTCGGCTCGCGCAGTACCTTCAAGCCTGAGCAGGTAGGATGGATGTGCTGTAATCCAGAGTTCGCTACCATCGTCGAGCTCGTGCGGGATGCCGCGGGCGCGAGTAATACTCACCGTCTTTCCCAACATCGAGCGGGCAGCACTCGCACCAAGTGCGAGAATAATTTTCGGACTCACAATCGCGCGCTCCGCCTCCAGCCACCAGCGACAGGTATCAATTTCCTTCGCGGCCGGAGACTGATGAATACGTCTTTTTCCGCGCATGGTGTATTTAAAATGCTTTACGGCATTCGTGACATAGGCGGCGCTGCGGTCGATGCCGGCTTGTTCAAGATGCAGATCAAGCAATTGCCCTGCCGGCCCCACGAATGGCCGGCCCTGCAAATCTTCATTATCGCCGGGCTGTTCGCCCACGATCATCAAATCTGCATCAGCCGGGCCCTCGCCCATAACCGGACGATTATCCAATTGGCTGATCGGGCAATTGCCGCATCCCGACACTGCCTGTTTCACGGCCTCTAGTGTGACAGGCATGGGGTCAGTTTCCTGTTCTCCGGCAGTTACCATCTGCGCTTCTCTTGATTGGGCTCCGGCTATCAACTCGGGTATCAGGGCCGCCTCAGGCATATTTTTCCAATATCGTTTTGGCATTTCCTTCACCATGGCGCCGACTTTCAGCCGTGCGGGATTGAAGGTGGAAGCATAGTATTTCAGCCATAATTCTTCGGCCGGATCATCGCCCGGCGCGTCCGATTTTTGCGCCGGTGGCCCCTCTCGCATAACTTCCCCGTCCCAGTGCAAGCAGCCACGCGGAGTGAGGATCGACCATTTCATATTCGCAAACCGGCGGCGGAAAAAACCGGCATTTGCGCGAACGATATGATGGTCCGGTTCGAACCAGGCAACATAATGGTCATCTTCGCGTGTTCCGCTTTCAATCAACCGGAACCGGACGAATGCGTGCATTTTGTGACTGTCCCGGCGAACTGTCCGGTCCAGTTCTTCCACTCTACGCACATCGCTGTCGGTTTTATCCTCCATGATGCGCGGATTGGATTGGAGCCTCCATAATAGGCGATACAAAAGCGCAAAACGCTCAGCGTCGGAATGCAGGGCTGCGTTTTTTGCCAGCGTCAGAAAACGCCGGCTCGCCCGAGGCATTGGCGCATCAGCATCGGGCTCAGGCAACTCATTGCCTCCTCCAAACAAATCACCCACCGTGTCAGTTTCCAGCCACGCTATCCGTTCAGGCGCAATCCCGCACTGGACTGATTGCCGCGCCCGCTCGCGCCAATGGGAAAAATCGTCCGGTGCCGGCATCACCACGCTGAAATAGGCCGCTGTATCGGAACTGCGCGCAGATATCATAGCGCCCTCACGCAGCAAACAGTTCAAGCTGCTCCTGCTTGGGCGCGAGCAGATTGCGGAGATCGGCACGATCAGTCAAGGCAGTTGGACGCCAGTCGATTGCGCAAATGAAAGGGCGCACCTTTGCGATTGAAACTGTCAATTTCGCGACGTCGTCCAGCCTCAGAGTCCGGTGACGCCGGGCTGAAATAATCTGGTTCACCGCCCGCACGCCCAAGCCCGGCACGCGCAGCAATTGTTCGCGCCCTGCCCGGTTTACATCGAGCGGAAATGCGTCCCTGAATTTCAGCGCCCAAGCAAGTTTGGGATCAATATCGAGCGGCAAATTCCCCGCAGCGTCAGTCGCCGCCATAACTTCCGTTGCCTGATAACCGTAAAACCGCATCAGCCAATCCGACTGATACAATCGATGTTCGCGAATCAGCGGCGGTCGCTTCAACGGCAAAACCGCACTGGCATCGGGGATCGGACTGAACGCTGAATAATAGACCCGCCGCAAGCCAAACCCGCTGTACAATAAGCTTGCCTTCTGCACTATATCCGCATCGGACGCAGCATCCGCGCCAACAATCATCTGTGTCGATTGTCCTGCCGGGGCAAACTTCGGAGCATTTTTGAAGTGCTTTCGCGCATCCTTGTTTTCGGTAATTGCAGCCTTCACTTCGCCCATCGCACCTTCGATCTGGAGAGAGTTCTTGTCCGGCGCAAGGCGGGCCAGACCAGCCTTGGTCGGGAGTTCTACGTTGATTGACACACGATCCGCATAAAGCCCGGCCTGATACGCAAGTTCGGGATCGGCTTCCGGGATCGATTTCAGGTGGATGTACCCGCGAAAATCATGTTCTTCGCGCAGGATTCGTGCAGTCTCTACCAATTGCTCCATCGTAAAATTCGAACTTTTGATAATGCCCGAAGAAAGAAACAGACCCTCGATATAATTGCGCCGGTAAAAGTTCAGCGTCAGGTCGGCAACCTCCTGCGGAGTAAAGCGCGCTCGGCGCACATTCGAACTTTTCCTGTTGATGCAATAATGACAATCGAAGATGCAGTGATTGGTAAGCAAAATTTTCAGCAGCGAGATACATCGTCCATCGGGGGCATAGGCATGGCAGATGCCCATGCCTTCGGTTGAACCGATACCCTTGCCGCCAAGACTGTTCTTTTTCGCGGTTCCTGACGAAGCACACGATGCATCATACTTTGCGGCATCCGCGAGGATTCCCAATTTTTCCAGTGTCGAGATCTGCTTCATGTGTTCCTTATATGTTCTTTTATATGACTTGCATAGGTGCGAGTAAAATTATTTCGTTCGGGAACCACGCTGCTTACCGGGCATTTCTGAAATACGGCCCGGGCCCCTCTGGCGAGCAAATGCTCGCGATGTCGGACGTATCGCAATGGCCGGCCCGCAATTCTGGATTGGCACGATATTTCGCTAAATGCGAAAGAGGCTGTCCACTGGCAACTTCTTCGCACATCGAACGAACGGAGTTTTACATGAGATTGATCGCCTCACTCGCCATGATTACCATGGCTATTTCGCCTGTTGCCAGCGCGAAGGATTGGACTTTCGGCGATGGCCAGATGCCTGAACGCTGGTCGCTGATAAACAGTGATTACGCATTATGTGACAGCGGCCTGATGCAATCGCCGATCGACCTGGGTAATGCCAACGCAATCGGTAATGTATCCCTCAGCACGAATTATGGATCTACGACCGGCCAGGTCAAACTCGGCACTGAGAAGGTCCAGGTGGATTTTCCTGCCGGAATGGGCATGATGTCCGGCGACAAGGCGTTTGCACTCATCCAGGTCCACTTCCACACGCCTGCCGAACACGCGATCGATGGGAAACGTCATCCGCTGGTCGGCCATTTTGTGCACGCGACCGAAGCGGGTGAGCTTGGCGTGTTAGGCATCATGTTCGAGGAGGGCGAAGCCAACCCCGCGCTGCAAACAATTATCGACGCAAGCGCAGCGGGAGACGGTACAGACGTGTCGTTTGACATCAACGATATGCTGCCTGACGACATATCTGTCTTCCGGTACATGGGTTCGCTTACAACGCCGCCTTGCAGCGAAGGGGTAAACTGGCACGTGTCGAAGGGCACGATGACAGCAAGCGGGGCGCAGATTGCCGCGCTGTATAATTTGCTCGGAGATACTTCACGCTCGCTGCAACCATTGGGTAGCCGCTTGCTGGTAGCTCCAGCCGACTAGTCACTCTCGGGCCCGGCCGGTTGACGGATTTTTTCCTGACAAAGCTGGCAGGGCCCAATCCAATCGCAAGATTCTGCGTGTGTACCGGTGAGTTCATAATCGGCTGTCTGTCAGGTTTGCCGGTCCGCGGGACGACTGCCGGAACCAAACTCCATCCCGTCCCGTTGGTAAACTAAACTCAGACAATGGAGACATCATGAAATACGCCGATGCAAATGCCGAAGAAATCAAAACGGAATTCTGGGAATCACTGGCCTCTTCATCCTTTCTGATGCTGCAGCTGGATAGCGACAACAAGACCGCCGTCCCGATGACTGCGCAGCTGGATAAAGACGCCAACAGCTCGATTTGGTTCTTCACGCAGAAAAACAGTTCGTTTGCCGCGCTGGGCGATGCAACTGCGACCTTTGAGAGCAAGGGTCATGACATATTTGCCAGGTTCCACGGGAAGTTGCGCGTCGAAGACAGCAAGGAGCGCTTCGATCAGTTCTGGAACAACTTTGTCGAAGCCTGGTACGATGGCGGAAAAGACGATCCGGACATCCTGTTTCTGCGGATGGACCTGGGCGATGCGGAAATCTGGAATGGCGACATGGGTCTGCTGAACGTGGCGAAGATGGCGCTGGGCATGAATGTCCATGACGAGGCTGAAAAACAGCACACCGAAACGACGCTTTAGGCGATATCAGGTTCAACAATGAGGGGCCGCTCCCGCAAGGGATGCGGCCCCATTTTTATGCCCGGTTACCCAGAAGACCTGGCAGCAGACCGAAGACCAGAACCAGCGTCACCGCGATCGGAGCAGCCCAGGCGACCAGGAAGCGCCAAATTACAAACATACCGTCCGACAGACCCGACTGCGCCTTCACCATATTTGCATCGGCTTTCCATCCCACGAACACCGAAACCAGCAGCGCGCCAAGCGGCAACATAATCTTGCCTGTGAATCCGTCCAGTGTGTCCAGGATGTCGGTATCAGCGAAGATATTCCAGAAACCGAGCAGCCGGACATCCGACCAGACATTGTAGCCCAAAGCACATGCAACGCCGATCAGCCACGCCACCGCACCAACGATCACGGCAGCTTTCTTGCGGCCCCATCCAAACCGGTCGATTGTCCAGGCAGTCGGCCCTTCGAGCAGCGAGATCGAACTGGTCAGAGCGGCGAAGAAGATCAATATGAAAAACACGAAACCAACCAACGCGCCGCCGGGCATTACATTGAATGCCACAGGCAAAGTCTGGAAGATCAGCGCAGGTCCGCCAGCCGGATCAAGCCCGACCGCAAACACAATCGGAAAGATCATCAGCCCTGCCAGAATAGCCACTGTCGTATCCGCCAGGGCGATCAAGCCTGCCGTGGGAGCAAGGTTCACATCTTTGCCGACATAGGCGCCGTAAGTAAGCAATCCGCCTGCCGCGAGGCTGAGCGAGAACAACGCTTGTCCGAGTGCTTCATTCAGCACAACCGGAGTAATCTTGCTAAAGTCGGGCGTAAACATGAACGATACCGCGCGAGCGAAATCGCCGGTGAACGCGCCGTAAATCGTGATCACCACCAGCAGGACAAAGAATGCCGGCATCAGCCATTTGGCGGCTTTTTCGATACCGTCGTGCACACCGCTGGCCACGATCCCCACCGTCGCGCCCATAAACAGAACATGCAGAAAAATCAGGCGAACCGGATCAGCAAACAGTGCCCCCATGTGGCCGGTAATCTGCTCCTGATTTTCGCCATTGAATGCAACTGCAAAGGGATCGCCGGAAATCAGGGCGCCCAGAAAATCAGCGCCGGACAGATACACGTAGTTGATGACCCAGCCCGCCACGACCGAATAAAATGACAGGATCAAAAAGCCGGCCGTAATCTGCAGCGCGCCGACACCTGACCAGCGGGACGACTTGCCCGATTGCGCCGCGACATTGCGCATGGAATTGATCGCATCGGATCCTCCCGCTCGGCCAAGCATGATTTCGGACAGAACCAGAGGTAGCCCGAGAAGCACGACAAATCCGATATAGACGAGAACAAATGCCCCGCCCCCGTTTTCACCGGCCAGCGTTGGAAAACGCCAGATGTTGCCGAGACCGACCGCAGCGCCGACCGCTGCCAGAATAAATGCTGTGCGCGATGACCAGCCTTGTTCGCCCGATGCGGTTGCACCTGCCATGTAAATACCCCTCTGCGGGCCCTGGTTGGGCCTTCCCGAAATCTGGCAGCTTTCTGCACGGAATCGTCGCTCCAGTCGAGGCAGGAATTGCGCAAATCCACCACGCCGCTACACAGGGCGGATGTCCACGACTTTCCAGCTCGATACGAGTACCAGCCGCGCCAACCCCACACCGCAGCCGCGCAAGCGCCTGACCGTGCCCGCAATCAGGGCGCGCAAGCAGGATGGCCAGACCAAAGAACCGCTGGTGATGCTGACTGCATACACAGCGCGGCAGGCGCAATTGCTCGACGCGCATTGCGATATTCTGCTGGTCGGGGATTCGCTTGGCCAGGTTATCTACGGCTTGCCTTCGACGCTGTCGGTCACACTCGACATGATGATCGCGCATGGCGCGGCGGTCGTGCGCGGCAGCTATCACAGCCTGGTCGTCGTCGATATGCCGTTCGGATCTTACGAAACTTCGAAGGAACAGGCCTTCGCGAACGCAAGCAGGATCATGGCCGAAACGGGTTGCGCTGCGGTAAAACTCGAAGGCGGCCAAGCCATGGCCGACACGATCGAATTTCTGAACTCGCGCGGCATCCCCGTGATGGCGCATGTCGGACTGACCCCCCAGGCTGTCAACGTGCTGGGCGGATATGCCGCACGCGGCCGCAGCCAGCAGGAACACGACAAGATTGTCAGCGACGGCCAAGCTATAGAAAAAGCGGGCGCATTCGCAGTCGTTATCGAGGGGGTGATCGAACCGATTGCGATTGCGCTGACCAAATCGGTCGAAATTCCGACCATCGGGATCGGCGCATCCGCCCTGTGCGATGGTCAGGTGCTGGTTACCGAAGATATGCTGGGAATGTTCGACAGGGTCCCGCGCTTCGTCAAACGCTACGAAGATATCGGCTCGCTTATCGAACGAACCGTTGCGACCTACGCTTCCGAAGTTCGTGATCGGACCTTCCCCACCAAAGACCAGACATATCAACCCAAGACCTAGCCGGCCGCTTGCCGTTCAGCAGTAAAGGCACTAGCGAGCGCCATCAATTTCCAAGCCGGCAATTTCCGAAAAGGCCCCCGAATGGCTACGCTGCTCAAATATTATAAGTTTTCGCTCGTCTTTACCATGCTGTGCCTTGGCCTGGCGGGCTGGTATGGGTGGGAAAGCAGCGGCACCGTTGGCGGCACGCTTTCACTGCTGTGGATCGTGATTGTTCTGTCTGTATTGGAAATCTCGCTCAGTTTCGACAATGCGGTGGTAAATGCTTCGGTGTTGAAGGAAATGAGCGATGTCTGGCAGCGGCGCTTCCTGACGTGGGGCATCGCTTTTGCGGTGTTTGGTATGCGGGTGATCTTCCCGTTGGCGATTGTCGCAATTGCCGCTGGGCTTGGCCCGCTTGAAACCATCAACCTGTCGCTGAACGAACCTGAGGAATACGAGCGTATAGTAAGCAGCGCGCACGTGGGTATCGCAGGTTTTGGCGGGGCGTTTCTGGCTATGGTCGGGCTCAAGTTCTTTTTCGACATGGACAAGGAAATCCACTGGATCCGCGTCGTGGAGGAATTTCTCGCCAAATTTGCCGCACTTCCGGCGGCTGAAATCGCTTTGCTTCTGCTGGCCATGTGGGGAATTTCCACGCTTTTGGCCCCCGCCGATGCGCTGACTTTTCTGGTTGCGGGCATTCTTGGATTGATCACTTTCATCGCGGTCGAAGGGATCAACACGATCCTGGAACTGAAAGAAGAAGCCGCGCGGTTGCAGGGCGCAGTCGTACGCAGCGGGCTTGGCGGATTTCTTTATCTCAACGTGCTCGATGCGTCGTTCAGCTTCGACGGCGTGATCGGCGCATTTGCCTTGTCAAATAATATGATCGTGATTGCCTTGGGACTGTCGATCGGGGCGATGTTCGTGCGTTCGATGACCATCCATCTGGTCAAGCAAGGAACACTTGCCCAGTACCGCTTCCTCGAACATGGCGCATTTTATGCAATAATCGTGCTGGGCGGCATCATGCTTCTGTCGGCCAAGTTCCACATTCCCGAAACGATCACCGGCCTGATCGGTGCGACACTGATCGGGATATCTCTGTGGTGGTCTGTGCGGCATAACAATAAAGAAGCAGCGATTTCGGTCTAGCCGTTCGGTGGCCATCCGGGGCGCCATCCGGGGCGGCCGTCGAAGGAAAATCGGATTGCAGAACGATTGTTACTATCAACATTCGAACCACAGGATCGATTTCGACCGCGTCCGGGCAATCATGAATTGTGCTGTGCGAAAGTCGCTGCGGGTCAGGCGTTATTTGGCCATGCGCCGCAGGGGCGCGAGAACCGCCTTGCTTTCGCCCCTGGCTTTATAGGCCAGCATCAATGCACGCGCCGCATTCCGGCTGGCGGGTTGCAATTCAAAGGCGTCTTGCGCCAGATCGATTGCCAGCTCCACATCACCGGATTTCAAAGCCGCGCCCGAATACAGAACAAACTTTTCGGGATCTTGCTGACTGCTGCTTTGCTTTGATGCGTGCGCGAAATATTGCAGCGCCAGCGCATATTCTCCGTCTGCAAAAGCCCATTCACCGGCGGCAAAAGCAGCTGCTGCGTTTAGCGGATTGGAGTTTAGAAAATTACCGAGTTGCAAGCGTGCGTCATCACGGCGACCAAGGGCACCCAATGCGGCCGTGATCCGGCCGACCAGCGAGGCATTCGACCGAACCTTCGCGGCCTGACCATAGTGAATTAAGGAGCCGGACGCATTGCCGTTAGCGAAAAACGCGTCCCCTGCCAAAATCCTCACATCTGCCGAACCCGGATATCTTGGCACCAAACCGGCCGCAAGCTCGGCCGCCCGCCTGGTTTGCCCCGATCCGGTAAGCGCGCGTAACAGGTCACGTGCGCGGTCAATACTGCCGGGTCGTTCGCGCAAAAGGGCTTCGGCAACCGGCGCTGTGGCCGCGCTTTCCAATGCGAATATCCGGCGGTCGGACGAACCGGCGGCGCGGTCAAGGTAAGCGGCTGCCTTACCGCGTTCGTCCAGTTCCTCGTGTGCCCGTGCAACCAGAGTGAGCAAATATGGCGCGGCGTCAGCCCTGTCGGCATGGCTCCCGAACCGCTCTATCAGTTCGCGGTGAGCTCCTGCTTGCGAAAGGGCGCTTGCCAGCAAATTTCTGACTTGCGGGTTCTGCGGCTGCAGCGTGAACAATTGATCAAAGGTTTGGGCAGCATTACCGTGATTACCCGTCTTCAGATCGATTATGCCGGACAATAACAGACCTGCCGGCGTATCGCGGTGGTGCGCGGAGGTTTTCCAGAGTAACCTTTGGGCCAAACCATCCTTGCCAGCCCGTGCAGCGAGCACGGCCTGCAGAAAGTGCGCCTGCGGGTTCTCGGGATCGCGCGATATCATAGCGCGGGTGACGGTAAGCATTTTTGAAGCAGCGCCCGTTTCGCCCAGCACCGCAGCATATTCGCCCATCAGCGCCAGATCGTCCGGGTGATTGGCCAGGGCTTTTTCGAACAGGGGAATGGCCGCAGCCGGGCCAGCCGAATCGCGCAGCAGCTGACCGCGGAATTGCAATGCACCGGGATTGTCGGGACCAAGCCGAACGGCAAAATCGCTTGCTTCGACTGCCTGTATCTGGGCACCCGTTTCGTATCTGAGCCTTCCGATATCTACCCACAAATCCGGATCCGAGGGTATGAGAGTATTGGCCCGGTCATAGGCGTTGGCCGCTGCGTCAAAGTCGCCTTCCAGTTGGTTCAGGCGTCCCAGTTGCCGATAACCGGACCCGGCGGTCGCTTTGCTGAAGTCCCCCGGTCCAAGCCATTTGCGCGCTTCGACGAGGTTGCGCTTGAGCAGCTGCGCTTCGCCCATATAGGCCGCTATTTCGGAGCGAGGTCTGCCGGCTTTCAATAAATTCGCGGCTTCGGCTTCGGCCGCAATACCGTCGTTTGCTTCAAGAGCCGCGACGATACGATTAATCCCGCTATCGCCTTCAGCCCAAACCGCAGCGGGAAGGATTGAAAGCAGAAGTGCCGCCAAAACCGGTTTCTGCTGGCTAGCCCTGAAGGTCATACTGTTTCAGCAGATCGTACAATGTCGGCCGGCTGATACCCAGCATTCGGGCGGTGCTCGAAATATTGCCTTCCGCTCGTGCCAGCGCGTGGCGGATCACTTTTCGATCGGCTTCTTCACGGGCAGTTTTCAGGTTGAGCGGCTGGTCATCTGCGCTGTCGGCATTGGTCATATCAAGGTCTTCGGCACTGACCAATTTGCCTTCTGCCATAATGACAGCGCGTTTCACCCGGTTTTCAAGTTCACGCACATTTCCCGGCCAGTTCCAGCTGTCGATGATCGCAATCGCTTCCGGTGAAAAGCCACTGATTTTCGGGTTCATTTCGGCTGCGAAACGGTTCAGAAATGCTTTGGCAAGCAGGGGTGCATCGCCGGGCCGGTCAACCAGTGAGGGGATCGTTACGACGATTTCGGCAAGCCGGTAAAACAGATCTTCGCGAAACTGCCCCTTGGCAATCATCGCTTCCAGGTCCTGATGAGTGGCGCAGACAATGCGGGTATCAACAGCGATATGTTTACGCCCGCCGATCCTCTCGAATGTTCGCTCTTGCAAAAACCGCAGCAATTTAACCTGTAACGGCAGGGGAATATCACCGACTTCATCGAGGAACAGCGTCCCGCCGTCCGCCAGTTCGATCTTTCCTTCGGTTGTTTTGACTGCGCCGGTGAAAGATCCCTTTTCGTGGCCGAACAATTCGCTTTCGAGCAGGTTTTCGGGGATGGCTGCACAGTTTATCGCCACGAAAGCATTGCCGTGCCGGTTACTTGCATCGTGCAGACCACGCGCGAGCAATTCTTTACCCGTCCCGCTCGCGCCGAGCAGCATGACCGACACATTCGTATTGGCGACCCTTTCAATCGTGCGGGCCACCTTCACCATTTCGGGTGCAGCAGTGATCATCCCCCCCAATACGGTGTTTTCAGCACCGACCTTGCGCGACAGGACCCGGTTTTCCTGCTCGATCTGATGCAGGTTTAGCGCTCTTCGGACTATCAATCCCAAATCCTCGATATCGACCGGCTTCTGGTAGAAATCATACGCCCCGCGTTTGATCGCCTCGAGCGCGCTTTCACGGGCGCCATGTCCTGATGCGACGACGACTTTTGTGTCCGGCTTCAATTCCATGATAGCGTCGAGCGCGGCAAAGCCTTCGGTCGTACCGTCCGGATCGGGTGGCAGGCCAAGATCGAGTGTTACAACAGCAGGTTCGTCAGCCCGCAGCGCCGTAAGCGCGCTCTCACGATCACCGGCGATGATTACGTCGAAATCCTCATAGGCCCATTTCAGCTGCGCTTGCAGACCCGCATCATCCTCGATGATCAGCAGCTTGGGTTTTTTCTCGGCCATCAAGCAACCTCTGGTTTGATAGTTTTTCGGGCAGGCTTTTCGTAATTGGAAAGCGCAACAGCACCGGCCAGCGGGATTCGTATCACAAAGCGGGTCCCCAGACCTTCCCGTGAATCGACATCGAGCCGCCCCCCCATTGCGCGGACCAATTCACGCGCCTCGAATGCACCGATCCCGAAACCGCCCGGTTTCGACGAAACGAAGGGCTTGAACAGACCGCTGCGCAAAAACTCCGCGCTCATCCCCGGCCCGGAATCACTGACCTCGACAATGCCGAACATTCCGTCGCTACTGCAGCTGACGAACACAGGCTCGCCATCCTCGCTCGCATCCAGCGCATTTTGCACAAGATGGACAATCGCCTGTTCAAGCGCATCACGGTTGGCTGCGACGCTGATGTCAGCGGATTGCGCAAGCTCGATGCGCATCCGTCTGGCAATGATTTTGGTCATCTTACCCAGATCAACCGTTTGCATGGCGTCCGTCCCGACAGCACCGTATCGGCCCAGACGTGCGAGCAATGTGTTCAGCTTGTCAGCGCTGCTGCGCAAGGTGAGCAACATATCTGCGCGAAAATCGGGATTTTCGGCGTGCTTTTCGGCATTTCTCGCGAGCAGCGATAGTTGGCTGGCGAGGTTCTTTATGTCGTGCATGACAAACGCAATCCGGCGATTGAATTCATCGAACCGGCTTGATTCCATCAGTGCTTCCTGCCCGGCCTGTTCTGCAAGATAGCTGGCCAGCTGCTGTCCCGCCAGCCGCAGCAGATCGAAATCTTCCCAATCCAGTTTTCGCTCGAACACCGGGCGGGCCAACAAGATTACGCCGACCAGCCTTTCGAAATGTTCGAGCGGAACGATCGCCCAGGCATTGGGGTCATCCAATATCCAGCCAGGCAGCGGACGTTCTGACGTTGCGCCTCGTTCTCGCAACGGGTCGATCTCGATAAGATTGATTTCACGGTCGAGCAGTTGAAATACAGATTTTTCCGCTAGCGGCGTTTTGACTTCCATAGACGGCCAATGCCACCGCGCCGCCAGATGAAGCTCGTCATCGCCGTCCGGCACCATCAGGAGCCCTGCCGGGCTGTCGGTAATGTCCGCCATCGCCTGGACCACGCGTTCAGGCAGGGGGGACGCTGCTTCACTGCCGCGAGCCAGCGTTTCGTTGAACCGCAACCATTCCTCGCGGTAGTCGAACCTGTGCTGGAAAAGATGCTTGGTCACCCCGTCCCGCAATGTCGCACGCATTTTTGGTGACGGGAGCGAAATCAATGCCAACGCGGATGCAGCCACAACAAATACCACTTGCATCAGCCGACCGAAATCACCGGCAATCACCGATAATGCCTGGCCAACCGCGACCATTCCAAGCAGGTATCCGCCAATTATGAGCAAAGACACCGACTGGAACGCGACGGAGCGCGATGGACGAAACGGTGCGGTTGATCTCTCTCCGGTGGCGCCAATGCCGATAAACAGCACCATCACCAAAGGCACCAGACTGCGAAGTAATCCCAGCGCGGTCGGCAATTCGCCGGAAATATACGCCACCGTCGCATAATTCATATCGAACAACCACAAGGTGCTCATTGCCGCAGCGGGCCAGCGTAACACCGGGCGCGCCACCTTGGCTGCCCCGACATAAAGGTTGTGTACCAACACCAATGCACCTGCCGCGGTTAACAGGCGCAGGCTGATCGAAGCGAGGACAACCGCTTTCTGATTTTCGGCGGATAAATCGTAATAGGGGATGACCAGCAACAAACATGGCTGGACCAGTTCGACCAGCGTGATCACGATTACCACCGGCCGGATTGGCGTGAGGCTGCGATGGCGCCCGTCTTTGGCGAACAGGCAATACAGCACCCAGTACCAGCTTATCTGGCTGGCGCTGAACGCCAGAATGGCAAACGGACTATCGGCGCTGATTGCGGGAACGGACAATGCCCACAAAGCGGTGATAAACAACGCCAAGGAAACCGCAGTCTTGACCGGGATACTTTTGGCTCTTGCGCTGATGGTGAACACAGCAAGCGCGAGACAGGCCGATGCGCTGGCCAGATAGGCGGCTATTCCGAGCAGTTCACCCCATGCGCTCATCAGCGCGCGCCTTCGCTCCACAAAACAACGCGCAATGTCTGGAGTAGGATCAACAGATCAAGAAACGGCGTGTAGTTTTTCGCGTAATACAAATCATACTCCAGTTTCTGGCGGGAATCGTCGAGCGATGCGCCATATGGAAAGTTGATCTGGGCCCATCCCGTAATCCCCGGCTTTACCATATGCCGTTCTGCGTAATATGGAACCTTATCTTCAAGATCGGTTACGAATTGCGGCCTTTCGGGGCGCGGTCCGACGAAGCTCATTTGACCCTTGAGGACGCTCCAGGTCTGCGGCAATTCATCAATCCGGACCTTGCGGATAAACTTTCCGACACGGGTAACGCGCGGATCGTTGTCCGTTGCCCATTGCGCCTCGCCGTTCTTTTCGGCGTCATTACGCATCGACCGCAACTTGATGACTTCGAAGTTTTGCCCGAACAGCCCGACGCGGGTCTGGCGATAAAAGGCCGGCCCCCTGCTCTCCAGCTTCACGAGAACTGCAAACAGGACAATCAGCGGGAACGTGATCAGCAGAAGCAGCAGGCTTGCGGCGATATCAAAAATACGCTTCGTGACTGTCGAAATCGCCCGGCCAGAGGAAAATCCGTCCGAAAAGATCAGCCAGCTGGGATTGACCGTATCCAGATCTACGCGGCCTGTCTCGCGTTCGAGAAATGTCGAAAAATCATTGACATGAACGCCGTGCGTCTTGATCCTGAGCAAATCTTTAAGAGGTAGCGCATTACGCCGCTCCTCAAGCGCCAGAACAACTTCGCTAGCACCGATATTTTCGACAAACCTTCCAAGATCGTGGATTGCGCCGCGAGGGATGGCCTCCTCGACGATTTGGACGCCCTCGTTCATCCCGATATAGCTGACGATGGCGAAACCGCTTTCGGGCTTTTCACCCAATAGTTTGAGCCGCTGTGCGCGGTCCCCCGACCCCAGCACGATGACCCGGCGCCGGAAAGCCTGCGCCCCCAAAATCCCGCCGACGATCAATCGGTTGAGCATCAACAGAATTATCGCAAAAACCATCGCGTAAAACAGGGTTGAACGCCAGAATGTATCGCCCGGCAGGACAAAATCGATAAATGAAAGCGCCAGAATACCCATGCTGACGGCGACAAGAATCCTCGCACATGCGAACCGCATTGATCGCAGCGCATCTGATCCGTAAACGCCGACTGCCACCATCGCGACCAGCATGACCACCGCCAGCGCGGCGAGCCCGTCAAACCGGTCGCCGAAATGCCCGGGATCGATAAAAATCTGCGATGCGCGCAATTGCCACGCCAGTTCGCCCGACAAAACCAGCAGGAATATGTCGAACAGGCCCAGCAGCAATACCGCATGGGGAATATAATGTTTGAAAAGCCGTATCATCCAACCCCGCTAATCGCGGCCCCATGTTTTCTCTCAGGGTTCGCAATTAGCGGGAAGGTGTGAAATGCCGGTAAATTTTACAGCAATTGGTAAACGGTCCGGAAACCGGCTTATTCGGTGATCGTTTCGGCCGCATCCTGCGCTGCTTCGCCGACCTGGTTCGCTGCCTGACCGACATCGGTTGCGGCATCGGCAATCGCATTATCTTTCGCGACTTCCGAACCGCTCATTTGGGTGAAGAAGAATATTGCTGCGGCTGCAACTAAAACCAGCAGCAAGATCATGAACATTCCTGGTCCGCTTTTGCGCGGTTCATCGGTCACCACTGTGGTCGTGGTGTGCGTGTTACCGTCAGGCGTACGGGTTTCTGTGGTGCGTTCTTGGGTCATTATTATCTCCCTGATAATAACCCGGAAACGAACTGTTCCCGATCCGGTTCCAAGGACATCGACTAGGTGGGGATATTCTCGCCAAACCGGAACGGCGTAACGCCGCGCGACAGATCGTCGAAACCCAGACCCGCTCCGCGCGGCGGCAGCGACCGCTGCTGACAGGCTGGCCGGTGGCACAGCGAACACCCCGGTCCGATCCGCTGCGCCGCCTCGGGCCGGAGATTGGTATCGCGAGCTTGCGCCAGGTCGTCGGCAAATCTGGCCTCGAGTCCCAGCACAACGACGAATTTGGCATCCCCGCCACTCCCGGTCCCTTCTACGGTTTGCGCCATGGTGAACCAGTGACGCGGCCCCGCGCTCGCGTCTTCGAGCGTAACCGGCTGCGACAGTAGGCTGCCGGGCCGCTCGAACGCGAGATGCGCCGCCCAGAGCGGACAAGAATTCTCGCTGTCCAAAAATATCGCGCCGCTCGCACCGGCGAACCGCTTCGAAAATTGTCCCGCACGGTCGAGACGGGCCATGAAAAAGGGAAGCCCCCTCTGGCCGACCCTTTGCAGCGTTGTCAGTCGGTGGGCGACCTGTTCGAAACTGACACCGAACCTTCTTTGTAAAATCTTGAGGTCGTATCCGGTCGCATCGCAAGCGCGCAAGAAACGGGCATAAGGCATTAGCAAGGCGGCGGCGAAGTAGCCCGCCAGATGACGTTCAAGCAACCTTGTCGCGGCAGGTTCTGCAAAGTTCGCCCCTGCCGCAAGATTGCGGATTTCATCGTGTCGTTCGAGCAATGCGAGCTGCAGTGCGATCTGGAAATTTCGCGACGCTGGTTCGAGCATTTCCGACAGCTGCAATTGTCGGGAATGCAAATCCAGCCGCCGGAGCAACTCAGGCATCACTTCGCGGGGTAAAATTCGCAGGGATAGCTGGTGCCTTTCGCGCAGCCTCTCGGCCAGGGCAACTCCGATATCTCCGCGCGACAGACGGAGTTCGTCCGCCAATTCTTCGGCTGCCGTGTCCAGATCTGCGAAATGGTTTCTCCAACGCTCGATAGCGTGGCGCGAGGTGACAAGCGGATCGGTGCTGTTTGTATGCAATGCACCCGCTGTATCGAAAAGCTTAACAAACGCGGAGGCTGCGTTAGGCGCTGCGGAAAGCCATTCCGCTATCTCGTCGCGGTCGATATCGATTTCGGCAAAGCGTTCGTCGGCCAGCCTTCGCTGCATACCGTCGATCCCGCCGATCGCCTCGTCCTGGCGCAGTGAGCGGGGATCAAAGTCGAATTGTTCGACCAATTGCATAACAACGCGCGCTGACAAAGCACGCTGATTGCGTTCGATCAAATTCAGATAGCTTGGCGAGATGGACAACCTAGTCGCCATAGCGGCCTGTGTGAGGCTTTCACGGCGACGCAAACGCCGGATAGCGGCACCGGCCAGTAATGATTTTTCGCTCATGTCCTGTCAGCTCCATTGTAAATTTCTTTACATCTTTACACACGTTTTTAGATGGAACGACTGAAATAGACAATAAAGTTTGTAAGTTTTTCTGTCAATTTAATGCTGCGACTGCGAAATAGCTTGGCAAGGCGGGCCGCCAAAAACTGGCAGCCAAACTGATTTCGGAGTTTTTCTATGTCCTACCAGAGTAAAATCGACAAACTAGCAGGCACAATCAACGCGCAAGGTTCGCCCTGGAACGCAATCGACGCTGAAGCTGCCGCGCGGATGCAGTTGCAGAACCGGTTCAGCACCGGGCTCGATATCGCGCGCTATACGGCGCAAATCATGCGTGACGACATGGAAGCCTATGACCACGATCCCGCCAATTACACGCAGTCGCTGGGTTGCTGGCACGGGTTTATCGCGCAGCAAAAGATGATTTCCATCAAGAAGCATTTTGGCAGCACCAAACAACGCTATCTGTATTTGTCCGGCTGGATGATTGCAGCGCTGCGTAGCGAGTTTGGCCCCCTTCCCGACCAGTCCATGCACGAAAAAACCAGCGTCCCCGCCCTGATTGAAGAGATTTACACCTTCCTCAAACAGGCTGACGCCCGCGAACTTGGCGGAATGTTCCGCGATCTGGATGCGGCGCGCGAGAGCGGCGATGAAGTAGAGGCGAAGCGTATCGAAACCGCGATCGACAATTACGAGACACACGTTGTCCCGATTATCGCTGACATCGATGCCGGTTTCGGTAACGCCGAGGCGACTTATCTTCTCGCCAAGAAGATGATCGAAGCGGGTGCCTGCGCGTTGCAAATCGAAAACCAGGTTTCCGATGAAAAGCAATGCGGCCATCAGGACGGTAAGGTTACCGTTCCCCACGAGGATTTTCTGCAGAAAATCCGCGCAATCCGTTATGCATTCCTCGAACTGGGCGTCGAAGACGGCATCATCGTCGCCAGAACCGACTCGCTTGGCGCAGGCCTGACGAAACAAATTGCGGTCACCAAAGAAGCCGGAGATCTGGGCGACCAGTATAACAGCTTTCTTGATTGCGAGGAGGTGGACCCTGCCAATATGCACAATGGCGACGTGTTCCTCAGCCGCGAGGGCAAATTGCTGCGCCCCAGGCGTCTGCCGTCCAACCTGTTCCAGTTCCGCAGCGGAACCGGCGAAGACCGCTGCGTGCTGGACAGCATCACCTCGCTCCAGAACGGTGCGGATCTGTTGTGGATTGAGACCGAGAAGCCGCATATCGGACAGATTGGCGGCATGGTTGACCGTATCCGCGAGGTTATTCCTAATGCAAAGCTGGTGTATAATAATTCGCCAAGTTTCAACTGGACGCTCAACTTCCGCCAGCAGGTTTACGATGCATGGGAAGCGGACGGCCGCGATCTGACGTCCTATGACCGTGCGGGCCTGATGAGCGTGGATTACGATGCAACCGATCTGGCGCAGGAAGCGGATGAAAAAATCCGCACGTTCCAACGTGATGCCGCAGCACAGGCGGGCATATTCCACCATCTGATCACTCTGCCGACATACCACACCGCTGCGCTCAGCACCGACAACCTCGCCAAGGAATATTTCGGAGACGAAGGCATGCTTGGCTATGTCAAGGGTGTCCAGCGCAAGGAAATCCGTGAAGGGATTGCTTGCGTCAGGCACCAGAATATGTCGGGTAGCGACATTGGTGACGACCACAAGGAATCGTTTGCCGGTGAAGCAGCACTGAAGGCCGGTGGCTCGAACAATACCATGAACCAGTTCGCTGCTGCGTGATCAATTGAAGCGGAGAGAATATCATGACCGAAGAGACAAGCGAAACCAGCGGCACACCAAGCACCGAACCCAGTCGCGCGCGGGCACTGTTTTCCACCGCTGACCTTCGCCTGCTAAGAGCGGCATTGGCAACCCACGCAAAGGCTACCGAAGACCGCGAGGAGCTGGCAAAAATCAACTCTTTGCATCACCGGCTGGGCACCTATGCATAGCTGTTAGTCCGCCCGTTTTATAACTATCTCCTGGGGAGGAGATTTGGCCGCCGGATCGCATTACACGATCCGGCGGCCATTATTTTGGTAACGCCGCGCTAACCATCCTCACGGTTGGCATAGTTAACATTTGCAAACTATGCCGACCCGATGAGCAGGATCGCCAACGCAGTGGGCATAAAGCCCAACATGTATCGCCATTTCGCTATTTTCACCGTCGCCGGCACACTGATGCTGGCATTTTTTGCTGATGGAGAAGGCCGGCAGGAAGTCGTCAGGCAAGTGGGCACCAAAAGCGATGCTCTGGCCCGCAAAGGCGATGAGATCGGCGATAAGGGGCGTGCCACGTTTACCAAGCCATTTACGGATCCTGATGCTTATTCGAACGGCGGCTTCGGGAGCGATGCAGGAAGCGACGGTTTCGGCTCGCCAATGGATAGTGCGGGGGGCGGTGCCGGCGAATCAAGCCTGATCCCGCCCGGTATCGCCGGCAGTGAGCGATATGTACCGGCATCTTATCGCCGTTACGGACTTACGGAAGAGGAATGGGCAGCATTGAGCGCCGATGAAAAGGCACAGATCATCAAGCTGGTCACGGCAAGCAGGGCATCTGCACCCACCGCGCGGCAAATCGAATCATTGGCTGCAGCTTCGCGTGAACGTTCGCGCGCTACTTCGGGCGGGGAATAGGCCTAACTGCCATCGGCGGGCATCAGATCGAGCGCAGCAACGGCCAGTGCTTCCGCCCCGGTTGCGATAACTGTTTCGGCATCCGGAGCCCAGAACGGACTGTGCAAGGACGGCAATACCGTGCCGTGCTTTTGTGCTGCCAGATATTCGTCCACAGGCGTCCCGCCGACCCAGAAAATCAGCGACTGTGTATCATCGGGTGACGCGCGTCTGAATTGCCCGAAGTCTTCGCCGCCCATCACCGCAGGCGCCTCGGTCACGCGCTGCAGCCCGAACCGCGAAGTGAAGCTGGCGGCCAGACGGGCGGATAATTCGGGATCGTTGTAGGTTGCCGGCGTGTAGGGCTCTATAACGGTGACGACAGGCATCAGTTCTTCCGGCAAGCCGGATGCGATCGCTTCACCACGAGCGATACGTTTGATGCCATCCAGAAGCGTTTTGCGTGTTTCGTCACTGTAAGACCTGACGGTTAGCTGCAGCTTTGCCTCGTCAGAAATTATGTTGTGCTTAAACCCTGAATGAAAACTTCCCACGGTGACCACGACCGGGTCCTGCGCCGATATTTCGCGGCTGGCGAGGGTTTGCAACTTCATCACGATCGAACTGGCCAACACAATCGGATCGCGGGTCGTGTGCGGCCGCGCGCCATGCCCACCGATGCCCTTAACCGTAATGTCCACACTGTCCACGTTCGCCAAAGCAAACCCGGGCGAATATGCGACCTGCCCCGCTGGCACGCCTGCTGCATCGTGAAAGGCCACCACATAATCAGGTTTGGGGAACCGGGTGAACAAGCCATCTGCAAGCATCGCCAGAGCGCCCTCGCCCAACTCTTCGGCAGGCTGCGCAATCAACACCAGCGTGCCCGACCACTGGTCCTTATGCCGCGTTAAAAGCTGTGCCGCACCGATCAACCCGGCCATATGCGTATCATGGCCGCAAGCATGCATGACCCCCGTTTCCATGCCTGATGCCGGCGTTGCCACGCGCCGCGATGCATAATCAAGGCCGGTCTTTTCAACCAGCGGAAGGCCGTCCATATCGGCCCGCAACATCACTGTCGGACCCGCGCCGTTTCGCATCACGCCGACAACGCCCGTTTTGCCCACTTGTTCGGTAACTTCAAAGCCGAGAGTGCGAAACCGGGCCGCCATCTTGGCGGCGGTTTCAACTTCCTCGAAACTGAGTTCGGGGTTCGCGTGGAGATCGCGGTAAAATTCCATCAGCGCGGGCATATCGCCTGCCAAACCGTCGCTTAGATCGTCTGCCTGCGCCGGGGATGCAAAGCCGCAAAAGAGCGCGGCAACCAGGAAAGATTTGCTTGGCATTGGTCAGCTCCTGCCCTTGGGTAACTACACGCTAGCCCGCTTACATTCCGTATGTGATCACCAGCAAGAACGATAGCGTGGTGACCATTATCAAGACCAGCGGGACGCCCGTTCGGATGTAATCGCGGAATTCATAACTGCCCTCAGACATAATCATCATGTTTGTCTGATAAGCGATCGGAGTGGCGTAACAAAGGTTGCAGCCAAACAGCACCGCCAGAATCAGCGGCTCTGCCGGCAGACCCAGTTGTTGTGCGACACTGAAGGCAATTGGTGTGCCGACGGTCGCGGCAGTGGCATTAGACGCAAAATTGGTCAGAATTGTCACGAACAGCATGATCGCGGCCAGCACCGCTGCTGGTGCGAGATACTGCAATCCAAAAGCAAGCAGCTGGCCCAGCCAGTCGGCAGCGCCGCTTTCGTCGATAATCCGGCCCAGGGCGATACTCGCGGCAATCAGTACGATAACCTGCGCCGATAAAGCCCGCCCTACCCGGTCAAATTTCACGCAGCCGGTAACAAACATCAAGATCGCGCCGCCCAGTGCAGCAATTGCAATCGGGAAAATTCCGACCGATGCCAGACCGACACTTGCCCCCATGATGACAGCAGCCAGCACGGCTTTGGACCGGCGCGGGACTTCCCTTGCGCCTTCCAGCATCAGCAACCCATCCGCGCGCGCAAACCGCTGGAGATCGTCAGGCAGACCCATGACCAGCAGCACATCCCCTTCCGCGAAGTGCAAATCCCCGTCATCGGAATAGCGTTCCTGCCGGCCAAACAGTTTTTCCGGACGATGGATGCCCAGCACCGCAACACCGTACAGATCGCCGATACCACTGGTGGGCAACGTCCGGTCCAGCAATCGGGAATCTGCGGTTACCGCCATTTCGACGACGACAGTGTCCTGCCTGGTTTCGCGCGAGCGGTCACTGATCCGTTGGATTACCCAGTCAGGTGCGACCTCACCCTGCAAAATGCGCATGGCATTTTCCAGATCTTCATGTGTGCCTGAAACATCGAACCGCTGGTTCGGCTGCAAATGACTGGTGGGCGCATTGTGAAATGTAATATCGTCGGGCAGCCGCTTCATGATATCGACCAGCAACTGGCCCGTCAGCGGACTGTCCGAAGACACCCGCAGCCTCGCGCGGAACCGACGCTCCGTGTGGTCTTTCTCGACCCGGTTATCGCCCAGCAGGCGCGGCATGACCAGCCACACATAGGGCAGCGCAACCAGACCGGCGATCAGGACAATCGGCGTGTAGTGAAATACGCCCATGCGCGGCATACCCAGATCGACTGCGATCGATACCACCAGAATATTGGTGGACGTCCCGATGGTGGTTGCCAATCCGCCGAGGAGCGACGCCGCATTCAACGGCATGAGGGTCTTGGAAGCCGGTAATGCCCCGCGAGCGGCCAGCGCCACGAAAATCGGCATGAGCAGGACGAGCACCGGCGTATTGTTGACACCCATCGAAAGAACGAACGCAATCAGCAGCGATACCAGCAAGCCGAGTTGCAGATTGATCTTGAAAACGGTTTCCAGAAATCTCGCAGCAGGCTCCAGCGCGCCGGTGACCACCAGTCCGCGGCCCATAATCATGAGCGCGCAAATGGTGATCAGCGCGTGATGACCAAATCCGGAAAAGGCTAGAGCCAGTCCGTCCGTAGGCTGCGTGCCTGCCAAGGGGAGAAAATACAGCCCCACTGCAATCACCGCGATAATCAGCAACGAAATGATTTCGATCGAGAGGCGGCCGCGCGCAAAACCGATGAACATCGCGACCGTAACAGCCATAGCGGCCATCGCGTGGTAAGATGGCAGTCCTGGCAGCATAGCGTTCACAAGCAGAGCCCTAGCAGCGCATTCACCATCAGGCGAGTGAGTTTCTGTGCACAGCCGCTAACCCGCAAATTGGCCGAAGGGCCGCTGGCCGCGTGTTGCGTGCAGGCGAAATCCCGAACGATCCTTGGCCCTATTCGTCGTTCTGCAAATCTGGTGCCCCTGGCCGGAGTCGAACCGGCACTCCGTTAGGAACTCGATTTTGAGTCGAGCGCGTCTACCAATTCCACCACAGGGGCCCCTGAAATTCTGCCGAAGCAAAAGCTGGTAAGGCAAGACACGCGGGCCGATTAGCGCCGAGTGTCCCGCTGGGCAAGCCCGTTACTTGTTTGCTTCCTTCAGCGATGTCGTAATGATCTTGTGAAGGCGCGAATGCAGCGCATCGTTGCCGGCAATCACTTGCGTGTCACAGATCGGCTGCGAACGGCCGCGGTAGTCGGTTACAAACCCGCCCGCTTCGCGGATAAGCAAGCCGCCAGCAGCCGTGTCCCACGGGTTGAGATCGCTCTCCCAGAATGCGTCGAAGCGCCCCGCCGCGACCCAGGCCATATCGAGCGACGCTGCGCCAAACCGGCGGATGCCTGCAACTTCGGGACCGACGGCCGCAAAAATAGCCGACCATTCAGCGAAATTGCCATGTCCCTGATACGGAATACCCGTCGCAATCAGCGCATCGGACATCCGGTTTCGGACCGAGCAACGCAGCCGCGCATCCTGCAACCACGCACCGCGCGATTTTTCCGCCCAGAAAGTCTCGTCCGTGACCGGATTATAGACCACTGCAGCAATAACATCGCCCCAGCCCTTGCCGTCCAGCCGCGGCTCTTGCGCCGCAATTGAAATAGCGAAGTGCGGGATCCCGTGGAGAAAGTTGCTTGTGCCGTCGAGCGGATCGATAACCCAGCGAGGTTTCGTCGGATCGCCTTCGATCGTGCCGCCTTCTTCAAGCTCGAAACCCCAGTCAGGGCGTGCAACCAGCAATTCGTCGTACAGCGTGCGTTCGGAAACCTGATCGGCTTTCGATACGAAGTCTGCCGGACCCTTGCGGCTCACTTGCAGATGTTCGACTTCGCCAAAATCGCGGCGCAGTCGGTTGCCTGCCTTACGCGCTGCGCGTTCCATGACGCGAATAACTCCGGAAATCTGTGACATGATACCGCTCAGTTAGCCTTGCCGACATATGTGCGTTCGTACACATCAACGATGATGCGTGTCCCGCTTTCGATATGCGGCGGTACCATCACGCGAACGCCGTTCTCGAGGACGGCAGGTTTGTAGCTCGAGCTTGCCGTTTGCCCTTTCACAACCGCATCTGCTTCGGTGATTGTGGCTTCGACCTGATCCGGTAGCGCGACACTGATCGGTTTGTCGTTATACATTTCCAGCGTGACATCCATACCGTCCGTCAGAAATGCCGCTGCATCGCCAAGCAAATCGGTCGGCAGCTGAATTTGCTCGTAATTATCCTTGTCCATAAAGATCAGGTTGGCATCTTCGGCATACAGGAACTGGAATTCCTTGGTATCCAGATGCACTTTTTCGACCGTGTCGGCGCTACGATAGCGGACGTTGGTCTTGCGGCCATCGACGAGGTTTTTCATCTCGACCTGCATATAGGCACCGCCCTTGCCCGGCTGGGTATGCTGGATTTTTCCCACTTTCCAGATGCCCGTTTCATACTCGATGATGTTGCCGGGACGGATGTCCACGCCGCTGATTTTCATGGCTTAGCCTTCAATGTCAAAGAATGCGGGGAATAACCCGCCTGCGCGCGGGCCTTTAGCGTCTGCATGGCCCGCGGGCAAGCATCGCTGCTCCCCCCGGCCGCCAATAACTGGAAATTCACCCGTCAGATGCTATATACGGTCACGGAACGACAAATGATCGGAAAATCAATTCTTACACTCGCGGCAATCGCTGCGCTTACCGGTCCGGTCACAGCCGGATCGGGCGATACGCTCGCGACATTGCCGCGCGGCAGCTATGGCTGCGAATTGCCGGGCAATGCTGCCGGGCCTGCCGGTATCCCGGTGGATGAAATGAGTTTCAAGATCGAGAACGCGTCGAGCTACAATTCGGCGCGGGGAAGCGGGACCTACCTGCTGACGGGGCGGACCGTACGAATGACCAGCGGCCCGTTACGCGGGCTCAAATTCGACCGGGTTGGCCGGACGATGCTTCGCGAAATAACCGAAGACGGCACACCCGGGCGGATGCGCTGCGTGCTTTACGGCCGCTGACCGGTACCCGTGAGCAAGGGATAAGGATTGATTGCGGTTGTCGGCTCCCACCATTTTGCATCGGGGGTGGTTCTAAGAATGGCAAAATGCAAATGCGGCGACGCGGGATCCGCGTTACCGCTGCTTCCCACCGTACCCAGCCGCTGTCCGCGCCTGACGCGCTGCCCTTCTTTCAGTCCATCGGCATAGTCGCCCATATGCGCGTAATAATGGATCGTCTTGCGATCGGGGGAGCGCACATATAACGTTTTACCTCCCGCTTCGCTGAGAAAAATCTTTTCGATTTCGCCAGGGCCGGCGGCAATTACGGTTGTTCCCTCTTCGGCCATGATATCCAGCGCTTCGTGCAGCCGCGTTGCATCACCGCGCTGGTCGGTGAACGTATTTTGCAGATCGGCAGGCCTAACATTCAACACCGGTACAACCAGTTGATCGGTTTCGGCTGCATCGGGTTTCAAAACTTCATTGCTGTCCAGCGGCCCTTGCTCCGCTCCGCCGCGGGGCGGCGATGTGGCAATCTTGTTTGCAGAATCCGCGCCGGTCGCCGTCGTGGCTTCCGCCTCGGTGGCCTCGGCGGCTTTTTGATCATCCGCATACCGCATGAAACTTCCGCCGCCCACAATCCAGGCAGCGGAAGTCAATGTGGCGGTTGCCACGATTGTCACGATGCGTTCTGCAAATTTTAACGCCATATCAGGCCTCGAATAGCACCTTTGTCCTGGTTGATACCATCTGCGATAATCGCGCTGCATCCCAATTCGTCAAGCGTACACAGCCATGGCTTTGAGAACGACCGATAGTTTCTGGTGCCGGAGTGCCATGAATCCCGTAATGTTCCTTCGATAGATCAATCCACACCACGCCCACCGGCCCGTTGGGGCCCGGGGGCAGTTGCTGTTTTTCCTCGTCATCCGGGACATCCCAGAACAATTCGGGATTATATGCAAAGGGCGGATTATACGCGACCGCCGTGATGTCCCAGTCGCCCAGCGGCAGCGGATCATTGTCCGACCCGCTTGTCACGGTGAACAGCGCAACGAGCTTTCCATTGGCATCGAACGCCCGCAAGGTGCCTTTCGATGCGCTGACGACCACCTTCGTCACTTCGGGTTGCTCTGTGCCGACACCGAGCGAAGCCAGTGTCGCTTGCCATCCTTCATTGTCGATCTTGCCGGGCGCTATCCGGTCAGCACCGATGTTGGGAACGCGAATTTGCTGGCCAGCGGTAAAAAAAGACTTTTCCTGCGCGCTATCCGCAGTTTTCTTGCCAGCCGCGGCTGCGGATTTTGCCGTACCTTTTGCGACGGGTGCTTTGTCAGTCGGGTTTTGCGGCGCGGTCATCCCAGCCGGTTTTCCGCCAGGATTCAGTTCTTTGAGCACTGCCACAGTCGTATGGAACCGCTCGGCGAGTTTTTCATCAAGCGTGTTATAGCCAAGCCTATCCAGTTTGGCCTGTTCTGCCGGATTTTCGGGCACTTTGGTAAATTCGTGCGAAGCCCATTCCTGCGGAATGGTCACGACCCGCGTTGCCGGAATATTCGACCACTTTTCCAATGCCTTGGTTGTCGCTTCATCCATTTTTCCGGATATTTCGAGCGCATTTGCTTCCTGAAATCCGCGCAAGGCATTTTCGGTGGAAAGGCCCATCTTCCCGTCGATAACGCCGGGGCCAAATCCGCGGCGGTCAAGCACCACTTGCGCTTGCATCGTTGGACGTTCCTGACTGTCAGCAATGCCGACCGGTGCCGCTGTGTCATCCATCGGATCGCTGGACGCCATGCTGTCGGCAAGATTGTCCGACTGGCTGGCGGGATTGGCGGACACTTCGCTGCCCTGCTCCTGTTCCCTGTCGGTACCATTCAGTCCGCATGCCGAAAGTGCCAGTAGCGAAGCTGAAATCAATAATGTGCGCATAATAACTCCCCAAGTCGAAGCGCCGTCATGCGCCCTGTAAACGAGAAACGAATTGCCCGGCAGAAAGGTCCGGCAAATCAGAGTTTTGCGGCAAAAGCCTTTATCGCAGCAACCTCGTCACCGCCCCATACCGCACCGGACACCGCGATAAAGTCAGCCCCCGCTTCAATCAGCGGCGTGCAATTATCGGGCGTGATGCCGCCGATTGCCACGCATGGTAATTCAAACAGCCCCTGCCACCATGTCAGAATTTCAGGCTCCGGCCGGTGAGTGGTAGCTTTTGTGTCGCTCGGGTAAAAAGCTCCGAAGGCCACATAATCTGCGCCCGCTTCACCCGCATCCATCGCATGATGTCGGCTGTCATGGCAGGTAACGCCGATTTGGATATCAGTGCCGAGTTGCTCGCGGGCCTCGCGCACGTCGCCATCACTCTGGCCCAGATGCAGACCGTCAGCCTCCAACCGTTTTGCCAGTGCGATATTGTCATTAACAACAAATGCAACATCGCGCGCGCGGCAGATTTCAAGCAGCGGCGCCGCGAGCCGCGCAGCCTCATGCTGATCGATATCTTTGACACGGAACTGGAACGCTGCGACCGGACCGGCATCCAGAGCGCGCTCGAGGCGGGCAGGAAAATTTCCGCCGGTTTCCAGCGGCGAGATCAGATAAAGCAGGCATTTGGGGTTTTTGGCGGTCATGATCGCCCAATACCCTGCGCAGACAGCGCGGCCAACAGGTAAAGGAACACTTCAGCCTGTGGCGGGTTGATCAGCCATGCGCAACTTCCCTCTTCTAGCCAGTTCTTTGCTACTTGCAGGCTGCGTTACGGCCTCTGGCCAGCCAATGGATCAACCCACCGCCGGGATCGGCCAGATCGCCAATGTCGGCCCGGCCAGCATCACGCCCATGGGCGTGCTGGAGGACAGCCGCTGCCCCGAAGGCGTCCAGTGCGTCCACGCCGGGACGGTCCGCATCATGGCTGAAGTCGCTGCCGGCTGGGACACTGACCGCGCAGAAATGAAACTGGCAAAACCGGTCGAAGTGATCGGCGGGACCGTAACCCTGGTTGCCGCAGACCCGGCCCCGCGGTCGGGCGGGCAGGTAGCGGAAGTCGATTATCGCTTCACTTTCGCGTTCAAAGCCGAAAAATAGGGCTTCAGTTCAAGTAGCGCTGGCGCACCTGATTTCCTCGATCGCCGTCGCTAATGCCAAGTCAAATTCGGCATCGTCCATCTGCGCGCGTAGTTCTTCCAGCAATGCCCGGCTGAAACTGGCAATCATACCTTCGTTTCGGGCCAGTTTTTCACAGGCCTCTGCCCGGTTGAAGCCGCCGGACAGCGCCACCACCCGCGCAGTGTTAGGATGATCAACCAGCGATTTGTAAAGATTGGCTTGAACCGGAAGGCTGAGCTTCAGCATCACTTTGGTGCCGGCTGGTAATCCGCTGAGTTGTTTGGCGATTTCGTCACGCAAAATCACTTCGCCTTCAGCCCGGTCAGCCGAATTTATATTATATTCCGGTTCGATCATGGGCAACAGCCCGTGTTCGATGATCTGCCTGCCCACATCGAATTGCTGGCTGACGATTGCGGCAATTCCTGTGGGCGAAGCGCTGTTTATAACCGAACGCATCTTTGTGCCGAATATCCCCTTGGCCTTGCCGCGTTCCAGCAGCGCGCCGAGGTCGGGCATCGGTTTCATCATCTGGACGCCGTCCGCCTCGTCCTCAAGTCCTTTGTCCACCTTCAGGAACGGCACTACGCCGCGACTTTTCAGCTGGTCAGGCACCGATTTTCCGCCAGCATCGCCGTCCATCGTCCGTTCGAACAGAATAGCACCCAAAACCCGGTCGCCATTGAAGCTGGGAGATGTCACAATCCGCGTGCGCATCTCGTGTATTTTTGCGAACATTTGCTCGTCACCCGAATATTCGTGCTCCTCCACCCCGTAGCCGCGGAGCGCCTTCGGAGTAGAGCCGCCACTCTGGTCGAGCGCGGCAATAAAGCCTTGGCCCTGTTCAATCCGGGTGGTCATTTCCTGATGGTTCATCGCGCTGGTCCTGCTGTTGCTGCATACGAATGCGTCAATCGTCAGGCGCGCCCATAAACATGGCCCGCGTGCTCTGCAACCGGACGGTGTTACCTTTTCCCTGTTTCAACCGTATAACCCACAACCCCGGGGAGAATTTGCAGATGCTCGACAATATTCAGCAAAAACTTTGTGACGACAACAAAACCGATTTTAGCGATCTGAAAGCGTTGATGATCAATTGCACGCTAAAGCGTTCTCCGCAAAGCTCGCATACTGACGGTCTGCTCGAGATGGCGGAAACTATCATGACCCGCAATAAGGTGAGCGTCGACCGGCTGCGCGCGATAGACCACGATATAGCCACCGGCGTATATCCGGACATGACCGAACATGGTGCGCAAAGCGACGAATGGCCGGATATCTGGCCCCGCGTCAATGCCGCCGATATTCTGATAATCGGCACCCCGATCTGGCTCGGCGAAAAAAGCTCCATCTGTCAGAAAATCATCGAAAAACTCTACGCGCATTCCGGGCAGACAAACGATAAAGGCCAGTACATATTCTACGGCAAGGTCGGCGGCTGCATCGTGACGGGTAACGAAGACGGCATCAAACACGTCGGCATGGGCGTGTTATATTCACTGCAGCACGTGGGCTATACCATCCCGCCACAAGCCGATGCTGGCTGGATCGGGGAAGCGGGCCCAGGCCCGTCCTACGGTGACAAGCAGGATGACGGGAGCCGGGCAGGGTTTGACAACGATTTCACCCGGCGGAACACGACATTTGCCACCTGGAACATGATGCATATGGCACGTATGCTCAAGGACGCAGGCGGCCTGCCGGCGCACGGCAATTCGAAGGAACTGTGGAACGAAGGCCACAGTTTCGATGCACCCAACCCAGAATATCGCTAGATATTAGCTAACGAGCGCTGCCACACCCGGTAATTCATTGCCTTCCATCCATTCGAGGAAAGCGCCGCCAGCAGTTGAAACATACGTAAAATCATCGGCTACGCCGGCGAGATTTAGTGCGGCGACCGTATCACCGCCGCCTGCTACCGATACGAGCGAACCCTCATGCGTCAGCGCGGCTGCAGTTTTCGCCAACGCTACTGTCGCGGTTTCAAAAGGTTCGGTTTCGAAGGCACCCAGCGGCCCGTTCCAGACCAGCGTCCTGCACGTTTTGAGGACGTCTGCCAACGCCTCCACCGCGCTTTCGCCTATATCCAGAATCATCTCGTCGGCGCCCACTTCGTGCACATTGCAGGTCCGCAGGCTGGCAGGATTTGCGGCGAACTCTTTGGCAACGACGACGTCATACGGCAGATGCACCGTGCAGCCGGCACCATCGGCAGCGTCCATGATGGCATTGGCCGTATCCGCCAGATCATGTTCGCAAAGCGATTTGCCGACTGCCACACCGCGCGCAGCCAGGAATGTATTGGCCATGCCGCCGCCGATAATCAGGTGATCGACTTTGGTGACAAGATGTTCCAGCACCGCAAGTTTGGATGAAACCTTTGCCCCGCCCACCACGGCCGCAACAGGCGTCTCCGGATTGCCAAGCGCCTGCTCAAGCGCTTCGAGTTCCTTCTGCATTGCGCGGCCTGCGTAGGCCGGCAGATATCTGGTGATGCCTTGCGTGCTTGCATGGGCACGGTGCGCTGCCGAGAACGCATCGTTGACGTAGAAATCGCCATTCGCAGCAATCGATGCTGCAAAATCAGCGTCATTTGCCTCTTCTCCGGCCCAGAAACGCGTATTTTCGAGCAATCCGATGTCGCCGTTTCGCAAGATACCGATTGACTGTTCAACAACCGGTCCGGCGATTTCGGGAATAAACATCACCTCACGGCCCAGCACATCCTCGACTGCGTCCAGCGTCATACTCACCGACATGGTCGAATTGCGTTGACCTTTCGGCCGGCCAAAATGCGCCAGCAGCAAAACTTTCGCTCCCGCATCGGCCAATTCCAGGATTGTCGGCGCGGCGGCCTGAACGCGGGTCGTGTCGGTTACCGAACCGCCATCCATCGGCATATTCAGATCGACCCGAACCAATGCGACTTTGCCGGTGACATCGCCAAGATCGTCAAGCGTGCGAAAGGTGCTCATCTCGGGCTCAAATCAGGCCGGCCATAACGCCGGCTGTGTCGATCATACGGTTGGAAAAACCCCATTCATTATCGTACCAGCTGACAACGCGGGCAAGTTTGCCCTCCATCACGGTTGTCTCGAGACTGTCCACGGTCGAACTGGCGGGAAAATGGTTGAAGTCCGAGCTCACCAGCGGTTGGTCGGTAAAATAAAGAACGCCCTTCATTGCACCTTCGGACGCGGCCTTGAGCGCATCGTTGAGTTCTTCCGCAGATGTGTCGCGCGTTGGCGTGAACACCAGATCGATCAGGCTGACGTTCGGTGTCGGAACCCGCACGGACGATCCGTCCAGTTTGCCGTTCAGTTCGGGTAAAACCAGACCGACCGCGCGCGCCGCGCCGGTGGTTGTGGGGATCATGTTTTGCGCGCCGCCGCGGGCACGGCGCATATCGCTGTGCATCTGGTCCAGCATACGCTGATCATTGGTGTAACTGTGGATCGTGGTCATGAACCCACGCTCGATCCCGACCCTATCGTTGAGCACTTTCGCCACCGGCGCGAGGCAGTTGGTCGTACAGCTCGCGTTGGAAACAATCACGTCGGATGCTGTCAGTTGGTCGTGATTGACGCCATAAACAACTGTTTTGGTAACGTTTTTGGCAGGGGCGGAGATCAGCACACGCTTGGCACCCGCATCGATATGCGGCTGGGCCTCTTCGTGTGACTGGAAAAAACCGGTGCATTCCAGCACGATATCGATACCCATTTCGGCGTGCGGAAGCTTGCCGGGTTCACGCTCCGAGGTGACCGCTATCTTCTTGCCGTTCACGGTGATGCTGCTGCCATCGCTGGTCACTTCGCCGGGAAAACGGCCGTGGGTGGAATCGTATTGGAAAAGCAGTGCATTGGCCTTCGCATCGGCCAGATCGTTGATCGCGACGAGTTCCAGATCGTGATCGTCCCGCTCCAGAATGGCGCGTGCTACCAGGCGCCCGATGCGCCCGAAACCGTTGATTGCAACCTTGGTCGCCATGGTAAAAGCTCCTGCTTAACTACTGATCTTGTTAATAATCTGTGGAATAATCGAATCGACCGTAAAGCCGAACTTCTCGAAAAGCTGTTCTGCCGGGGCGGAGGCGCCGAACCGGTCCAATCCGATATTGACACCGTCAATCCCGGTGTAGCGTTGCCAGCCAAGCGTTGTGCCGGCCTCGATCGAAACCCTGACGAGATCATCGCCCGTCGCCAGCACATCTGCCTTATAGGCCCCGTCCTGCTGCTCGAACATTTCCATGCAAGGCATCGACACGACGTCCGCGCCGATCCCGCCCGCTTCCAGCTTTGCCGCGACATCCATCGCGAGGTGCACCTCGCTGCCGGTTGCGATCAGAAGCACCTTTCTTGCCGCTTCGGCTGACTTGAGACGGTAGGCGCCCTTCGCCGACATATTCTCCGAACCAGACCAGTTCTTGCTTTCTGCGCCGCGCATGGGCGGCAATGCCTGGCGGGTAAGCGCGTGGACCGAAGGTGTGTCGGTCGTTTTCAGCGAATGCGCCCAGCACTCCGCCGTTTCGATGGCGTCGCACGGGCGATAGACGTTGAGGTTCGGGATCAGCCGCAGGCTCATCACCTGTTCGACCGGCTGGTGTGTCGGGCCATCTTCGCCAAGTCCGATCGAATCGTGCGTCAGCACGTAAATTGCCTGCGTCTGCTGCAAGGCGGACAGCCGGATAGCATTGCGGCAATAATCGCTGAAGATCAGGAACGTGCCGCCATAGGGTACCACGCCGCCATGAAGCGCCATGCCGTTCATCGCGGCCGCCATACCGAATTCGCGAATGCCATAATAGACATAGCGTCCATCATAGCTATCAGCCTGAAACGGCAATGTTGATGATGTCCTGGTGTTATTCGAACCGGTCAGGTCAGCCGATCCGCCGATCATTTGCGGCAGTTTTTCGGTCAACGCTTCAAGCGCCATTTCCGACGATTTACGCGTCGCAACTTCGGGGGCATCGTCTGCGAGCGCGTGAATATGGTTTTCGATGGCCGCGTCCGCCATATCGGCAACCGGCATCAGATGGCTTTCAAAGGCTCCACGATGAGCCGATGCTTCGAGACGTTTCTTCCAGTCGGCATGAGCGGCCTTGCCCCGGTCGCCGGTCGAATGCCAGTCGGACATGATTGTATCCGGGATCACAAATGGTTCGGATTCCCAGCCCAGCATTTCGCGCGCCGCTGCAATTTCATCCGCACCCAGCGGTGCGCCGTGGGTCGCGCTGGTGCCCTGCTTGGTGGGTGCACCCTTGCCGATAATTGTCTTGCACGCCACGAGCGAAGGGCGCGGGTCGGCCATGGCTTCTTCAATAGCGCGGCGAATGTCAGCCACATCATGCCCGTCACAGCGGACCGTATGCCATTTGGCGGACTGGAAGCGCGCTTCGACATCTTCGCTGGTCGACAGATCGGCGCTACCGTCGATGGTGATATTATTATCGTCCCATAGAACGATCATTTGCCCAAGATTCAGATGGCCGGCGAGGCCGATCGCCTCGTGATTGATACCTTCCATCAGGCAACCATCGCCTGAAACGACCCAGGTGCGGTGATCGACCAGATCATCACCGAACTTTGCATTGAGATGCCGTTCTGCCATTGCCATGCCAACGCCCATCGCAAGCCCTTGGCCCAGCGGACCGGTGGTGCATTCCACCGCGTCGAGCAGGAAGTTTTCCGGGTGCCCTGCGCAAGGGCTGCCCAACTGGCGGAAATTGCGGATATTGTCGATCGTGGGCGCGGCATAGCCCGACAGGTGCAACAGCGAATAAATCAGCATCGAGCCATGGCCGGCCGACAAAATGAACCTGTCACGGTCAGCCCAATCAGGCGCGGAAGGGTCGAACTTGATAAAATCGGACCACAGCACCGTAGCGACGTCGGCCATGCCCATCGGCATGCCCGGGTGGCCGCTATTGGCAGCCTGAACGGCATCCATCGACAAGGCTCTGATCGCATTGGCCATCGGCGCGAGACGGGATTGGCCAAAACTGGACTGGTCGAGGCTCATAGACGGTGGTGCTCCTGCCGGTACCGCGCCGCAGAATTTCAAGCACCCCTGCGGGGCGATTCGGCGCGCGCAAAGGTCATTCGCCAATGGGCAAGGCAAGGTCAACCGCCCGCCGCAGGAAGTCCCCTTCAAATCGGGGTAAAGGCCAATCAAGGCCGTTTATCAACAGGGCGCGCCAAACCTTTGCGAATATGCAAAGTTTGATTTATTATACGCATATGTCACGTGACCGGACCAGACAGGCAATGACCAGGATCGAAAGCGCACTCGCGCGGATCGAAAGTGCAGCGGCCAAAACTGCACCGGGTGCTGCCGCCGCGAACGAACCTGTTTCCCGGTTGGTGGAAAAGCATGAAAAACTGCGCGAGACTGTGGCGGCGACTTTGCGTGAACTTGACGATTTGCTGGCAAAGGCCGGATTATGAGCGAAGTCACGCTGACCATTGGCGGCAAGGATTATGTGGTTGCCTGCGGTGATGGCGAAGAAGCCCATATCGCCAGGCTGGGGCAATCCATCGATGCCAAGCTCAAACAAATGGGCGATACCGGCGGAAACGAGGCGCGCCGTCTGTTATTCGCCTCGTTACTGCTTGCTGACGAGGTCGCTGACCTTAAAAATAATTCCGCGGAACCGCCGCCGCTCACAGCCGGCGCATCCGGCGCGGCAGAGGATGCCGAAATGGCCGATCTGCTCGAACGGATGGCTGACCGGCTCGAAGGATGTGCTTCGCTGCTTGAGAAGCGCTAGGCAACCGCCTACATAGGGCTGGACGGGTACTGCCCGGCACGCGCCGTTTGATATCCCTGAGGCTATAAGCAAATCTAAGGGGTTTGTCCCTGGCTGGACCGTGGTCCGGCACATACGATCCCCACCTGACGTGACCGCGTCAGAGGATTTCTAGGCTCCGACCCATGGTGGGCCCGTCACTTACTTTGCTCCGCGGTTATGCGGCGCAGGCCGATTTTTAGGACTGTTTTTTGGACGCCAAGGCGAAACTCAGAACCGGGCTTCGAAACATTCGCCGCGCGCATGTCGAAGCAATGCCGGGGAGCACCCGCGCGCTCCTGTTCAAAATTCCTCCGGCTCCGCTGCGGGAAACGATACCCGCTGGCGCCACCATCGGCCTGTACCGCGCAACCGCTTTCGAAGCGCCGGCAACGCCTTACGCCAGATATTTCATGGAAAATGGGTACCGGGTCGCCCTGCCTTGGTTCGAGCATAAGGGTGCAGCAATGGATTTTCGCCTGTGGACGGATCCTTTTGGCGAAAGTGATTTAACAATCGGTCCGTTTGGCCTGATGCAACCAGCGGATGATGCGGCGGCCGCAGTGCCGGATGTATTGTTTGCGCCGCTGCTGGGCTTCACCGCCTCGGGCGACCGCCTTGGCCAGGGCGGCGGGCATTACGACCGCTGGCTTGCCGATCATCCCGGAACGGATGTGATCGGCATGGCGTGGGACGCCCAACTGCTGGATGAATTACCCACAGAACCCCATGACAAGCCCATGAGGGCTGTCGTCACACCAACGCGTATTTACGGGCCATTTGCATGAGAAACGAACCGACATGGCGCATTCCCGCCGGTATTCTGGCGCTGGTTGTCGGACTGACTGCATATGCCGCGGCTGTTACGTGGGCATCGACCTGGATCGGGCAAATGCACGTTTTGCTCCAGACCGTGATCTATCTGGTTCTGGGAGTGATCTGGCTCTTGCCGCTCAGGCGGTTTCTGATCTGGATGGAAACCGGAAGCTGGAGCGCGCCTGACGAAACGTAAACCCAGCGCAACTGCGCAACTTGTTCCACCGCATCCAAATTTCTGCATAATTGCGCCAAAAATGGCGCGAGTGACGAGACTTGAACTCGCGACCTCCGGCGTGACAGGCCGGCGCTCTAACCAACTGAGCTACACCCGCTTAAACAGGGCGATGCCCTGTGGGAGCAGCGCCACTAGGACAGCAAATTGGGGCTGTCAACAAATCTGATCGGCTAAAATGCTCCAGCCGCAAATTTGCGTGGAAATTGGCGAACCGATGGCAATTCCTGCCGCGGCGTTAACCATATCTTCGCGTCTCGCCGCGATAGAGAATTCTCTTTGCCTGCCGGCAATTCTGGGGGATTTTATGGTTCGCGCTCTTGCTCCGATTTTGGCGTCTCTTGCCGCGCTGGCACTGGCGGTCCCGCTTGCCGCTCAGGAACGGGTCCAGTTGGCCAGTTCGGTGTTCGTGGAAAGTGCGCCCTCGGCAAACGGCTATTTATCGCTTTCGCGCGCGACCACACTAGCACGCGGCGACCGGGTTGTGCTGCTGGTCGAATGGACCGCCCCGTCCAATCGCCGATCCTTTATTGTGGCGGCCAAAGTGCCGGCCTCGCTCGCGTTTCAGCGCAGCGGGCTGGAGACGGTCGAGATTTCGGCAGATGGCGGTCGCAGCTGGGGCCGTCTGGGCAGCTTGCGGATTGGCCAAAGCGGCCGTCTGGCATCACCAGAGGATGCAACGCATCTGCGCTGGCTAATCACTCCGCAGGATGCCCAGCGCGCCAATGGACGGATCGCTTACAGCGCGCTTGTCCGATAAATCAGTCGCGCTAATCCGCCAGAATCAGCGCGGGTGCTTCAAGCAATTTCTTGATTTCCTGAACGAAGCTCGCCGCGTCGTAGCCATCGACAACGCGGTGATCGCAGCTGATCGAGATATTCATCAGCTTGCGCTTTTCGATCCGTTCGCCGCCCTGCCCGTCAGCAACAAACATCGGCCGCTCGATAATCCGGTTGGGTCCGATTATGGCCACTTCAGGACGGTTGATCACCGGTGTCGTGGCAACCCCTCCCAAAGGTCCAAGCGACGTTAGCGTCAAGGTGGAACCCGATAACTCGTCCGATTTGGCAGTGCCGTCACGCGCTGCATTCGCCAGACGGACAATTTCACCAGCAAGCTGCCACAAATTTCTGGACTGGGCATTGCGGATCACGGGGACCATCAGTCCGTTATCGGTTTGCGCAGCCATCCCCAAATGCACAGCGCCGTGCCGCGTGACCACATTCGCCTCATCATCGTAGCGGGCATTGATCATCGGATATTGCGGCAGCACCTTGCAGATCGCGGCAATCAGCAGCGGCATCATGGTGAGTTTGGGCCGGCCGCCGCGGGCATCATTGAGCTGCCCGCGCATCCGCTCCAGTTCTGTCACATCGCATTCCTCGACATAGGAAAAATGCGGAATGTTTCGTTTGGATGCAGCCATGTTTTCGGCAATCCGGCGGCGCAGACCGATGACCTTGATCGGCTGATCTTCACGCGTCTTGCCGGATGCGGAAAATCCGCCTCCCGCATTATACGACAGGAAAGCGTCCAGATCGGCATGGCGAAGACGGCCATCTTCCGCAGGCCTTACCTCGCCAAGGTCTATGCCGAGGTCCTTTGCCCGCTTGCGGACAGCGGGAGAGGCCAGAACCTTGACAGATGACCGAGCAACCGGCTCGGCTGCGGGAGCGGGGGTTGGCGCCGGAGTTGGCGCCGGAGTTGGTGCCGGAGCCCCGGTAGTTGCAATGGCATCGTCGGCATCGCCGGCATCGGAATTCTCAACTTCGATACGCTCGCCGAAAGCATCGTCCTTGGGGGCCGGTGCGGCCTGCGTGGCGGCTGCGTTTTCTTCCTCGATATCGTCAGGCACTTCGCCCTCTACCTCGACAACCACCAGCATCGAGCCGATCGCGATGATATCGCCGGCTTCGCCCGCAATCTCGAGCACCTTGCCCTTCACCGGGCTTTCCATTTCGACAGTGGCCTTGTCCGTCATGACGTCGGCCAGACGGTCATCTTCATCGATCATGTCACCGACCTTGACGTGCCAGTTGACGATCTCCGCCTCGGCAATACCTTCTCCGATGTCGGGCAGGTTGAATGTAAAACGTGCCATCAGGTCAGTCTTTCAAAATTGAGTCGATAGCCTCGCCAATGCGGACGGGACCAGGAAAATATGCCCATTCGAGGCTGTGCGGATAGGGGGTGTCAAACCCGGTCACGCGGGCAACGGGCGCTTCGAGGTGGTAGAAACAATGTTCCTGCACCAGCGCCGATAATTCGGCGCCGAAACCTGCCGTGCGTGTGGCCTCGTGGACGATGAGACACTTTCCGGTTTTTTTGACGGATTTTTCGATTGCCTTGATATCGACCGGAACGATCGTCCGCAGGTCCACGATGTCGGCGTCGACACCTTTTTCCTCGCATACTGCACGGGCCACGTGAACCATCGTGCCATAAGCCAGCACTGTCAGTTCCTCGCCTTCGGTCACTGTCCGCGCAGTACCCAGTTCGATGCGGTAATGGCCTTCTGGAACGACGCTGTCGGCGTGCTTTTTCCAAGGCTCCACCGGCTTGTCGTAATATCCTGTGAAGGGGCCGTTATATATCCGCTTGGGTTCGAAGAATATCACAGGATCGTTATCTTCGATCGCCGCAATCAGCAGACCCTTTGCGTCATAGGGCGTGGAGGGGATAACTGTCTTCAAGCCGGAGACGTGCGCAAAAATTGCCTCGGGGCTTTGACTGTGCGTCTGGCCGCCGAAGATGCCGCCGCCAAAGGGCGAGCGCACAGTAATCGGCGCGATAAATTCGCCGGCCGAACGGTAACGCAGGCGCGCAGCTTCCGAAATCAGCTGATCCATGCCGGGATAAATGTAGTCCGCAAACTGGATTTCCGGCACCGGACGCAAGCCGTATGCGCCCATCCCGACCGCCGCACCGATGATCCCGCATTCGTTGATCGGCGTGTCGAACACACGGTTGGTGCCATATTTATCCTGCAGTCCTGCTGTTGCACGGAACACACCGCCAAAATAGCCGACGTCCTCGCCCATAATCACGATATCGGGATCACGGTCCATCATCACATCGAGCGCTTCGTTGATCGCTTCGATCATGTTCAACCGGCGCGGTTCGGTAGCGGCTGCGGGTGCCATGGCGGATTTGGTATCGGCGCTCATGGTTTTTTCCCCTCGGGCCATTTGATCGCTCGTTCGCGGATGGCCTGCTCGCTCTGCTCCTTGAGATGCCAGGGCAGGTCTTCGAAAACATCTTCGAACATGGTCGCAAACGGATGATGCAAACCGTGGCCCAGGATACCGTTCTTTTCAGCTTCCTTGGTGGCTGCCTTTACTTCATCGGCGCAGACAAGATCCATCGCAGCGTGCCGGTCCTCCGACCATTCGCCCAGTCCGATGAGATGTTTCTTGAGCCGCGTCACGGGATCGCCAAGCGGCCATTCCTCGCGCTCCTGTGCTGACCGGTATGCGCTTGGATCATCCGACGTCGAATGGCCTTCCGCGCGATAGGTAAAATATTCGATCAGCGTTGGCCCGCCGTTAGAGCGCGCACGGTCGGCCGCCCACTTTTGTGCTGCATACACCGCCAGCGCGTCATTTCCATCGACCCGCAGCCCGGCTATGCCATAGCCCATGGCACGGGCCGCAAAACTCGTGCGTTCCGCCCCGGCGAATCCGCTGAAACTGCTGATTGCCCATTGATTATTGACCACATTCAGGATCACCGGCGCATTGTAAACCGCTGCGAAGGTGCAGGCTGAATGAAAATCACCCTCCGCGCTCGAGCCTTCACCAATCCATGTGGCGGCAATCCGGCTGTCACCCTTGATTGCGCTGGCCATCGCCCAGCCGACAGCTTGCGGAGTTTGCGTCGCCAGATTGCCGCTGATCGTAAAAAAGCTGTGCTCGCGGCTGGAATACATGATCGGCAGTTGGCGGCCCTTCAGCTTGTCGCCCTTGTTCGAATAAATCTGGTTGATCATCTCCACCAGCGGATAACCCCGCGCAATCAGGATACCTTGCTGGCGGTAGCTGGGGAAAACCATGTCATCGGACGCAAGCGCCATCGCGGCGCTGACAGAGGTCGCTTCTTCGCCGGTGCACTTCATATAGAAGCTGGTTTTGCCCTGGCGCTGGCCGCGGTACATCCGTTCGTCAAATGCGCGGACCAATGCAAAATTGTGCAACATGGTGCGCAGGGTTTCAGGCGAAAGCCGCGGGTCCCATGGACCGTGCGCCTTGTCATCATCGCCGAGCACACGGATCAGATCGAGGCACAGCGGATGCGTGTCTTTCGCGTCGCACGCCTCATCAGGGCGGAACTGCTCGCCCGCCTTTGTCACGACGACGTGCGAGAAATCGACCGCATCACCCGGGCGATAATACGGTTCGGGAACATGCAACGACAGCTTCGGCTTGTTGCCGCGCTTGTCGTCCAGTTTATCGGGGCCTTTGCCCATAGAACTCCCCCGGAGTGGCTGATCCGCGCCAATAGCCAGCGCGGATGCATTATTTTAAGGTTGCGACATATTATTACGTGCCGCGCAAACGGTCAAGATGACAGCTTCTTATACCGCCACGGGCGCGCGCAACGGACTATCGGGCGCATAATTCCTGACTTCAAAATCATCGATACGGTAATCGAACATCGTGCCGGGCTTACGCGTTATTTCCAGCACCGGACTGCCCGACGGTACCCTCTCCAGCTGTGTTTCGACCAGATCGGCATGGTTCAGGTACAAATGCGTATCCCCGCCCATCCACACGAATTCTCCCACATCAAGCCCGGCCTGCTGCGCAAACATCCGTTGCAGCAGCGCGGCTGACCAGAGATTGAACGGCAACCCGAGCGCGACATCGCAGCTTCTCTGATACATCAACCCGTTCAATTTCCCGTCAGCGACATGAAACTGATATGTCTTGTGGCATGGCGGAAGTGCCATCAAATCCAGTTCCGCGACGTTCCAGCCTTCCAGAATATGCCTGCGGCTGCCGGGATTGTTTCTCAGACTATCGACGATCTGGGCGACCTGATTGATCCCCTTGCCGCGCTCATATTTGCCGTCCGGACCGTATCGATACGTCGGCCAATCGACCCACTGTTTGCCGTACACCGGACCAAGATCGCCCCAGCGTTGGGCGAAACCCTCATCTTCGACAATTCGTTGCGAAAAAACTTCACGCGAAATCTCATCACCCGTTTCCCGACGATAGGTGTCGAGCGGCCAGTCGGTCCATATTTCGACACCTTGCGCACAAAGACTGCGGATGTTGGTATCGCCCGTCAAAAACCACAGCAATTCACGCGTTGCGGTTTTCCAGTAAACGCGTTTGGTGGTAATCAGCGGCATCGCACCATTTGCAAGATCAAACCGCAGCATCGCGCCAAAAACCGAACGCGTGCCGATACCCGTCCGGTCCTTCCGCTCGTCACCGGTTTCCCAGATGCGCCGCATCAGATCGAGATATTGCCATTCGTAGTGAAGGCTTCTTGCGCAAGAATCGCTGGCGGGACGGGTGGTGGGCATTTGCCGTTATTAACGCTGTGTCCCCGCGCTTTCCACCCCTCCCCCACGCAGGTTCGGGGCGATTGCATCCTTACCGTCTCATGCGCATTTCTCACCGCAATCAGGCTATTACTTGCCGCAGGAAAAGTATATCGGACAATACACCTCGCCTAATTACGGCTGTGCCAGCAATAAATAATCCAATCTGGATCTAAACCTAAAGACCAGGCAAGGGTTTACAGTCAATTAACCAATCAGCGGTAGTAATTCATACGAATAAAATATTTCAGCCGGACTGCCCGATATAAACTGTGCGGCTGAAATGCAAAACCGGGGATTGTTATGGAGCAGGTTGGGCATCCAATGACGGGCAGTACGTTGGATAATCGAAAGACAGAGCGCGCGGACGTGGCTGTTTTTGCAAGATACCGGACAGGGCGCGGCATTCAGATGCGCGTGCGCATGCTTGATCTGTCCGAAGCCGGCTGCAAACTTTACGAGAAGCGAACGCCGCTTTCACCGGGCGACAAGATTTCGATGCGAATCGAAATGCTGGGAATGTTTGATGCCAAGGTCATATGGGTGAAAACGGATCTGATCGGTATAAGGTTTGAAATGCCGCTCTACGGCCCGGTTTTCGATCATATTCGCTCCACTCTCAGCGGCAAATCAGTTTAACCTCTCTTGCGCCTTGCCCGGGTCCGGGCCCGCGGGCATATGGCTGCGATGTCTAATGACAAAGCAGAGCGCCGTCAGCGCGCGGTTCCAAGCGGGCGGCTGTCACGCTTATCCACATTCGGCAGGCTTGCCGGGGGGCTGGCTGGCGGAATGCTGGCCGAAGGATCGCGGCGGCTTGCCAGCGGAGAGATACCCAGAATCAATGATATGATATTGACGCCGGGCAACGCCATGCGGCTGGCAGACCGCCTGTCCCATTTGCGCGGCGCCGCGATGAAGCTCGGCCAGATGATATCGATGGATGCCGGCGACATGCTACCGCCCGAACTTTCAGGTATCCTCGCGACATTACGTGATAATGCCAATTTCATGCCTGCGCGCCAGCTGGACAAGGTGCTGATTGCAGAATGGGGGCCTGACTGGCGGAGCCGTTTCAAACGGTTTGAACCGCGTCCCGTTGCGGCTGCGTCCATCGGGCAGGTCCACCGTGCCGTCACCCGCGGCGGCGAGACGTTGGCTATAAAGGTGCAATATCCCGGCATCCGCGAAAGTATCGATGCCGATGTGGACAATGTCGCAACCTTGCTTCGAATGTCGGGAATGCTGCCGGCAGAACTGGATTTTGGTCCCCTGCTCAAAGCGGCCAAGGAACAGCTTCACGAAGAAGCCGATTACGTCCGCGAAGGGGAGCAATTGCAACGCTATGCCGCGTTACTGGCCGACCGGCCCGAATTTGTGGTGCCCACGCTCGACAGATCGTTCACCGGCGAACGTATTTTGGCAATGAGTTTCGAGCCGGGGGTTCCCATCGAAAGTCTGGAATCCGCACCGCAGGACATCCGCGACCGTGTTTCGGGACAGATCATCGAGTTGGTCGGACGCGAATTGTTCGAATTCGGCGTGATGCAAACCGATCCCAATTTCGCCAATTATCGCTATCAACCCGAAACCGGGCGGATCGTGTTGCTCGACTTTGGCGCGGCACGCGATGTCTCGCCGCAAATCGCCGGATCGTACCGCCGCCTGCTGGTCGCCGGATTGGCGGGTGACCGCGATGCAGTGCGCGATGCAGCCGTGACCGCCGGTTTCGTCAATCCCGCCGCAATCCGCAATCACCGCGATCGGATCGATACCATGATTGACGTCATTCTCGGAGAAATGACCCGCGACGATGTGTTTGATTTTGGCGACCGCGCGTTTGTAACGGTGCTACGCGATGAGGGTATGGCAATAGCAGAGGACAGGTCCTCCTGGCATCTGCCGCCAGCCGAAACGCTGTTCATACAGCGAAAAGTCAGCGGCACCGCTCTGCTCGGTGCGCGGTTGAAGGCAAAAGTCGATGTGCGCGGAATTGTCTCGCGCATTCTCGATGCCAATCCGGTGATGACGACATGACCCGTCCTTCCTTGCTGTTCGTCTGTCTTGGAAACATCTGCCGCTCACCCATGGCAGAAGGTGCGATGCGGCTGGTGGCGCAGCGCAGCGGCCTGGACATCGGGATCGATTCGGCGGGGACCGCGGCCTATCATATAGGCGCCTCGCCCGACGATCGCGCGCAGGCGGCAGCGCTGCGGCACGGCGCAGATATTTCGGACCTTCGGGGTAGGCAAGTGACTGCAGCCGACTTCCATCATTTCACCCATATTTTCGCGCTTGATGCCAGCAATCTGGCAAATTTGCGCCGCCTGTCACCGGCTGATGCGACCGCAAAACTTTCATTGTTGATGGACGCGGTCCCGGGGCAGGAGGGCATGGCGGTTGCCGACCCCTATTATGGCGCCGATGCCGGATTTGAAGTGACCTGGAGCGAGGTTTACGCTGCAGCGGAAGCATTGGCGGGCAGGTTAAGTATCTAACCGCCGCGCAGGAGCTGGACGCCCCAATCGCGTTCAAACAAATAGAGCAGCACTCTTGCCGCCTCGCCCCTCGGGCTCGCCAGGCCGCCGTCACGCTCGACCAGCAGACGGGCATCGTCATGCGCGGTCGGCAACAGGCGAGTGATCTGCTCCAGCGTTGCAACATTGAAAGGTGTATCGCCCGATTGACGCGTGCCGAGCAATTCACCGCCGCCGCGCAGCCGCAGATCCTCTTCAGCCAGCAAGAAGCCATCCTGTGTCTCGCGCATCAGCGCCAGTCGTTCGCGTGCTGTCTCGGACATCATATTGCCGCGCAGCAGCAGACAGACGGACTTTTCAGATCCCCGCCCCACACGTCCGCGTAGCTGGTGTAATTGCGCCAGCCCGAAGCGTTCCGCCTGTTCGATTACCATCAATGTGGAATTTGGCACATCGACCCCGACTTCAATCACCGTGGTTGCAACGAGTACCTTGGCCTCGCCGCGCGCAAAACGTTCCATGCCGGCATCTTTTTCTTCGGGTCTGAGCTGGCCGTGGACCAGCACCACATCGTTGCCGAACCGTCCGTTCAATGTCAGATAACGCTGCTCGGCGGCAGCGATGTCAGCGGTTTCGCTTTCGCGCACCATCGGACATACCCAATAGGCCTGCTGCCCGGTTTCCAGATGCCTTGCCAAACCTTCGATGACATCGGCCAGACGTTCCTGCGCAACAACGCGGGTGTCGATCGCCTGCCTGCCCGGCGGCAATTCATCCAGGCGGCTAACGTCCATTTCGCCATATTGTGCCAACGTCAGCGTGCGCGGAATCGGAGTGGCCGTCATCGCCAGCGTATGCGGTGACCGTTTGCCCTTTTGCGCCAGCATCAACCGCTGGCTCACTCCAAAACGGTGCTGCTCGTCGATCACGACCAGCGCCAGATCCTTGTAAGATACGCTGTCCTGAAAAATCGCGTGGGTGCCCACCACCATGTCGATACTTCCGTCAAGCAAACCCATCAGGATCGCCTCTCTTGCCCTGCCCTTGTCGCGGCCCGTCAGCAGCGCAATTTCCGCGCCGGTGGGCGCGGCCATCTGGCGCAGGGTTTCAAAGTGCTGGCGCGCAAGGATTTCGGTTGGGGCAAGCAATGCGGCCTGTGATCCTGCCTCCACAGCGATCAGCATCGCTTCCAGCGCGACAACCGTCTTGCCCGAACCAACATCGCCTTGCAGAAGCCGTAACATCGGCGCGCCTTGCGCGATGTCGCCTTCTATTTCGCCAATCGACCGCAACTGCGCGCCGGTCAGCTGAAACGGCAATTCCAGTTTCGCGCGCAGCGATCCGTCGCCCTTCAGCGGTCTGCCCTTGCGGTCCTTGTTCGCGAGCCGGACCAGCATCAGCGCGAGGCTGTTCGCAAGCAGTTCGTCATAGGCCAGCCGGTCCCTCGCACCTTCATCCTCTCCGCCATGGGCCATTTTCAGCGCGGTCAACCACTCCGGCCACTTGCGGCTCGCCAGCAGGCCCGGTTCAATCCATTCCGGCAGCGGCGAAATCCGGTCCAGCGCCTGCGCGACGAGGCTCGCGACACGCGGCTGGGTCAACCCTTCGGATAAGGCATATACCGGTTCGCACAGTCGGGTGAGAGTGTCTGCATCATCCGCAACCACATGATCGGGATGCACGATTTGCAGCATATCGCCATACCGGTCCAGCCTGCCCGCAACCCAGCGTTTTTCGCCCACGGGCAGCAGTTTTTTGGCAGTGTAGGACGCGCGCCCGAAATAGGTTAGCGAACAGATATTGCCAAGCGCGTCCTGCGCCAGCACGCGGTAGGGGCCGCGCCCGCTTGCTCCGCGATGTTCGGTCGGGGTCAGCGCGATGACGACATGTTCACCCTCGCCCGCTTCGTCCAGATTATCGACCGCGCGGCGCGTTACGAAACGTTCAGGCAGATGATAGGCAATATCGCGCACGCGCGTCAGGCCCAGTTTTTCCAGCGGCTTCCTGATTTTCGGCCCTACACCGTCCAGCGCAGCGGTTTCGATAAACAGGGGATTGAGAATATCGGGCCGCATGAAAATTCGCTCTAAAGGGTTTTCGCCACACTGCGAAGTCGCTTTTGCACATCAAGTATAGAAATTTAACTTTAAAAAACAGTATGCTTAACAAATAGATTGCCGAGCTATTTTGAATCGCTGTTGAATCGTGTATTTGAATATCCGCGGTCGCTTTTCGCATAAAATGGGGGATCAAATATGAATAGAACAATCGCATCACTCGCAGCTATTTCTTCGCTGGCCTTTCTTGCAACACCAGTATTTGCACAAAACGCCGAACCGGAAGAAGCGCGCACGACTTACGAGGTACGTTTTCTTGATTTGGCCGACGGCGCGCAGGAAAGCTGGGCTGACTTATATGAAAACCATTATGCCAAAGCCCGCAAGGCTGCCGGCCTGCCTGAAATCCAGCTGCATTGGGTGGTCACCGGCAAATGGGATATCATGATGGTCATCGAAATGCCGGGGGGCATGGCAACAATGGACAGCCACTCACCCGCAACAGGTATGGCGATGCAGAAGGCGCTTATCGCGCAGGAAGGTTCTGAAGCGGCGGTGACAGCCCTGGGTGAACGAGCCAACAAGATGGTCGTCGACGGGATGAGCTACTACACGCATACACACCCTTGATTGCGGCAGCCTGATCGACCAAACGGGGCGCCTTTCCGAATGATTGGCGCCCCGTTTCATGAACAGCACTGATAACCTTTCAACGCGAACAGCCCGGGCGCGCTTTCGCGGCTGGCATCGCGGCACGCGCGAAGCCGATTATATGATCGGTGGATTTTTCGATCGCTATCATGCTGCCTGGAGCGAGGCGGAAATTGGCTGGTTCGAACTGCTTCTGGAAGAAGATGATGTGGACATCATGGCCTGGGCGCTTAAGACGCAGCCCGTTCCCGATCACATCGACGGGCCGCTGATGGAATTGATGATGCGGCTCGATTACGTCGATATTCCGCGTTAGCGGGAACGCCCTGCCGCACTGCACGATTGACCAGACACAAATGCCCGACCTTTCCCGCATTCTTGGTGCCAAGACGCCGCTCACCCTGTCCTCCGTCGTCCGCGGGGCGCAACCGATGGTCATGGCGGATTTGGCCCGAGCGTCGGCATCGCGTGCCGTGTTCATCGCGCCCGACGATGCGGCGATGCGCGCGATGGCGGAAACCGCCCATTTCTTCGCGCCCGAAATAGAAGTCCTGGAATTCCCCGCCTGGGACTGTTTGCCCTATGACCGGGCCAGCCCGGCACTGTCGATCAGCGCCAAACGGCTGTCTGCACTGCACCGGTTGCAAGCCGGAAAAGCCGGGTCGCAGTTGCTGGTCACCACCGTAAACGCATTGCTCCAACGTGTTGTCACGCCGTTCCGAATCCGCGAATCCGTCCGGGCACTCAAACCCGGGATGGAGATCGGGCGCGAAAGCCTGATCGCGCTGCTTCAGCGGCAGGGATACGGGCGCACCGATACGGTGGCGGATGCAGGGGAATATGCAGTTCGCGGTTCGATATTCGATATTTACCCCACGGGCCTCGGGCAGGGTTTGCGGCTGGATTTCTTTGGTGATGAACTGGAAAGCCTGCGGTTATTCGATCCCGGCACCCAGCGCACGACCGGCACGCTGGACGAATTCCTGCTGCTTCCGGCAAGCGAGGCTTTGATCGACGACGCATCGATCAAACGGTTCCGCAGCCGCTACCGCGAACTTTTCGGTGCCACCGCGACCGGCGATCCCCTGTATCAGGCGGTAAGCGAAGGCCGCAGACTGGCAGGTATGGAACATTGGCTTCCGTTGTTCGAAGACGAACTTTCGACCTTGTTCGATCACCTGTCGGCAGGCGATCTGATCGTGGCCGAAAGCTCTGCCATACAGGCCGCCGAAGAACGGCAGACCGATATTGCCGATTACCACGATGCACGCAGCAAGGCGGCGGGTCAGGCCGCCGGAAGCTATCGCCCGCTGCCGGCAAATTCGCTGTATCTGGACGGGGCCGAATTCCGCAGCGCGATAAAAACGTGGCCGGTCCACCGCGCGGTGATTTTTGCCGAACCGGCGAGCGACGCGGTCGTTGATTTTGGATTTTCCTCGGCGCGCGATTTCGCGCCCGAGCGCGCGCGCGGCGATAATATCTATGCCGCCGCAGCCAGCCATTTGAAAGCCATCGGCGCAGCAGGCAAACGGCCGCTGATTGCAGCATATTCGGAAGGATCGCGCGCGCGCATTTCGTCGATTCTCGAAGAAGCCGGAACGCGCGTCGCATTGGCCGACAGTTGGCAGGATGCTCTGGGCAAGGCGGCCAAGGGGGCGCCCACTGCCATGGTGCTGCCGCTGGAAGGCGGATTTGCCAGCGCGGACATCGAACTGCTGACCGAACAGGACATTTTGGGTGACCGTCTGGTGCGCCGTAAGCGCAAGCGGAAGGATTCGGACGCATTTCTGGCTGAATTGAGCGCGCTTGGCCGCGGTGATCTGGTGGTCCACACCGAACACGGGATCGGGCGCTATCTGGGCCTTGAGCCGGTCCCGGTCGGCAAAAGCCAGCACGACTGCGTGAAGCTGGAATATCGCGGCGGCGACAAGCTGTATATTCCGGTTGAAAATATCGATGTGCTTTCGCGCTATGGCTCATCGGAAGATGGCGCAATGCTCGACCGGCTTGGCGGCGAGGCATGGCAGAAACGCCGTGCAAACCTGAAAGAACGCATCCGCGAAATCGCGGGCGAATTGATGCGGACCGCTGCGGCGCGCGCGCTGCGCAAAGCACCCGTGTTCGCTGCCGACGGTACTGGCTATAACCAGTTTGTTGACCGGTTCCCGTGGGAAGAAACCGATGATCAGGATGCCGCGATCGCAGACGTGTTGCGCGATCTGGAAAGCGGGCGCCCGATGGACCGGCTGGTCTGCGGCGACGTCGGCTTCGGCAAAACCGAGGTCGCCTTGCGCGCCGCATTTGTCGCTGCGATGAACGGCCAGCAGGTTGCAGTTGTTGCGCCGACCACTTTGCTAGCGCGGCAACATTTTACCAATTTCAGCGAACGGTTCGCCGGTTTCCCGCTCAAAGTCGGGCGTCTGTCGCGGCTGGTCCCGCCAAAGGAGACCAAACAAACCCGCGAGGCGCTGCAGAGCGGAACGATGGACATTGTCATCGGCACGCATGCAATCCTGTCCAAAACCACCCGGTTCAACGATCTGGGGCTGGTCATCGTGGATGAGGAACAGCGGTTCGGTGTTACGCACAAGGAAAAACTGAAGCAGCTGCGGTCCAATGTTCATATGCTGACTCTGACCGCAACGCCGATCCCGCGCACCTTGCAGATGGCGATGTCCGGATTGCGCGAACTCAGCACGATCCAGACCCCGCCGGTCGATCGTCTGGCGGTCCGCACTTATGTGATGGAGTGGGACGATATGGTGATGCGCGAGGCGCTGCTGCGCGAACATCACCGCGGCGGGCAAAGCTTTATCGTCGTGCCGCGCATTTCCGATATGGCGGATGTCGAGCAATGGCTCAAAGAACATGTCCCCGAGATCAAGGCTATCAGCGCGCATGGCCAAATGTCGCCGACCGAAGTCGAAGACCGGATGAGCGCGTTTTACGAACGCAAATACGAAGTGCTTCTTTCAACCACTATTGTCGAGAGCGGGCTGGATATTCCAACCGCCAACACCATCATAATCCACCGCGCCGACCGTTTCGGCCTTGCCCAGCTTTACCAGCTGCGCGGGCGTGTTGGCCGGTCCAAATTGCGGGCTTATGCCTATCTGACACATCCGCGAGACATGGGCCTGTCCGAAGTCGCGGAAAAACGCCTCAAGGTGCTTGGCGATCTGGATAGTCTGGGCGCGGGTTTCCAGCTTGCCAGTCACGACCTCGATATTCGCGGGGCGGGCAATTTGCTGGGCGACGAACAATCAGGACATATTCGCGAGGTCGGGTTCGAATTGTACCAATCCATGCTCGAAGACGCGATCCTTGCCGCAAAGGCGGGTGATGCCGGACTCGCGCGCGACGAAAGCCGCCTGAGCCCGCAGATCACGGTCGATGCGCCGATTATGATACCCGAAAGCTATGTGCCGGATCTGGCAGTGCGGATGGCGCTATACCGGCGCCTGAACGATGCGCGCGACAAGGACGAGATAGAATCGATGGCGGCCGAAATGATCGACCGGTTTGGCGATCTGCCTTCCGCAACTGCCAATCTCGTGCGGTTGATCGAGATCAAGCATCAGGCCATCGAAGCCAATATCGCCAAAATCGATGTCGGTGCGCGTGGTTCGCTGGTCACTTTCCGGGATAACAATTTCCCCGATGGTCCGGGTCTGATCGCCTATGTTGACCGGCTGGACGGCGCGGCAAAACTGCGGCCTGACATGAAACTTGTGATCAACCGCGCATGGGGCGACCCGCAAAGCCGGCTGAACGGCCTGTTCCAACTGACAAAGGGCCTCAGCCGGATTGCGATGCGGGCAAAGAAGAAAGGTTAGCGGGTCAGTTTGTTGAAGCCCGCCTGATCCAGCGGCGCCGCTTTCAGAAACCCCTGATAGATCTGCGCCCCCTCACCAGCGACCATGGCGCGCTGTTGCTCGGTTTCGATACCTTCGACGATCAGCTGCAAATCCAGCGCTCGCGCCATGGCGGCAATTGCGCGGAATACCGCCAGATCACGCTCATCATCCAGAATACCATCGACCATGCTCTTGTCGAGCTTGAGGTAACTGAGCGGCAACAGTTTGAGATAACGGAAGTTGCAGAACCCCGCCCCGAAATCATCCAGCGCGATCCGGATATCGCGTTTGCACAGCGGCGCCAGTGCCAGCGTGGTCGCATCGACATCGCTTAGCAACGACTGTTCGGTAATTTCCAGCGTCAACCGCGCGGGATCAAAGCCGGTCTCATCAAGGATCGCGCCAAAATCTTCGGCAAAATTATGCGCCGCCAGATCAGTCGGCGTGACATTGAGCGACAGGCGCAACCGACCCGGCCAATCTTTTGCGCCCGTCAACGCTCGCAGGGCGATGTGGCGCGACAGTTGAGCGACGTGATCGGCACGTTCGGCAATCGTGAACAATGTGCCGGCACCGACGCGCCCCAGTTCGGGATGCTGCCAGCGGGCGAGCGCCTCTGCCCCGACAAGCCGATCATCGCGAAGTGAGTATTGCGGCTGATACAGTATCTCGATTTCTCCGCGATCCAGCGCCGAGAGCAAATCTGCCTCGAGTTGCACAGCGCTGCGTCCGCCCGGAGCCAGCTCGCCGTCGGCCCATTGGACCCGCGAACTCCGGTCGCGCGCCATACTGCCCAGCGTCTCCGCCAGCCGGTCGAGAATCGTCAGCGGTCCCTCGCCTGCGATCGGGCGCATCAATACGATCCGCGGCCAAAGGCGAAAGGCGCCCTCACCCGACAAATGGGGGATCGGCCTCGCGATCGCACTGGCGAGCGTATCGGCTAACCATTGCCAGCGCTCGCGGCTCCAGCACTCATGCGCAGCCAGCAAGAAATTACCCCCGCTGATGCGTGACAGAACCCATTCGCCATCGACTTCCTCATCCGCGAAACGCTGAATCCGGGCAGCGACTTCGATCAGCGCACTGTCACCGGCAGCCTCGCCATATGCCAGATTGACCGTGTCGAATCGCCCGAGGCCGACCAGCATCGCGTGGATCGGCGCGACTTCGCCTGCACCGCGGCTATCCTGCCACTCGCCCAGCCGGGCACGCAGCGCGTCCGCGCCGGGCAGACCCGTCAATGTGTCGCGGGGCATGTCATCGCTCCGGATCGGGCGCTGCGGGGCAATTGTGGCCATTCATTCTGCATAGGCACAAACCATGGCAGCATCTTCCGGCAAATTCCATGCGTTGCAAAAAGGGACGCGGCTCCATACAGATTGGCGGTCCGGTCCACGCGCCTGTGGGCCCAGCTGGAAGGCAAGCCTTGCCAAAGACCAATGAATTCGCGCGCCTTGCCCTGGCTGTCTCCGATACGGACCCCGCATCCGAGGCTGAAGCGCTGCTCTTGGATCTGACCGATTGGGTGCCGATCGAAGATGCCGATGCGGTGGTTGTTCTGGGCGGCGACGGCTTCATGCTGCAGACCCTGCACGCGATGCTTGATGCCGGACGGGTAATTCCTGCCTACGGGCTTAATCTGGGCACGGTCGGCTTTTTGATGAACCGTTTTCGCGGCGGTGCCAATATTCTCGGCCGGATTGCAAAAGCACGCACGGTCAAGATCGCTCCGCTGCGGATGGAGGCCACCACCCAGAGCGGCGAAACGCTCAGCCTCCGGGCAATAAACGAAGTGTCGCTGCTGCGCGAAACGCGGCAAACCGCCAAGCTGGAAGTGTCAGTCAGCGGCAAGGTCCGCATACCAGAACTGGCGTGCGACGGTGTGCTGCTGGCAACACCGGCGGGATCGACCGCCTATAATCTGTCCGCCAGCGGCCCGATTCTGCCGCTCGATTCCGAATTGCTCGCCCTGACCCCGATCAGCCCGTTCCGGCCGCGGCGCTGGCGCGGCGCAATCCTGCCCGATCGCAGCCAGGTAACATTCCGCGTGCTGGATCCGGTCAAGCGGCCGGTTGCCGCAGTCGCCGACCAAAGGGAACTGCGCGATATCGCCGAAGTCCGCCTTGAAATCGCGCGCGATAGCGAGCTGACCCTGCTTTTCGATCCCGGCCACAGCCTGGACGAGAGGATTGTGAGCGAGCAATTTGTGGTCTGATGCCTTTCCCCGCTTGCCAAAGCGCGAGGCCCTGCATATAGGCGCATCCCTGCCCACATCGCACCTGTGATGTGATTGCTGTTCCCCGATAGCTCAGCGGTAGAGTAGGTGACTGTTAATCACTTGGTCGTTGGTTCGAATCCAACTCGGGGAGCCAGTTTTTCAAATCATGAATAACGCAGACAAGCGCTAAACCCACGGGTTTCAGCGCTTTTTTGTTGTCCTACGCGTAAAAACGGTATCCACGGAGCCATAAGAACAAACTAAGAATATTCAGGGTTTCTTTTATCAAAAAGGTATCCGATAAGGGTCCGGTCACACCAACAAGGAGGCCAATATGGCGGGTGGAGCGGAAAAACTATCGGTTGCCAAGATAAGGGCTGCGAAGCCCCATGCTAAGAAATCCACCGCCAGCGGCAGCGGACCGCGATGGGCGAAGTATGGCGACGGTAAGGGCCTCTGGCTCTTGGTTGGGCCGACCGGGACGAAGCATTGGCGCTACATCTACACGATGAATAAGCGCACCCGGCACCTATCGTTGGGAGAGGTCGATACCGGCGACATTGCGGCCAGCGTTGACGCGGCTAGGACCAAGGCCCGCGAATTTCGAGAGATGACCCGGTTGGGCATTGATCCGAAGATGAAGCTGGAAGCCGAGAAAGCCGAGCGGCGCGAAGCGATCCTTTCCGGGTTGGGCCAGCAACCGGCAAACCAAACCCAAACATTCCAGTTTCTGGCCGAGCGCTACATTGAGGTAAAGGAAGCCGACTGGGCCGATAAGACGGTGGCCAACTGGAAAGGCACCATGCGTGATTATGTCTGGCCCACCAGAATTTCGAAGCAGCACACGATCCCGAAATGAAAACCTTGGCTGGGTTGCATGGCGAATGGGCTGCGTTCGATAATTATGATGCCGCTCGGCAATTCAGTGTCGATTTCATCTACCGCCTTTCAGGCGAAGGCAGTGCTAGCAAGGAAGACATTGCTGCCGCTCTCGACCTCAACAAAGATTGACGTAGGTTCGTGGCTCGTGAATTCGATCACCGCTGAATTCAATCGTCAGGAAGGCATCGCCTTCATCGCTGGCGATGGGGTCAATAAGCCTTCCGGCCTGTTGACCTATATCGTGGGCGGAGTGAACGAGAACACCCACCCCGGCGGGACGTTGGACGTCATCACCGAAGCCATTGCGGTCGATGCTCTCATCGACTTCATGTATGGCCTCGCAGCCCCCTACCGGCAGAATGCGACTTGGCTCATGTCGAGCCTGACCGCTGCGGCCCTAACCCGGCTCAAGGATGCGGACGGAAACCTGATCTGGCGGGAAAGCCTCATCGTGGGCCAGCCCTCTACCCTGCTGGGCCGTCCGGTCGAGATTGACGAAGCCATGCCAGGACCGGAAGCGGGCAACCTCGCTATCGCGCTGGGCGATTTCCGGGCTGGATTTTTGATTAACGACCGCACCGGCGTTCGGGTCATGCGCGATCCCTTCACGGCTCGGCCTTTCGTGAATTTCTACTGTACCAAGCGTGTCGGCGCGGGCCTTCTCGATCCGAACGCAATCCGCCTGCTTAAAATCCCGGTCTAATTCCACCGAGGATTGGTGAGAGAGCCAATATGAGGGGCCGGACAGCACTAGACCGCTGTCCGGCCTCTTTTTGTGGCAACTCATTGCGCTGATCTATTGCCCAAGTTCTTATCTCTCGCTAACTGAAATTATGGGGCAATCCAATCCGATCTCGCATTACGGCGGGCCACTTATCGCTGTGGTCCTTGGATGGGCCACAATTTTTGGGCTTGTCCTTGCGCTTGTCGGCAATAGCATAAGTAATTGGCTTATGGTGCTTTACCCTCACTGGGTCGCAATTACTTACCTTGTTTGGTTGGCGATGGATTTTCGTACCAATGCATTCTCAAGTCCACCTGTTAGATCCGTGAGGCTTGATGAAGGACTTCTGATTGTCGGCCATCGCGATTGGCTAGGTATTTCCGTTGCCGTTCTGATCTACAAGCAAGATGGTGAATTTGAACGCCTCATCTGTGCTGGGGAGGTCATAAACGTCCAAAAGAATGGTCTTGTGCAAATTGCATTGAGAAGTTCTGGACTAGACGAAACAGAGATCGCAAATGTTCGTGCGAAGCTGAGCGATGGCGAAAACGGCACACTGATAATCAAGCCTGGTCAGGCGCAGGAGAGTTAAGGTGAGTGATACACTGCCACGGGTGGTTAAGGTTATCGATGACTCAACAGTGGTCATAAATCGCGGAACACGTGAAGGTCTAAAGCTGGGCGAAAAGTTCCTGATCTATGGCGAAGGCGGCGAAATCGTTGATCCAGATACCGGCGAAGATTTGGGCATGATCGAGTTGGTCCGTGGCTTGGTCAAAATCACCCATCTGCAGGAAAAACTCGCAACTGCGCGATCTATTGAAACGTCAATCATTCCGGCTCGCACTCGAAAGATTAATCGTGAGCCTTGGCAATCTCCTCTCTTCGGAAAAACGGAAGAGATAATTGAAGATGCCAGAAGGATCGATGAACCTTTGAATTACCCAGAGGTCAACGATTTCGCCCGACCTGCATAAACTTAGGGTCGCTTCTCGACGGCAGATTTAAAGAAATATCAGTATCCGAAACGGTATCCGATGCGGCCGCCACATCGCAAAAACCCTAGTTTCCTGTGGCTTCGGGCTTCAACTCGGGGAGCCACTTTTTCAGACAAGCCCGAGCAATAGCTGCGCGCCGACCCAGATGGTCAGCGCGGCGGTTAGCCAGCGGATGGCATTTTGCGGCAAAAACCTGACGGCCATCAGGCTGCCGATCTGTCCGCCGATAATAACTGCAAATAACAGCGGCAAACCGCCGCTCAGCGCGGCGCCGAACATCTCGGGTCCACGCTTCGCCAGTTGGCCGGCAAGGCCAAACAGCGAATTGACCAGAATGAACAGGCTGGCGGTTGCCGCAATTGCGCGCGCTGAATTCCATCTCGCGAGATGAAGCAGCGGCGCCAGAAAAATGCCGCCCCCGATGCCGGCCAGCCCCGCCAGATAGCCAAGCGGAGCAGCGACAAACGGCGCGAAACGTGCCATGGCCGTGGGTCGCGTATTATCCCCTGAAATGCGCGGCAGCAGCAATGTCAGCCCCGTAAAAACCAGACTGGCGCCGAGAATGCCGAAAAATGCGTCGCGCCCGATGGGAGTCAACCCGCCCAGAAATGCCATCGGCGCAGCTATCGCGGTAAGCACCAGAGCGCCGCGCCATGGTGTCACGCCCGCCTTGGCAAAACGCCAGCTGCCGCCCGCCACGACCAGTATATTGCAAGCCAGCGACAATATCGGCAGCAACCGGTAATCGAGACCCGATAAAGCAAGCAGCGCACTATATGTGGAGCCTCCTCCGAAACCGACTGAAGCGTAGAGTATGGCTACGACCATAAATGCGGCAGCTAGGATCGGCACCCAAGCGCGGTAGCCGCACACGGGCGGGCAGAGCAAGGCGCGTTGCAGCTGACGGGGCTGTGGTGCACAAGCGAGCTACCTTGTTTATGGAGGTGCGGAATTGCCCCAAGCTGATCTGAAATTGCCTGACGGTTGTCACCCTGCGGCAATCCGCGACTCGCGCCAGATAGGCAGCATCACCGCTGACGCGTTTCGCCATGATCCCTTCAACACATGGCTGTTTGGCCGGTTCGGTGCGATGAACGCGGCTTTCAGAACGCTGGCAAGGCATGTGTATGTGCCGCGCGGCGTATCTTACCGGCTGGCAGATGAAGCGGCTGCCATGTGGATGATGCCGGGCGGCGATATTGATTTGCCCGGCCGCATTTTGCCCCTGCTGGCGCTCAATCTGAAGCTGCGCGGAAGCGCCGGCGTGATGGGCCGGATCGAGGCAACAACACAGGCAATGAAAACAAACCACCCGGCCAAACCGCATGCCTATCTGTTCACCATCGGTGTCCGCGCCGGCTCGCGGGGCAAAGGCCTCGGCCGTGTTTTGATGCGGCCGATGCTCGATCATCTCGACCGCGCAAGCATCCCCGCCTATCTGGAAAATTCGAACCCCGACAATACGCGGTTCTACCGCTCGTTCGGATTCGAACACCGCAAGCTGATTTACGCAGCAGACGGTGCACCGCCGCTCGAAGCGATGTGGCGCGAGCCGCAAGGCTTCGAGCGGCCGAGCGGTTAGACGGCTTCGGTTCTGGTGCCGATGGAACCGTGGCAATGCTTGTATTTGTTTCCCGAACCGCAGGGACACTGGGCATTGCGTGCGATATTCAGCCCGGCATAGGGATTATCGGTTGCTGCACCGCCCGGACCAACCGCTGCCCGCGGCGAACCCGCTAATGATCCGAACATCGCCTCACGCGTGGCCGACCCGTCACCATCATTGGAATTTTCAATTCCGGTCAACGGATCAATGTGTCCGGTCAGGAAGTCCGGCAAATCCGGCAAGTCCTGAACCGGCGGCGCCATCCGTAACTCGCTCTTGAGTAGGATGCGGGTCACATCTTCGCGAATAATCTCGAGCATCCGCTCGAACAGGCCGAAAGCTTCCTGCTTATATTCATTGATCGGCTGTTTCTGCGCATATGCGCGCAGGAAGACCACCTGCCGCAGCGCGTCGAGCGTGGCGAGATGTTCTTTCCAATGGAAATCCAGCCGTTCAAGCAGAACGCTTTTCTCGACCTGTTTCCACGTGTTGCCTTCGGTATTGGCAATCTTCTTGTCCATTTTACCATCGGCTTCGCTACGAATACGCTCTTCGATGATTTCGGGCTCCAGCGCCTCTTCATCCATCCATTTATCGATTGGCGGGGTCAGCCCGAGCACATCTTCGAGCCGTTCTTTCAAACCGCCGATATTCCATTGTTCGGGGTAGGAACCGGGCGGGCAGGCTTCGCCAACCAGCGCATTGATGGTGTCATGCCGCATGTCGATGACCACATCGTCAACTGCTTCGCTGTCCATGATTTCAGCGCGCTGTTCGTACACGACCTTGCGCTGGTCATTCATCACATCATCATATTCCACGACCTGCTTACGCACATCATAGTTGCGTGCTTCGACCTTTTTCTGCGCGGTTTCGATCGCCTTGCTCAGCCATTTCGAGCCAATCGCCTCGCCGTCTTCGAGATTGGAATTCATCATTTTGGAAAACAACGTATCGGGGCCGAAAATCCGCAACAAATCGTCTTCCAGGCAAAGGTAGAACCGCGACAGGCCGGGGTCACCCTGCCGCCCGGAACGGCCACGCAACTGGTTATCGATCCGGCGGCTTTCATGACGTTCTGTGCCCAGCACAAACAGGCCGCCCGCAGCGATGACTTTCTGCCGTTCGGCTTCGACTTCTTCCTTGATCTTGGCGACTGCTCGATCGCGCTCGGGCCCGTCGGCCATCTCGCCCAGTTCGTCCTCTATGCGGAATTCGACATTACCGCCCAACTGGATGTCCGTTCCGCGGCCAGCCATATTGGTGGCAATCGTAACTGCGCCCATTCGTCCCGCCTGCGCGACGATGCGCGCTTCGCTTTCGTGGAACCGCGCGTTGAGCACTGCGTGTTCGACACCTTCGGCCTTGAGAAATTCGGATAGCAATTCGGACTTTTCGATCGACACCGTGCCGACCAGCACGGGCTGGCCGGATTCGTTCTTCTCGGCAATCGCTTTGGCGATGGCCTGGAACTTGTCCTGAGTGTTCTTGTAAAATTCGTCATCCTCATCGATCCGCAGAACTTCGACGTTGGTGGGGATCGTGACGACATTCATCTTGTAAATTTCGAAAAATTCTGCCGCTTCGGTTGCCGCAGTGCCGGTCATTCCCGAAAGTTTGGGATACATCCGGAAGTAGTTCTGGAAGGTTATCGAGGCCATGGTCTGGTTTTCCGGCTCGATCTTGGCGCCCTCTTTTGCCTCGACCGCCTGATGCAGACCGTTTGACCAGCGGCGGCCATCCATCATCCGCCCGGTGAATTCATCGATGATGACGATCTTGTCATCCTTCACGATGTAATCGGTGTCCCGCTTAAACATGATATTCGCCTTGAGCGCCTGATCAAGGTGATGGACGACCTGCGTGTTCTCGACATCGTAAAGATTTTCGGTTTCCAGAAGACCCGATTCGATCAACATCTGCTCGATCTTTTCGGCACCGTCTTCGGTCCACTGGATGTTCTTGGTTTTCTCGTCCGCTTCATACATGTCAGGATCGATTTTTTTCACGATCTCGTCGATCAAGACATACAGATCGGTCTTGTCTTCGGTCGGACCGGAAATGATCAGCGGCGTGCGCGCCTCGTCGATCAGGATCGAATCGACTTCATCGACGATTGCGAAGTTAAACGGACGCTGGACCATCTGGCTGCGCTCGTGCTTCATATTGTCGCGCAGATAATCAAACCCGAATTCGTTGTTCGTGCCGTAGGTAATGTCTGCGGCGTAAGCCTCGCGGCGCTGTTGTTCACCGATATTGGGGATAATCACACCGACCGACAGGCCAAGCCATGTGTAAAGCTGGCCCATCCATTCCGCATCTCGGCTGGCAAGATAATCGTTTACCGTTACGACATGCACACCCTTGCCTTCGATAGCGTTGAGATAGGTTGCCAGCGTTGCCACCAGCGTCTTGCCCTCGCCCGTCCGCATTTCGGCGATTTCACCGCGGTGGAGCACAATGCCGCCGACCATCTGGACATCGAAGTGCCGCATACCCAGCACGCGCTTGGAAGCTTCGCGGACAGTTGCAAAGGCTTCGGGCAGGATGTCATCCAGCTTTTTGCCATCAGCCATCTGCTGACGGAACTTGACCGTTTGACCCTTCAGTTCTGCATCGGAGAAGTCAGCAAGCTGTTCCTCCAATGCGTTGATTTGAAATACGATTTTATCCAACGATTTGACGTAACGATCGTTGGCCGAACCAAAGAATTTTTTGCTGATAGCGCCGAGCATGGGGCGGATTCCTGTATCTGAAAAATGAAAGAGGCTACCGGGCGCGGTGCGCCGAGTTGCTAAGATTAGATGCGGATGGCCGGGCGGCGCCTAATCGCGCGCGCGGTCGATACCGTAATATACCGTCACGACCTGGGCTGGCCGCAACTGGATATGCCAACCGGCATCGACCGCGATTTCGATCTGGAAACCGGATGATGCAGTGGTCTTGAATGATTGGCCGACAGCCGTGCCGCAGGTTTCAAACTGGACGCCAAGTTCCAGCCGTTCACCGATATTTTCCACCGCATGCGCAGGCGCGCCAAGCGCGGCAAGACCCGTGATTAGGGCAAAAGCGGTGAAAAAGCGACGTAACATTGCAGGTCCAGATAGGGATTTCGTGCGGTTTCGTCCAGTGATCTAGCACAAGATGCATTACAAACCGTTCTTGTCGCAGATTGTGCCTGCCTCTATCGCCCCACTATGGATCTCACCCGCTCTCCTCTCGCCCGCCCGTTTCCCGATATGCCCGATATTGCAGGTGCAACGCCGCGTGTGGTCCGGGCAGGTTACAAGAATTGGGACCGCGCCGATCTCACTTATGTCGAACTGGCCGAAGGGACCGCGGTTGCGGGTCTGTTTACGCAAAATATCTGCTCATCGACAGAAGTCGATATGGGGCGTGCACAGATCAAGGCCGGGCGCGCACGTGCGCTGGTGGTCAACGCCGGCAATGCCAACGCTTTCACCGGTTATCGCGGGCGCGAAGCGGTGGAACAGATAATGGGTCAGGTAAGCGCAGCACTGGGCTGTCCGGCGGATGAGGTGTTTGTCTCCTCAACCGGAGTAATCGGCGTACCTCTGCCCAAGGATATCGCCAGCCAAGGCGTGGCTAAGGCGCTGTCTGCGGAGCCGTGTTCATGGGAACAGGCTGCTGCAACTATCGGAACTACCGACACATTTACCAAGGGCGCGCGCACATCGGCGATGATCGGCGATACGCGGGCCGAACTGGTCGGCATTATCAAGGGCAGCGGCATGATCGCGCCCGATATGGCGACGATGCTGGGATATATCTTCACCGACGCGGCGATTGACCCGGCTTTCTTGCAGGAATTGCTTAGCGCCGCGAATGCGCCGACATTCGGCTCGATCACCGTCGACAGCGATACGTCAACCAGCGACACCGTGCTCGCCTTTGCGACGGGTAAAGCGGGCAACGCGCCGTTGACCGGATTTACCGATGCGGGCGCGGATGCCTTCGCTGCTGCGCTGGCGGATATGTGCCGCCAGCTTGCCCATCTGGTAATCCGCGACGGCGAAGGCGCGCAGAAATTCATTGAAATTGCGGTCACGGGCGCCCGGTCAGACGACAGCGCGCGCCGAATCGGTCTTGCAGTGGCCAATTCGCCGCTGGTCAAAACAGCCATAGCGGGCGGCGATGCCAATTGGGGCCGCGTGGTGATGGCAGTGGGGAAAGCGGGCGAACCCGCGGACCGGGACAGCCTGTCCATCGGCTTTGGCGGCATCTGGGCAGCGCGTGAAGGCCTGCCGCTGGTCGATTATGATGAAGCACCGGTCGCCCTTCATCTGGCGGGCAGCGAAGTCGATATCCAGGTCGATCTGGGGATAGGCGATGGCCGCGCAACCGTTTGGACCTGCGACCTGACGCATGGCTATATCGATATAAATGCGGATTATCGCAGCTGATGCAAGCCACCGCACCGGACGCCGAATTGCACAGTTCGGTCGGCACATTATTGCGCAAGGTTTCGCGGGAAATAATCCTGCCGCATTTCCGTTCGCTGGCGGCTGACCAGATCGAAACCAAGGCGCCGGACGATGTCGTGACGGTCGCAGACACTTTGGCAGAGGAAATGCTCGCCGAAGGGCTCGGGAGAATTATTCCCGGTCTGCCAATTGTCGGCGAAGAAGCTGCTCACGCTGATCCCGCTGTTCTGGAACGACTTGAAGGGTCCTGCTGGATCGTCGATCCGATCGACGGGACGAACAATTATGCGGCGGGTAACGCGCCTTTCGGAATTTTGCTGGCGTTGGCCGATGGCGGCACCGCACATACCGGCTGGATTTATGACCCGTTGAAGGACCGCTTGTGCAGCGCACATCGCGGCAAAGGTGCCTTTGTCGATGGCGAGCGCATTATCGCCAAAGCGACCGGCTCCAGCCCGACCGTCGCGGCTATTTCACTGGTATTTATGGACGATGCCCAGCGCGAGTCTGTTAAAACCCGCATCGCGCCGCATTACGAACTGGTCGATATTCCGCGCTGCGCGGCAGAACAATATCCGCGTCTGGCGCTTGGCGAAAACGATGTGTCGATTTTCGAGCGCACGCTGGCGTGGGACCACGCGGCGGGCGTGCTGTGGCTCAACGAGGCGGGCGGCATGGCAGCAAGACTGGATGGCAGCGCGTACCGCGTCGATGAACACGGGCGAACCGGCCTTATCGGTGCCAGTTCGCCCGCAATATTCGAAGTGATGGCAGACAGGCTTGCCGCCCTGCATGATTGAAGCTGCCTGATTGATGCCGCCGGATCAGATCAGCCGGCAAGTTCGCTTTCAAGCCATTGCTTGAGTTGACCCTTTGGCGCAGCGCCCAGTTTCTGGGCGACTTGCTTGCCATTCTTGAACAGCACCATCAGCGGGATCGACTGGACTCCGATTTCACCCGGCACGCCGGTATTTTCCATGATGTCCATTTTGGCGATAGTAACCTGTTCGCCCAATTCTTCGCTGATTTCTTCGAGCGCGGGGGCAATCATCTTGCACGGTCCGCACCATTCGGCCCAGAAATCCACCAGCACGGGCTTGTCGGATTCAAGCACATCGGCTTTGAAACTTGCGTCGGTTACATTCACGGTTGCCATTAAAATTCTCCTTGGTTGCACTGTATCTAGAGCGCGTGTCTGTCCATGCAACGCATCAGGACCGATAGCTTTCCTCAGGCGCGGCCAAGCCTGGTTTGTTACGCTCCAGCACATCGGCAGGAATCGCAATCAATCGAGGTGTCTGGGTGTATAATACCGCCGCGGCGATTGTGCGCCCGGGATAAATGACCCCCAGCGCGGCTGCATAGGCCGACATCTGCTTCAATGTCGAGGCGGGCACTTGCGACAGGTCTGCGGGCGGCCGGCGGGCTGTCTTGAAATCAACCACCGTAACCGTGTCGGCAGTTACCATCAGCCGGTCGGCGGTACCGGCAATCACCTGACCGCCAAATGTTGCCGCCAAAGGTATTTCGGCCAACGCATCCGGCGCGAAAATATCGGCGAAGTCAGGGTCGCTCAAGACCTTCAGCGTGGCAGCAAGCATCTCGGCGTGATCTTCAGCAGAAAGGTCGGGTGCCTGGCGGGATAACCACGCTGTGGCTGCATCGCCGCGTTCTGCCGGTATGATTGCTGGCAACCTCTCGAGCAGACTATGCATCAGCGATCCGCGCCGCGCGGCCTGTTCGGCAATTCCGGCAGGCAGCGGCGGATAGGCATCCTTGTCGCCGCCCGCCGCTGACGGGGCAAGCGGGCGCGGAGGACGCGGTTCCGCACCGACGGGAGTGCCGGCCCATGGCGGCAAAGCTGCCCGGCCAACAGGCGTTTTTGCCGGCTCCAGAGGAATAGGCGGCGCCAAACTGCCCCATTCGCGCATCCCGCCCCAAATCTTGTCGTGCGTGCTTTCGCCGGAGAATAACGAGGCAAGCCTTGCATACCAGCTATCGGGCGCAGGCTCGGTTTCCCTCAGACCAAGCGCGCCGCCAATAAACAGTGCCTCCTCCGCGCGGGTCATGGCGACATATAGCAGCCGCCAGTGTTCCTCCCGCTCTGCCTTGGCTGCTTCCGCTTCGGCCTCGGCAATCCGGCCATGCTTTTCCTCGCGGCGCAGCGGCGGCAGCGGCACGGTCCGGGGATTGACGTTTGCTGCCTGTCCCTCCGGCACCTGTTCAGTCAGGGTCAAGCCGCGTGTCGGGGACGCATCGGGATTGCCCGTCGCATCGGCCAGGATGACGATGGGCGCTTGCAGGCCTTTCGAACCGTGGACGGTCATGACGCGGACCAGGCCATCGCTGGCCCCCGCCTCGCGCTTGAGATCGCCGTCACCCGCATCGAACCAGCGGATAAAGCCTTGCAGGCTGGCCGTGTTGGTCGCGGTGAAGGTGTGCGCAGCATTAAGCAATTCATCGATCGGATCGCCGGCTTCGCGGCCCAGCCGCGCGATCAGCCTCCTCCGGCCCTGCCATGGCCCCACCAGCATCCAGTGAAGCAAGGCTTGCGGCGGTTCGTAATCGGCGCGTTCGAGCAGTGCCTCCAACCGGCTGATCGCGCCAGCGGTATGTTCGTTGCGGCTCCCGCGAAGATGCCGCCACAAGCGCATACCCTTGGGACGGTGGGCAAACCGCAGCAATTCGTCCTGCGACCAACCGATCAACGGCGATACGAGCAGATTGGCGAGGCTGAGATCATCGTCGGGCTGAACCGCGAAACGCAGCGCGGCGAGCAAATCCCTGACCGCCAATGGTGCCCCCAGCCGCAACCTGTCAACACCGGCCACCGGGACGCCTGCCGCGTGCAATCTTGCCACAATCAAACCGGCAAGATCGCGGCGCTTGCGAACCAGTACCATCACGTCGCCGGGCCCGGCATTACGCGTTTTGTCCTTTACCAGCGGGAAACCGTTATCCATCCAGATCTTGACCTGAGTGGCGATTTTTTCCGCCATCGCGCGTTCGGGCTGCGATATCCACGTTTCCGCTTCGCCGCTTTCGTCATCATCGCCAGGCGCATCAAGTACCGGATCCCACAGCGTCACCAAACCGGGGCGATCTGCTCCGATATGCGGATCGGACTGATCTTTCAGACCCAGATTTTCATCGCCGATCGCGGCGATGGCTGCATCGACAAATTCGAGCACAGGCTGCGCGGTGCGGTAGGACCGGCCCAAACCCAGTTCCATCAGCGGACGCGCGCTCAGGGCATCGCGGTTCGCACTGGCGTTGCGCGCAGCCGCCGCCATCGCACCGCGTACGCGGACCTTTGCCGCATCGAAGTTTTCAGGACTGGTCCCCTGAAAACGGAAAATCGCCTGTTTGTAATCGCCAACCACAAACAATGTCCGCATGATCCCGTCGCGTGCGCCCTCGCCGGCAAGAAATTCCTCGATCAGCGCGAAAACAATCGACCACTGGCTTTCGTTGGTGTCCTGCGCCTCGTCGATCAATATGTGGTCGAACTGGCGGTCCAGTTTATAGCGGATCCAGTCGGCAAGATCGGAGCGCGTGAGGAGAGCGGCAGCGCGGCGGATCTGGTCGTCGAAATCGATCAATCCCTCGCGCAGCTTGGCCTCTTCCCATTCCAAGGCGAAGCGCCTTCCCAGATCGAGCGCGGGCGTCAGCCATTGTGCCAGATCAAGCAGGGATTTGACCCCGCGCAGTTCTTCGATTTGCGCCCGCGCCCGCGCGGCGCAATCGCCGTAGGATGCATCGCGCTTTTCCATATGCGCCAGGCTTTTGATGGTCCCGTCCTTGTTCAGCAGCGTGCCGTAAAAATCCTCCAGATTTTCCAGCCTGTCCGCCGCATCCATCGCCAGCCAGTTGCGAATGGACGCAGCGCCCGAGAGCCCGGTTTTGGTACCCCAATCCTCCAGCGCCTGTGCGCAATATGCCAACGATTGCACATCACATTTTGCATCGCTGCACAGCGCCGCCATATCTTCGGCGGAGGCATCGCCGGGTAGCCCGAGCAACCGGTTGACCCGGGGCCGCAAATTGCCTTGCCAGCCGGTTTTACCAAGCCACACTTCGCGCGCGTCCGCACAGCGCATCAGCCAGCTCTGGACCCCGTCCGGCCCCATCCGCATCGACAGATCCGACACTGCGGCCAGCGCAGATACATCGCCCCCCCTTTCCGCATCGACGAGCATTTCAGCCAGCACATCATGCGCCAGCAGATCGCGGTCACGGTCCTCCATCGCGCGCGTACCGGGGGTGAGGTCAGCTTCTTCGGGAAAAGCCGCAAGCAACCACTGGGCAAACGCGTGGATCGTGTCGATGCGCAAACCGCCACCCGGCGTATCGAGCACTCCGGCAAACAATGTCCGCGCGCGCGCCTGCGTTTCGGGCGAGACATCGGCACCAATGGCCAGCAAATCCTTGGCCAGCGCGGCCGGCTCCATCCGCACCCACCCTGCAAGCACTTCGTTCACCCGCGTGGCCATTTCCGCCGCACCTGCCTTGGTAAAAGTCAGGCACAATATTTGCGAAGGCGCGACTTGCGGTTGGAGCAGCAGCCGCAAAACTCGCGCGGAAAGCACCTGTGTCTTGCCCGTGCCCGCCGATGCGCTGAGCCAGACGCTTTCCTGCGGATCCACGGCGTCGCGCTGGTTATCTTGCAAGGGATGTACGGTTACGGCCATCAGTCGCGCCCGATCCATTCGTCCAGCCGCATCAGCTGGTCATACGTATCATAAGTGGTCGCATCGGGATTGAGCCGTGCGGTAAACGGCTCGCTTCCGTTGATCCACCGGCCCAGCGCCTCGGTAAGATAGCGCTGTGCTTCGGGCAGAAAATCCTCCGGCGGGATACCGCTGCGCTTGCGGCCTTCGAGCAGCGGCGTTTCGATATAGCCGAAACCTGTATCGCTGTTGCCCTTGGGGTCTTTTGCCAGCGACCAATATTCAAATCTTTGCGGATTGCCCGTCAGCCCCGCGAACCCGCCGCCGCGGGCCATCAGACCCAGCGTGCCAAGCTGCAGCGCATATCCCCTCGCCACTTGTTTGCCGGAAGGCGGGCTGCCGGTTTTGTAATCGACAATCGCCAGCCCGCCGTCAGGCAAGCGGTCGATCCGGTCAACTTTCCCGTAAACGCGCACGCCATCGACGCGCATCTCGCCCCAGCTTTCAGCGCGCACCACTTCGCGGCCCAGATCGGCGATCGCCTGAACGGCCCATTCCAGCGCTGCAAACAGACGCGGGCGCCACAAGGCGCGCATTAGCGGATGTGCATTACGGCGGGTCAGGACTGCATCGGCAACTGCGCGGAAATCGCCGCCGACCTTGTGCCATTCCTCCAGAATTTCATGCGCCACCGTACCCTTCCAGGCGGCGGAGGGTTCCGCGTCAAGCGCATCCAGATCGCGCAATCGCAGGATTGAGCCAGCATAAAACTGGTAGGGATCGCTCCTCAACCGGTCGAGCGCGGTGACGCTGATTTCGACATCGCGCTGTTTGGCATCCGGCGCCGGTGCCGGACGTGGATATGGTGGTTCAGGTTCCGCGTCGTCGATTGCTCTTGCCAGTTCCACCACAGTTTTTTCCAGGTGGTGTTTTGCAAGGTCATCGCCCAGCAGCGCGCCAACGCGCAACAGGAAGCGCGATGCAATCGCGGGCCCTCTGCTGTCCCGTTCGGCGCGGCTCAGCACTACCTCGGGGGCGCCGAGCGCAGCGGCCATATCATGCGCGGACAAGCCAATGCGGAAGTCCGCCCCCGGAACACCCAGAGCGCGCAGAACAGCCGGGGCAAGCAAGGGATCGGCGGCAGGCGCTGCGGGCCAGATTCCTTCGTTCAACCCGCCGCAAATCACCAGATCAGCCCGCGTCATCCGCGATTCGAGCAAACCGTAAATGGCGACACGCGGATGTCCGCCATACGGCGGCCGCACGGCGACGCTGTCCATCGCATCGCGCAAAACCGCGGCCAGGTCGCGCGGATCAATGCGTGTTCCGACTTGCCGGGCGTGCATCCGCAAACGCTCGGCAAAGCCCGACAATGCGCGGCCATCTTCCTTCGACCACAGACTTTCGCCCGCCAACGCTTCGCCTGTTTCAACCAATCGATCTAGCAATGCGGCAAGCGGCGCCCTGTCATCAGCGCCGGCAACATCAGCGGGAATTAATGTTTCCAGCAGCGCTGCGGTATCTTCCCACCAGGCGCCTATGCCCGGGTGTTTTTGCTCCAGCTGCGCGACCCTGGCCGTTACCGCCTCAAGCCCCGGCGCATCGCGCGGTCCGCGCAGTTCGAGTTCGAGTGCGCGCACATACCGCAGCCATTTGCCGCGATCCAGATCGCGCGACACAAGCGGATGACCAAGCAGCGCCATAAGCGGAACAGGCGCGGCCTGCCCGGCACCGATTTCAGCCAGCAGCAGGAACAACCGTCCGGCGGGGGTTTGCGATAGCACTCTACCAGCCGAATCGTCTGCGGCGATGTTCCAGCGCATCAGATGCGCCGCCACGCGTGCCGATAGCGCGCGGTCGGGTGTTATCAGCGACACCCGCCTGGCGGGCACTTCCAATGCTTCCCGGATGAGCAGCGCGATGGCCTGCGCTTCCTCCTCCTGATTGGCGCATTGCATCAGCCGGACACCGCTCAGCCGGCGTTGATCGGGCCGCAGTTCCGCCCACCGCGCACTGGCCGCAGGGGGCAGAAACAGGTTCGAAATTGCGTGCGTCCGTTCGGGCGGCGCGGCACCGATACCCTTGCGGTGCCACTGCCGCACTTCGCCGCGCGCGACGCCCATGCGGTTAAGCAGCAATTTCAAATGATATTGCGGATGCGTCAGCGCATCGCCGCGCTCGAACGGTGTATCGTCCGAACCACCAGCGCTGCCGAGTTCGTCCCACACGCTGTCGTCCAGCGACAGGTCGAGGTCGGGTAAAATTACCGCCCCTTCGGGAAGGTCGGAAATGGTCCGCAGCAATCCGGCCAGCGCGGGCGCAGCACTGGTGACACCAGCCGCCACAATCGGCGTTTTCGGGGGCTGTGCAGCCCAGCGTCTTGCGGCGTGTTCGAACAACAGGTTTCGCCGTGTCGATGCATCGACCAGCCCGCTGCCCTGCAATTCCGCCAGCCACATTTGCTGAACCAGATAGAACAGCTTGGTGTTTTCTCGCCAGTGACCCGCCAGGCCTTCCATTGCCTGCAGGACAGGCTCCTCCCACAAGGCGTCGGGGGCGACGTTTTCGACCAGCAGTCGGTCCATCGCCGCAGCTATCTGCTGGGCCATCCGCAAAAGGGCGGCACCGCTTGGCGGATCGCGGCCAAGTTCCTGCATGGCCAGCGGGACAAGGCCGGCAATCTTCAGCCAGCGATACGTCGGATCGGCAGCCGGCGGGATCTGCTCGGCGCTGCCAAGCGGGTCGAACAGCGCGCCAAGCGTTTCATCAAGATCAAGATCGCCGACAACTGCCATGCGCGGCATCAGCAGGCCGGCCTCGCCCGCCGCCCCGGCGTGACGGATAAACGCTTCGCCGATAGTGCGCGCGGCCCGCTGGCTGGGCAACAACAGGGTTAGTCGCGCCAGACCGATGCCTTCTTCGGAATAGCGCGGAACGAGGCCCGCGACCAATGCATCGGCGAAGCCGCGATGTGCCGCGATGGAATATATCCGGGGTCCCACCCGATGGCCGTGTCCGCGCTCAGCCAAGCTTCAGCGCCGCTTCCGTCGGAGCGATGGACTGCGGGGTTCCGACTTCGAACCATATTCCGGTAAAGGCGATGCCGAACAACCGCTGTTCCCCGATCGCCCGCTCCCACAGGATATTGGTCGAAAATCGGCCCTCCGGCGCATCGCGCAGCAATCGGTGCGACACCAACTGGATACCGGTGTAGATATACGGAGCTATCCGGCCCGAACGGCGGCGGGTGATTTGGCCTAACGGCCCAAGGTGAAAGTCACCCTTGCCGCGAAAATTGGCTGCGCGCGCGTGCGGGACGACCAGCAGCAGCGCATCCATCTCGTCCGGATTCCAGCGGGCCGATAAATCGGCGAACGCGCTGCGCGGTCCGTCGAGCCAGATGTTATCCGAGTTGAGGCAGAAAAACGGGTCGGGCAGCCGGCCCCGCGCCTTGATCATCCCGCCGCCGGTTTCGAGCAGCATGTCGCGCTCGTCCGAAATTTCGACTGTGGGCGCTATGCGGGCCGCGACATGGGCTTCCAGCGCATCGGCAAGATAATGGACATTCAGCACTACTTTGGCGACACCGGCTTCGGCCAACCGGTCCAGCGTGTGATCGACCAGCGGCTTGCCCGCGACGCGAACCATCGGTTTGGGCTGCGATGCCGTCAGCGGGCGCATCCGTTTGCCAATCCCGGCAGCCATCACCATGGCAGTATCACTCGCCAGGCCGGTCACGAAAGCCTGTCCCCGCGCGCGTCACGCAATGATTTGGGAATGTTGCGGTCGAACCAGTTCGACACCGGTGCGAGTGCAGGATGCGCCAGATCGCGTTCCAGCGCCGCCCAGACGCGCGGGATCATACCAAGGTATCGCGGCTTGCCGTCGCGCTGTGCCAGCCTTGCAAATATGCCGACGATTTTCGCATTTCGCTGCGCACCCAGCCGCGCATAATCGGCTTCGAATTCGCATCCGGCGTCGGTGTTCGCGAGATAGTGCTGCAGCATCCGCTGTTCCAGACCGGGCGAAACGTCACGCCTGGCATCCTGAAGCAGTGACACAAGATCATAGGCAGGATGCCCGACCAGCGCATCCTGAAAATCGATCAGACCCTGTGCACCGCCTTCCAGCAGCATAATGTTCTCGGCATGATAATCGCGCAGAACGGTCACATTTGCGGACCTGTCCGCTTCGAGAGGTTCGAGCACTTCATTCCAGGCGGAAACGAAGCCGGCGTGATCTGTATCGATTCCCGCCAGCGGGCAGTACCACTGCGTAAACAAGGCCGCCTCGCGCTGATAAGTCGCCATATCATACGGCGCGAACGGCCCCGCCGGTTGCGCGTGCAATTCGACCAGTGCGTCAATCGCGGTCCGGTAGGCAACATCTTCGTCTGCGGGATGATCGTCCAGCCAGTCGCGCATTCGGTCATCGCCGAAATCTTCAATCAGGACCCAGCCTTGCGCCGCGTCCGCAGCGTGAATTTCAGGCGCGCGCAGGCCATGTTCGCGCAGCCAGGCGCCAACTTTCAGAAACGGTTCGGGATCTTCGTGTGGCGGCGGCGCGTGCATCAACATCGCACCGCGTGCACCGTTACGGATGCGAAAATAGCGCCGGAAGGACGCATCACCGGGCAACGGTTCGACATTCGCTCCGGCCCACCCTGCCGACTCGAGAAAAGCATGAAGTCCGTCAGGAAGATCGACCGGTGAAATTGTCATGGGATGCGGGATAGCCAATCGGCGCCCGCTTCTACAATCGCAATTCGACCTTCATCCGCAGTTTCCAGCAGGATCGACAGGCATGCGCTTTCATGTGCGAAGCCGCCAGCATGATCCGGCCATTCCGCCAACAATGCCGCACCCTCGCGGTAATCATCCAGCCCGATCTCCTGCGCCTCGCCGGGATGCTTCAGCCGGTAGAAATCAGCATGGGCAACCGCCAGCGTCGTGGCGGGCGGATCGTAGGTTTCAATAATCGTAAAGGTGGGCGACGGAACTTCGCCCTTATAGCCAAGCGCTGCAATGACCGCCCGCGCCAGGGTCGTTTTGCCCGCACCCAAGCCGCCTGTCAGGGCAACCACATCACCCGCCCTCAATTTATCGGCGATTCGCGCGCCGAACGCTTCCATTGCAGCGAGATCGGGTAGTGTAACTCTCACGGGAGCAGGATCGTGGCTGTCGTACCTTCACCGCTGCGTGAAACGACCTCCAGTGTGCCGCCATGAGCCTCTATCAGCTGCCTGGCGAGCGGCAGGCCAAGGCCGTTACGCTGCGGAATATCGCCATTTGCCGCGCTAACCTTACCTCCCATTGCAGCGCCAAGTTCCCGCTTCGACATTCCTGCACCATTGTCGGACACAACCATTTGCGTGCCACCCTTCGTGCGTGAAACATCGACAAGGATCTTGCCGCCCTTCGGCGTCGCGGCAATCGCATTGTCGAGCAAATGCCCGAATGCGCGGGAAAGCTGGTGTTCGTCTGCGTCGATGATCCCGGCCGACTTGTTGCCGCGTAAATCGAGAGTCAGGCCAGCTTCGACAATCACCTTCTCGCGCGAACGGACGACTTTGGTTGCCAGCGGCATGACGTCGATCCGCTGCTTTTTAAGCGGCAACAATCCTGCCTCGCTTTGCGACAGGTCGAGCACATTTTCGACCTGATGGCCAAGCCGGGCGACCGATTCCAGAATGGCGTTTACATATTCCTGCGCCTGCGGCGTCAGCTCGCCCGCAACACCGGCCTGAAGAAGTTCGGCAAACCCGCCGATCGAGGTCAGCGGTGTCCGCAATTCATACGACATATTCGCAAGAAAGTCGGTCTTGACCGTATCGGCTGCTTCCAGCGCCTGGTTGCGTTCGCGCAAGGCATCCTCCGCACGCTGCGAATCGGTAATATCCAGAACCGTCAGCAATCCGTTACCGTCAGGCAGGGGAACACCGGCAAATTCCAGCACCCGCTCGTCCGCGAGTGTGATTCTGCCGGCCTTCTGCTTGCGGTCAAGCGTCGCTGCACGAATGACCTCCCCGATCGCGGAGATCCGCTTGGGCCTGGCCAGCTTGCCCGCGATTTCGGCCAGCAAATCTTCGGCCAGCGGATGGGTCGCGAGGAAATCTTCCTCCAGCTTCCAGTCAGCCGCAAACCGGCGGTTCCACAATTGCAAATGCCCGTCGGGCGAAAACACTGCCAGCGATTCGAAAAGACTATCGAATGTTGCGGTTCTGGTGCGCAACAGCGTATCGCGCCCCGCAGCGATTGCCAGTTGTTCGGTCCGGTCTTCGGCCACGAACACCAGTCCGCCATCTGGCATCGGCTGGCCCACCACGCGTAAATGGGTTCCGCCCGGCAGCGGCCACGCCTCTTCCTGCGGCTCCCCCGCAGCAAACCATTCCGCGTGTTCCGCGCGCCATTGCGGGAAATCGCGCACCTCGGGGATTTTGCCTGCGTCGCGCGCGATCACCAGCAGACGTTCGAAATCGGGGCGCTCCGCGAGATTGGCAGAAGTCAGCGCAAATATGCGCCTGAAGGGCTGGTTGGCAAAGGTCAGCCTGCGCGCCGGATCGAAAGTCGCAACGCCGACCGATAGCTGATCCAGCATCGACTGCTGCGCTTCGCGGAATGCGCGAAAAGCACGCGCCTGTTCCTCCATCTCCTCGATATCGACGGCATACCCAGCAACGCCCTCGTCGCCCAGAGGAAGGTCGCTGACCCGCATCGTCCGGCGCTGCCCGTCAATCGTGGCTGCAACATCACGTTCCGCCGCTTCGCCCTTTTGTGCAGCCTGTTTTGCAACATCTGCCGGGCTCGCCCCGCCGACATCTTCGACCAGTTCCAGCTGCTCGCTGACAACGGCTTCGGCGCTGGCACCGCCCACTGCCCTGACATAGGCGCTGTTGACCAGCCGCAACTGGCCTTCTTTTGCGCGGAACCACATCGGCATGGGCGCCGCTTCGATCAGACCCACCAGCGCGGCAAAGTCGCCGCGGGCACGGTCGCTTTCCTCGCGCAGCCGGCTCAGTTCGCTTTCGCTTTCGCTGAAATCGAAAATCCACACCAGCGCGGCGCCGCCGGGCGATATTTGCGGGTCGGCCAACGCCCCGCGCAGCGCCAGACTCCTTGCCGACCCGGGCGGCGTCAGCGTCATCCGAAAAGGCGCGGCGGTTTTCTGCGTTTTGCGAACCGCTGCGGTCAGTTCAGCCAATTGCGCCGCGGCCAGCCCCTTGTCGCCGCCCTGCGACAATTCACTGAGATAATCGGGCACGGCGGTAAGCCCCAGCCAACCCGCCAGCCTTTCCGGCGCTTCGATCCGGCCATCGGCGCGCACCAGCAACGGGACCACAGGTGCCTCGTCCAGCATGCGTGACAGGCGCCGCGCCGCTTTGCGGCCGGACGCGGCGTTCCGGCTTTTCAGATTAGCCGAAAACATCATCCATGCCGCGCCGGTGGTCCAGGCTGCAAGAAGCAGTCCCAGAAGGGCCATGGATGTCGCGGTCAATTGCATATGGTGCAGCTATGCCCCTGCGCGAACGGATGCAATGGCAACACGCGGTCCGCAGTTAAAAAACAGGCCGTATCGTCCCGGCAATCGGCAGGGACGATACGGCCAGTGCAGATTTAGTGTCCGGACCTAATAACGGTAATGTTCCGGCTTGAACGGGCCTTCGACCGGAACGCCGATATAATCGGCCTGTTTCTGGCTGAGTTGTGTCAGTTTGACGCCCAGTTTTTCGAGGTGGAGCTGCGCCACCTTTTCATCGAGATGCTTTGGCAGGACATAAACGTCGTTCTTGTACTCGTCGCTTTTGGTGAACAGTTCGATCTGCGCCAGCACCTGGTTGGTGAACGAACAGCTCATCACGAAGCTGGGGTGTCCGGTCGCGCAGCCAAGGTTCACAAGCCGCCCCTTCGCCAGAATCATGATCTGCTTGCCATCGGGGAAAGTCACCAGATCGGTGCCGGGCTTGATTTCGTTCCAGTCATAATTGTCCAGCGCGCCGATCTGGATTTCGCTGTCGAAATGCCCGATGTTGCACACGATCGCCATGTTCTTCATCGCCTTCATATGCTCGGCGGTGATGACGTCTTCATTGCCGGTTGTGGTGACGAAGATATCGCAGCGTTTGGTGGCTTCTTCCATCGTGACGACTTCATAACCTTCCATCGCCGCCTGCAGCGCGCAGATCGGATCGATTTCCGTAACCATGACGCGTGCGCCGCCATTCCGCAGGCTGTCTGCCGAACCCTTGCCGACATCACCAAAGCCGGCAACGCAGGCAACCTTGCCCGAAAGCATCACATCGGTAGCGCGGCGGATAGCATCGACCAGACTTTCGCGGCAGCCATACAGATTGTCGAACTTCGACTTCGTGACGCTGTCATTCACATTGATCGCCGGGAAAGGCAGCTTGCCGTTTTTGGCGAGCGAGTAAAGCCGGTGCACGCCGGTTGTGGTTTCTTCGGAAACGCCGGTGATATTCTCGACCGACTTCGACAGGTATCCAGGTTTGGCCTTCAGATATGCCTTGAGCGCCCGCTGCATCTCGATTTCTTCGGCGTTCTGCGGTTCGGGCAATTCTTCGCCGGCTTCCACGCGCGCGCCCCACAGCGCAAACATCGTCGCATCGCCGCCATCGTCGAGAATTATGTTGGCTGTCCGGTCGGCGTCATCCGCTGTCGCCCAGTCGAATATGTTGCCCACATAATCCCAGTATTCGGCCAATGTCTCGCCCTTGATTGCGAAAATCGGAACGCCGCTTGCCGCCATGGCGGCAGCCGCGTGATCCTGAGTGGAAAAGATGTTGCAAGTGGCCCAGCGAACTTCGGCGCCAAGCGCGGTCAAAGTCTCGATCAGCACAGCAGTCTGGATCGTCATATGCAGCGAGCCGGTAATCCGCGCACCCTTCAGCGGTTTGGTGCTGCCATATTCCTCGCGCAGCGCCATCAGGCCCGGCATTTCGGTTTCTGCAATATTGATTTCTGCACGCCCGTATTCTGCGAGCGAAATATCCTTGATTATATAATCCTGTTTGTCAGCAGCCACGATATTGCTCCGAAAGATCCATGAGATGAAAAGGTGCGCTGGCCCGCTGTTGCCAGAGGCAGTGAGGCAGGCGGCACGAGATGTTCCGCCGCCCTTAACGGTTAGGCTATACGAAGGCAATTGCTGTAAATTCATCGTCGATTGCCCATCCGGCTGCCTTGCGCCGCGCACTGCGGTCCCTATGTGTGGGCCCGAAGAGATTTTTTGAAAGGAAGCACGCAATGACGATTTCAGTTGGCGATAAATTACCCGACGTAAAACTGGTCAAAGCCACCGAGGCGGGCCCCGAAGCTGTGCAGAGCTCCGACTATTTTGCCGGACGCAAGGTCGCGCTTTTTTCCGTCCCCGGCGCATTCACACCGACCTGTTCGGCCAAGCACCTGCCAGGGTTCATCGACAAGGCTGATGAACTGGCCTCCAAAGGTATCGACGAGATTGCCTGCACCGCAGTGAATGACGCGTTCGTCCTGGGCGCATGGAAATCATCCAACGATGCCGATGCGGTCACCATGCTGGCTGACGGTAATGCCGAATTTGCCGAAGCGATCGGACTGACAATGGACGGCAGCGGCTTTGGCATGGGCAAGCGCGGACAGCGGTTTTCGATGGTCGTGAACGACGGCGTGGTCGAACAGCTTAACGTCGAAGCGCCGGGCGACTTCAGCGTCAGTTCCGCTGAACACATGCTCGAGCAAATGTAACCACAGTGTGGATGCAACTGGTCATCAAGGCGCTGATATCCGGCGTCCTTGTGGCCATCGCTTCAGAAGTTGCCCGCCGAAGCCCCGGTTTCGGCGGGCTGCTTGTATCTTTGCCCGTGGTAAGCACGCTGGCGCTGATATGGTTATGGAATGATTCTGGCGGCGACAGTAGCAAAGTGGCCGACATGGCGATCGCCAGTTCGATTTATGTCACGGGTTCGCTGCCGGCATTCCTGACACTGGCAATGCTGCTGCGACGCGGCACCGGTTTTCCGGCCTCGCTGGCCATAGCGGCGGTGGTCGCGATGCTGGGCTATCTGGGCGTATCGATGATCGGCAGCAGGCTGGGCTGGCCGGTCTGATTATGAAGTGCCAGCAGGATGCGTAACCCGCCAGCCTGATCACTACCTTGCGGACACGCCGGCCTGCCAGAAATGTCCCCACCATCGGGCGCGTCGGGAGCGGTGGCAGCGAACGGCGATCATTCGGCCATGGAAGGGTCGTGCCGGGGCCGGCATCATTGACCCGATAGTAACCATTGCACCCTATCGCGAACGCATGAGCACCCGCGCCGCCCCTTCCAATCTTTATGCGGGTTTTGTTACCAACCTTTTGCAATCGGCCGCTGCCCGCAAGCTGTTGGTCTTGACGATTGTTTTCGTCCTGTCTGTGTCGATGTTGACGACGATAGTGTTGCAAACCGGCCTCGTTATTCAAATTTCCCAATTTGCCTGGTTCCTGCAAATTGCCGCGGCATTGTTCTTGCTGTCTGTGTGGTGTTTTGCGCGCCACGACGATTTTCGGTTAGCACATGCGGCGATCATCACCGCTGTTGCGACGATTTCACTTATGCTTTGCGGCCTGGTTTCGAACACCGGATTGCGCTTGAAAATGCCGGTGGCAGATGACCGCCTGGCCGCGATGGATGCAATGCTGGGGCTTGATATGGCGGATGCTGTCGTTCTCACCGCGCAAACGCCGTGGCTGTCAGATCTGTTGGCCTTTGCCTACAATTGGTCATCCCTGGCAGTGGTGGCGGCAATTGTCGGTTTGCTGGCCTTCAAGCAAATCCGGCGCAGTTGGGAACTGACACTGACGGTTGTAGTGGCCATGCAGATGGTCGCGGTAATATCGGTTTTCTTCCCGGCGAAGGGTACAGCGTTTTTCTTCGATCTCGCTTACCTGCAAGGCAATGGCATTCCGGTTGGTGCAGCCGTTTATGCGGGTGACACCTTCGACCGCTTTTACCATGGCTCTGATCTGCTGGTCGGACTTGCAGACCTTAATGGCGTGGTGGTTTTTCCATCATTCCATACGGTGCTGGCATTGCTGGCGACACAAGCTCTGTGGAATGGCCCGGCCAGAATACTCGCCGTCATGTGGACAGCGTTGGTGATCGTTTCAACCGTTCCAATGGGCGGGCATTACGTTGTCGATCTGGCTGCAGGGGTCGTCGTCTGGATTTCCGCCTACACGGTCGCCACGTGGGCAGAATATGGCCCGGCCGGCCGCTCCGCCGTCAATAGCCCATCAGGCTGAGTACTTCCTTGCGGCTGCGCTCGTCCTCCAGAAATGTGCCCATCATCCGGCTTGTTACCATCCCGACACCGGGCGTACGCACACCGCGCGCCGTCATGCAGGCGTGATTTGCCTCGATCACAACCGCCACGCCCTTCGGATTGAGATGATCCCAGATACACTCCGCCACTTCGGCAGTAAGGCGCTCCTGAATTTGCAGCCGCCGTGCAAAGCCGTGCAGCACACGTGCCAGCTTTGAAATACCGACAACACTGTCACGCGGTAGATACGCGATCGCAGCCTTGCCGATAATCGGTGCCATGTGATGTTCGCAGTGCGACTGGAACGGAATATCTTTCAGCAGCACGATTTCGTCATAGCCGCCGACCTCTTCGAATATACGCGACAGATGCACGGCCGGGTCCTCGCCGTATCCCTGGCAATATTCCAGCCACGCGCGTGCCACCCGTTTTGGCGTATCGACCAGCCCTTCGCGTGACGGATCATCTCCCGACCATTCGATCAAGGTCCGGATCGCTTCCTGCACATTTTCGGGGACATCGGGTTTGCCGAACGGGTTATCTTCGTCAGGTCCGACCAGGCTGCTCATTTTGCGTTGTCCTTGGTTAGCTTGTTCTTGGCGCGTGTCAGCACGGTCCTGCTCCGAAACAAGCCGCCATTGGCAAATGGTTCGAACATCTCATCGGGCGTTTCAGGGTCGAGCAATTTCGATTCGGCCACCGTGGATTCGGCTGCGTTAAGCTCGGGCGGATCGAACCGCCGCAAGGTGCGGCTTCGTTCACGCCCGATATTGGCAACCATGTTGGCCATCGAACCATAGCGGGAAAGCAAAGCGGGAACTTCGCCGATTTCCAGCCCGCAATGCTCGGCCAGCAGCGAATAACGCATCTGCTTTATCGGTTTTGCCGCAGCGGCATTGCCGGGCCGGTTCGCATCGATGAACAGGTCGCATTCACTGTCCAGCCCCAGCGAACGGTTGTTCATATTGGCCGACCCGATCCGCAGGATTTCGTCATCGATGATCATGATTTTGGCATGGACATAGATCGGGGTTTCACCGGTGTAAGGGACAAACAGATTGAACCTGTTGTGCTTGTCAACCTCGCCCAGGACGCGGAGCAATTCGACGCGGGCGTGGTCCATCGCCTGCTGTTCCAGCCAGCCATCGGCGTTTTGGGGGTGAACGATCACCACTTCGGGCGGATTGTCTTCTGCCAGCCGCTTGCACAATGCATCGGCAATCTTGCGCGATGCGAAATACTGGCTTTCGGCATAAATCAGATTTTTGGCTTGCCCTATTTGCCGTACAAACAGATCGGCAATCTCGTTGATTTGCGGTGAGCCCTTATATTCCGCACGCGTGCGGGCAATGCCGATTTCAACGTCTTCGAACATGACTTCCAGCCCGTCCGGCCATACAGAAGCGTCCGTCGGCTCGAGTTTGGACAGGGGTTTCCCGCCGGCGCGCACCCACCTGTCCTTGCCCAGATCTTGCAGCGCACCGGCGATCTCGCCCTCCACCATCATGGTTGCATCGTGCCACGGGCCATATTGCGAACCGCGAGGGCGCTTGCGGCGCGGATCATGTTCAAGATGCTCGCGCGTGTCCCAGCGGTGCGTCGTCATGTCGATCCCCCCGCAAACCGCAACCTTGCCGTCGATGACGACGATTTTCTGATGGTGGCTGCAGGCGACCGGGTGGGCGGTGTCGAAATTGATATCGATCCGCCTTCGCGGCCACCACCGCAGCAGATCGACCGCCATCGAGCCGCGGCCGAAAAATTTAACCAGACCGTAACTCCATTTGAGGATCTTGATATCCAGATCCTTGCGGTGCCGGTTAAGCCACAAGACGAAGCTGCCCAGCCGGATCGGCGGCTGCTCGCTACGGCCCTTCTGGTACCACCGCCGCCCTTCGGTAAGGTGGATCCGGGTATCGAAATCCCAGCCAATCAGCAGAATGCGTTGCTGCGCCTTCAGCATGGCTTTTTGCATGGAGTCGAAATAATTGGCCGCATCGACGATGACGGTCGCCCGCGATGCCCGCGCAAAACGCCAGACACCGGGGGCGACTGATTCGTCGTCCATCCCTTCGGCTCTGGGCAGACTGGTTTCTAGAATTCTGCCCAATATCCTGACCTATTCCTTCGCTTCGTCCTTGGCTTCCGGCGTCACCTCGGCGGCGGCTTTTTCGATCTTTTTGCGTCGTTCGAACACTTCACGCATGTGCTGCTCGTCATCGTCGGTCAAGTGCTTTGCGAAATCGGGAAAATGCTCCTTTTCCTCTTCTTCGATATGATGGCGATAATCATGGTCGAGCTGTTTGAACTTGATCATCCATGCTGCGGTGGACATATCCGTAGCGGCAAGATCGTTCATCGCTTCTTCGAGTTCGTGATGCTCGGCTACCGAATGGCGGGTTTCATCGGTAGTCGGCGGCTTTCGCAACATGGTCGAATAGAGCGCCTGTTCTTCTGCGGATGCGTGGCCTTTTACTTCACGGGTAAATTCACGGAACAGCGCCTCGCGCTCATCGCTTTGGCCGCTGGTCTGCATCAGCTTGTCGAGAATTTCGCGGTGACGGTCATGATCGGCCTTGAGCCGTTCGAAGATTGCTGACGTATCGGTCATGGGATTATTTCTCCGCTGGATTGGTGTTCGCAGCATCAACTCGCGAGCGCCGACAGCGTTCCTTGAACGCCGCGTGGTGGTGCGGACCGGGGCAAAATAATTCGTCCTTGGCGCGCGGGAACAACAACCCCTTCAAGTCATTGAATTCAGTATGAAGCCCGCGGCGGGCGCTTTTGCCCCGTTGCCGCATTAAATCAGGAGCCATTATGCCACGCTCAACTCTTCAAAAATTCACCGCTGCTGCCAGCACCAGTATCCTCGCACTTGCCCTGACAGGCTGTGCCGCAGTTGGGGGGGGCGAAATTCCGTCCGCATCATCGCCGATCACGCCAAGCGAGGCGAAAATGGGTTCGGACGCCCATCCGCAACTGCTGAACGAATTCGGCGGCGCGATGACCGGCCCCTACGCCAATTATGTCGAGCGTGTGGGCAAGAACATTTCGGTGCAGTCGGGCCTGGGCAACGCGCAGGAAGATTTTACCGTCTCCCTGCTCAATTCGTCGGTAAATAACGCTTTTGCGATCCCCGGCGGCTACGTTTACGTAACCCGTCAGCTGGTCGGTCTGATGAATAACGAAGCGGAACTCGCAGGCGTGCTTGGCCATGAGGTCGGCCATGTTGCCGCGCGCCATTCAGCCAAACGTCAGGCCCGCGCGCAACGAAATTCGATATTCGGCGCGATCGGTCAGGTCTTGTCGGGTGTGCTACTGGGCGACAGTGGTCTTGGCCGCATCGGACAACAGCTATCCTCGCAGGTTCCGCAGCTCGCCACTTTGAGCTATTCGCGTAATCAGGAATTGCAGGCGGACGAACTCGGCATCCAGTATCTGAACAAGGCGGGATATGATCCGCGCGCCATGGCCACACTGTTGTCCAGCCTCGCAGCGCAAAACTCGCTCGACGCGCAGTTGCAGGGCCGCGGCGATGCCACCATGCCCGAATGGGCATCCACCCACCCCGATCCGGCAAGCCGGGTGCAATCGGCACTTGGCAAGGCGCAAGGGATGACCGGCGTCACCAATCGCGACACTTTCCTGACGCGGATCGACGGGCTGATTTACGGCGATGATCCCAAACAGGGCATCATCGAAGGCAGCACCTTCACCCATCCCGATCTGCGTCTGTCTTTCACCGCCCCGCAAGGCTTTTACATGGTAAACGGGACGCGCGCTGTCTCGATCAACGGCACCAGCGGCCGCGGGCAACTGACGACCGCACAATATAGCGGAAATCTGGATAATTATGTTCGCAGCGTGTTCACTTCGCTGGGTAGCGAGCAGCAACAGATCGCGCCGCAGGAAATGCAGCGCACAACGGTAAACGGAATTCCGGCAGTATATGCGACCGCGCGCGTCAATAACGGGCAGGCCAATGTCGATGTCGTTGTGTTCGCTTACGAATTTTCGAACAGTTCGGCTTTCCACTTCATAACGGTCAGCGAAGCGGGCCGTTCGGATGTCTTTTCGCCAATGTTCCAGTCCATGCGGCGGATCTCCACCGCGCAGGCCAATGCAATTGTTCCGCGCAAGATTGCCGTCGTAACCGCCGGTAGCGGCGATACGGTCCAGTCGCTGGCAAACCGGATGGCTTATACAGACGGCAAGGTCGAACGCTTCCGCGTGCTTAACGGCCTCAGTTCCACCGCCGGCATCCAGGCCGGGCAGAAGGTCAAGATTGTCGTAAAATAAAGCGGCAAATTTGTCGGCAAAGAAAAAGGGCGCCGGGGGAAACCCCGACGCCCTTGTTTTTGGCTAGGCCAAATTCGTCCGTCAGGCTTATCCGGCCATTTTGGTCGAAATTGTGCCGAAGGTCGAGCTCAGCTGGTTGCCGAGGCCGCCCATGGCGCCGATGGCAGCAACTGCGATCAGAGCTGCGATAAGGCCGTATTCGATTGCTGTCGCGCCGTCTTCGTCGCGGATTAGCTTGTTCAAGAACTTCATGTGTAGTCTCCTGGTTTCAGTCTTCGGTACCCGTGCCCCCTTCGGATCAAAGATCAGAAAGCAAGCCTTGGCTTCTTTATTGGTCAGATGTTGACAAATCGTTTCTCTTAACTGCCCATTACGGCGGTAACCTTCGAAGTTACCGTTCCCCAAAGGCCGGTATTTTCGTTGGCAACACCCTCAAGTGCACCGATCATCGCAATGACGATCAAAGAAACGATCAGCCCGTATTCGATGGCCGTTGCGCCGGAACAATCTCCAATGATTCTTTTCAGGAAATCATTCTTACGCAAAGCCATTCCCCTCGAATGCGTTATGACCGAGGACCCTTCTGACCCAATAGTCCTAACAAAAGGTTTCCGGAGATCTCAAAAGTGAAAAAAATTCCGACATGGGTGCCCGTGGTTGCGGCTGCGATTACCGGCTCGTCAGGTAAAATCCTTTTGCATCAGCGACCTGCCGGCAAGGACCATGCAGGGCTGTGGGAATTCCCCGGTGGAAAGGTGGAACCCGGCGAGACCCCTGCAGAGGCGCTGGTAAGGGAAATCGCCGAGGAACTGGGCATAAAGCTGACCACAGATCACCTGCAACCTGCCGGATTTGCCCAAGGCATTACCGGATCGGGCGGTAAACAGATTGTAATTCTTCTTTACACTTGCCGTCACTGGAAGGGTGATCCGCAGGCAATGGAAGGCAATGAATGGGGCTGGTTCACGCAGGCGCAGGCCGCTGCGCTGGCAAAACCTCCACTTGATGTCGAACTGCTCGGCCAGCTTGGCAGATGAAATAAATCATCACATCCGCGCATGGCCCACTTGCCAAGCGAGATGACCGCTTATATGTGCCGCCCCTCAAGTGCGCCCGTAGCTCAGCTGGATAGAGTACCTGACTACGAATCAGGGGGTCGGAGGTTCGAATCCTTCCGGGCGCACCACAAAAAGGCCGCCCATCGGGCGGCCTTTTGCGTTTGTGGCTTTCGCTAGCCGGCTAGCCCAGATCAGGCCTGGCTATATCAGGCTTGGCCAAGCACCAGAAAACGCTCCTCACGCAGACGCACCAGATCAGCCGGAGCCAGTCCGGACAACGCTTCCAGCTCTTCCGAAATGGCTTTACCCAGCGCCTTTGCCGCTTCGGCCGGGCTGCGGTGCGCACCGCCGACGGGCTCCTCCACAATCCGGTCGATCACACCCAGTTTTTCCAGATGTTGTGCGGTAATCCGCATCGCTTCGGCTGCATCGGGCGCCTTTTCCGCGGTGCGCCATAATATCGAGGCGCAGCCTTCGGGTGAGATAACCGAATACACCGCGTGTTCCATCATCAGCACACGTTCGGCGCTGGCCAGTGCCACCGCGCCGCCCGATCCGCCCTCGCCCACAATCGCGGCAACCATCGGCACGCGCAGCGCAAGGCAGGCTTCGGTCGAACGCGCGATCGCTTCTGCCTGACCGCGCTCTTCGGCTTCGACACCGGGAAATGCACCGGATGTATCGACCAGCGTGACCACCGGCAGCCCGAACCGGCTTGCCAGACCCATCAGCCGGATCGCCTTGCGGTATCCTTCGGGCTTGCCCATTCCGAAATTGTGCCGCAGCCGGCTTTCGGTGTCCTTGCCCTTTTCATGTCCGATCAGCATGACCCGGCGGCCATCCAGTTTGGCAAAGCCGCCGAGGATCGCCTCGTCTTCGCCAAACAGACGATCACCGCCCAGCGGGATGAATTCGTCAAACGCGTGTTTGACATAGTCCAGAAAATGCGGCCGTTTGGGATGCCGCGCAACCTGCGTTTTCTGCCACGGTGTCAGCGCCTTGTATGTGTGCGAAAGCAGATCGGCGCTCTTTTGTTCGAGCCGTTCCAGCTCCGCCGAGATATCCACCTCGTCACCTGCGGAGGCATTGCGTAATTCGGCAATCCGCTTTTCAAGTTCGGCAACGGGTTTTTCAAATTCAAGCCATGTGATCATCGTTTTGCAGCTAGTCCCCCTTGCGGCTGCGGGCAAGGCCCCGCTTCGCCGCCGCCCCGCTTGCCAAGCGGGTGACGCTGGTTGACCAGTTCGACCAGCCGCGCTGCATCGACATGCGTATAAATCTGGGTGGTTGCGATATCGGCATGGCCAAGCAATGTCTGCAACACCCGCAAATCGGCCCCGCCTTCAAGAAGATGCGTGGCAAAGGCGTGCCGCAAAACATGCGGGCTGACTTTTTCCGGCGGAATATCCGCGCGCGTCGCCAGTTCCCTGAGCATCTGGAACAGTCGCACCCGCGACAGATGCTTTGCGCGCGACGGGAACAGGTAGCGCCCCTCGCCCACGCGCACTTCAAGCCAGCGGGACAATGCCTGCACCGATCGCCCGCTGACGGGGACCATCCGCGCTTGCCCGCCCTTGCCTGTCACGGTCAACAACGGGGCATCGCGCGGGACGGCGGACAGCGGCAGCGAAACAAGCTCTGTTGCGCGCAGGCCGGAACCATACAGCAGTTCCAGCAGCACAAGCAGGCGGACCGCAGCGGATTTGCCGCTGCTTGCTTCCAGTTCGGCCTGGGCGAACAGCGCGCCGACTTGTGTGTGGGACAGTATTCTGGGCAGCGGCCTGCGCGTGCCCGGCCTGGGTAATGCGGCGGAGGGATCATCACCGCGCAAACCCTCTTCGCTCAGAAAGCCGTAGAACTGTCTCAAAGCCGAGGATTTTCTGGCCACACTCGAAGGGGCCAGATGCGCCCACGCCTTGCCCAGACTGGCAAGCGCCGCGCCATCGGCCTGCCGTAAATCGCCCAGCAGTCCTTCGCTTGCTTCCAGATCGCGGCGATAAGCGGCCAGCGTATTTGCCGCCGCGCCGCGCTCCGCCGCCAGCATGGCAAGAAAATCATCGATGGCGGAAGTGATCGCCTAACCCCGCGCTACCGCCTCGGCCGCGATCATCCGCGCTTCGGCAGACAGCCCGACGCGGTTCAACGCCGAAACGATATGATAAAGATGCCGCGCGGTCATCTTGTCCCAGCCATCGCCCTGCATACCCAGCCCCGCGAGCATGGCGACCAGCGCAGGATTATTCACTTGCGCTGCGCCCGATATTGCCCGGCTCCATCTGGTTTCGCGCGCCAGATTCACGCCCAGATCGTCAGCAAGGCTGTTCGTGTCAGCTTGCGATAATCTGCCCAGACCAGCCAGACCGGCGAGCAGGAATTTGGACCGGCGCTGGCCGGTGCTGTTATCGTCACTCGCAAATGAATTTACATCGCCCGATGATACGGGTGCGCCGCCGTCGGGCCCTGCCACTGCCAGCAAAGCCCAGCCCGCACTGCCATCATCAACCACAGGTGCCCACAGCGCGGCATCGCGGTCCAGCCCTGCGGTCAGCATCGATGCGATCAGATGCGGTGCCTGTTCAGCCATATCGTCAGACGGGGTAAGCCGTGCCGCGGCATAAGCGGTGAGCACCTGACGGCCATATAACGGCCGGTCGATCGAACCCCAAAGCGCGGTAATCGCCGCAATCCGCGCGGCAGGGTCCTGTGCGACATAGGCGGTTCGCAGCGTGTCGGCGCGCTGCGCGATGTCACCCTCCAGGCCGGGAACCGCATAGACCTGCGAAAAAAGATCGACCACGGCGGAGGCTGACAGCACTCCGCGCTGCGCCGCGATATCGGCATCACGCGCGCGCTGGGCAATCGGCATCATTGGCCCGGTCGCCGATGCCAGAGCATAATAATCACCCGCACCGTCGCGCAGATTTTCGGGAATTTCGATACCCACCGCCCGCGCCAGTGCAAACCGCCACGGGGTCAGCTGGCTTACACCGTCCCACTCTATATTTACCGCACGCCTGCCTCTGCCCGCTGCACCGGCAAACCGCTGCGCCAGAAGCACGTCGATCTGGGGCGCAATCTCGCGGCGCAGCGCACGGTCCAGCTGCGAATTTGCCTGCGATTCTTCGCCTGCATAGGCCGCACAGATCGACCCGAGCATGGTCCATTGCGGACCCTTGCGCTCGCCGCTTTTGAGCCGGACGATCGGGCAAGCGCCGACAATATCCGCCGTCCCGATATATGCATCGAGTGCTGCCGAAGTCAGCGCGCCATTGTAATTAAGCGTATCGACGTCCTGAACCAGCGCCCTGGCCGCAACATGTTCGCCAATCGTGTTGAGCGCGGCTGCGCGCAGTGCGGCAAACTCCACCGGGTTCATCCCCTCCGGCGTGTCCAGCCGGCTGGCCAATGCGCGGCGCAACAGGATGTGGCCCCAGCGCGAAACCATCGGCGATTCTATTCCGGCCAGCGCCGCGCGCACCAGCGAGGCAGGCTGCCTGGCCAGCGAACGGACCGGCAAACCACCCTCCTGGGCGCCAAGTACACCGATGCTTTCCAGCGACCGTCTGGCTGCTGGCGGGATGTCGTATTTCGGCCGCAGGCCGAGCAATTCGTCCAGTTCGTCATTCGACATGTTTTCAATTTCTGCCAGCGATGGCAGGTCGTCAGGCAAGTCCGGGCTGGAGCCGGGTTCTGCAGATGAGCCCGATGGCAGCGGCTGCACCACCGGAACCGAACTGCCCCCGCCGCCCGGCACAGCAGGCGCTGCGGATGCACGCGGTGCGGGAGCCGGTGTCGGCGCAGGTGCGGGTGCGGGCGATTTTGCCGGATTGTCGAACCCGGGCGGCAGGAGCGATTTGGGCGCATCCTGCGCGGTTACCAGTGTGGACGATATGGCGAGCGCCGCACCGCATAGAAGAATGCCGCGCTTCATTCGCTATTCTCCGGCACGGCCACAGGGATCACCACTTCTTTAGTGTCCTGCACACCGCCGTCGATCCAGGCATATATGATCACGCACAGCACCAACGCGCCCAGCGCCCAGCCAATCCGCCTTACATCCATCACCAAAATCGCAATTCCCCAAACCTGTCGCTGTCTTGCGCTTGGCCATACCCTATCTATAGCGGGTGCGGCAATGACGAGTGATACGACAAATACGGCCGGCACCGGTCCGGCGGCATCAGCAATCGCGCGGATCGCCCGCAAACTTGACCGGCCAATCGTGCTGATCGGTTTGATGGGTGCCGGAAAATCCACCGTCGGGCGCAGACTGGCTCACATGCTGGGCACCGGCTTTGCCGATTCGGATCATGAAATCGAAACTGCCGCGCAGCTTTCGATAGCGGAAATATTCGCGCGTTTCGGAGAAGACCATTTTCGCGATGGCGAGAGGCGCGTCATCGCGCGGCTGGTTGACGAAGGACGCGGCGTAATCGCCACCGGCGGCGGCGCGTTCATCAACGCCGAAACACGCGCACTCATTCTGGAAAAAACAATCGCGGTCTGGCTGGATTGCGATATCGAAACGCTGGTGGAGCGCACATCCCGCAAAAACACCAGACCGTTGCTGAAAAATGGCGACCCACAACAGATTCTGACCCGCCTGCACAGCGAACGCGAACCGGACTATGCGCGCGCGCATATCCGTGTGGCGGGGCAGGACGGACCGCATGAAAGCACCGCTCTGCGCATTCTGGAGGCGATCGACGCATGGCTGTAATCCCCGTCGAACTGGCCGGCCGGCCTTATGAGGTTCGCGTAGCCGGCGGGCTGCTGGCCGATCTGCCCGCGCAGTGCGGAGCGTTGTTGCGAAAACGGCGTGTGCCCGTCATCACGGACAGCAACGTGGCGGACCACTGGCGCGCAACTGTCCAGACATCGCTGGAGGCTGCCGGCCTGGAACCTGCGTGGCTGGTGCTTGAGCCGGGCGAAAGCGCCAAGAGCTGGAGCAATCTGGAATATGTGACAAGCTGGCTACTGGCAGAAAGTGTCGAACGCGGCGATCATGTGCTGGCACTTGGCGGCGGGGTAATCGGCGATCTGACGGGATTTGCCTGCGCCATTCTGAAACGCGGTTGCGGTTTCATCCAGCTGCCGACCACGCTGCTGGCGCAGGTCGATTCCAGCGTCGGCGGAAAAACCGCGATCAATACGTCTGCGGGCAAGAACCTGATCGGCGCGTTTCACCAGCCTGCTCTGGTTCTGGCCGATTTGGGCGCGCTGGAAACGCTCCCCGCCCGCGAATTGCGCGCCGGATTTGCAGAAGTTATCAAATACGGAATTCTGGGTGATGCGGCATTCTTCGATTGGTGCGCGCTAAACGCCGCTGCGGTTATCGGCGGCGACCGCGATGCGCGCGAATTTGCCGTTTCGCAAAGCGTCGCGGCGAAAGCCCGGATTGTCGCGCAGGACGAACGCGAGACCAGCGGTGCCCGCGCCTTGCTGAACCTCGGCCATACTTTCGGCCATGCTTTGGAAGCGCAAACCGGCTTTAATGACAGACTGCTGCACGGCGAAGCAGTGGCCTTGGGGATGGTGCTTGCCGCACGCTATTCGGCAGCAAGAGAACTGATGCCGGATGACGATGCCGAACGCATAACGCAGGCGATCGCAGCCGCAGGTTTGCCAACCGAAATTTCCGCATTGGATTTAGGCTGTGACGGTAAGACCCTCACCGGCCATATGCTGCACGACAAGAAAATGGATGCAGGCACGCTCCCGTTCCTGCTGCTGCGCGGTATCGGGCAGGCGTTTACGGCAACCGATGTGAAGCTGGACGATGTGGCGGCATTTCTGGACCGGCAGTTGCGGGCTCACTAGTTTAAGACACATTAGTCGACACAAATTCCGACGCGTTCGCCCGTTTCACTGATAAAGCCGTAACAGCCAAACCGGTTGCTGTCGGCCTGACATTTGCCTGGCGCATCTTCGGGAGCGTCCAGTTCGACCCGGCACTGGCCCTCGCATTCGTTTGCTGCGCGGCAAACCTTGCCGGCATCGGCATAGGGCGTGATGCAATTATAGCGGCCGGCCCTTCCGGCGCGCTGGTAATTGCCGTTTCCGGCCTCGCAAGCGGCCTTGGCGGATTGCGAAAAACCGTCAGGAATGCCGCGCGGACCAGGCATATCGTCAGCAACTGCGACCACCACCTCCGGTACTGCGGGCGCGGAGCCATCGGCGGAAACAGTGCCCGCTCGCTGTTCGGGGGCGCAGGCCCCAAGCGAGAGGACCAGTGCTGCCAACATCGAAATCAGCGCGCGCATTTGATTTACTCCAGTTCGAGAATAACCGTATCTACCGCGAGGCTATCACCCTGCCCGGCGTTTATTTTCGACACTATACCGGATTTTTCCGCGCGGAGGATATTTTCCATCTTCATCGCCTCCACGGTCGCCAGCGGCTGGCCGGCCTCTACCGCGTCACCTTCGGCCACATGAAGCGCGGTGAGCAAGCCGGGCATCGGGCAGATGAGGTATCTTGAAAGATCGGGCGGGATCTTTTCGATCATGTGATCCGCCAGCGCAGCAAACCGTGTGGGCAGCACCCGCGCCTCATGCGTGGCGCCGCGCGTGGTGATTTTCCATCCGGTAATCGTTGGCGCGATCCGGAAGGACAAGGGTTTGCCGTCGAGCTCTGCATGGACCATCGTGTCACCGGGCGTATATTCCATCGCCAGATCGATCTTCTGGTCGCCGACCACGATTGCATCTTCATCCAGCCGGACATCATAGTCGGCCCCGGCAATCCTGACTGTCCAGTCACCGGGGGCGGCGATTTTGCCGTCGAGCCGCTGGTCGATCCGGCGGGCGCGGTCGGCCTGCACGGTCGATATAATCCCCGCGATTGCCGCCAGCGCCCTGTTCAGTTCGTCAGATGCAGGTGCGCCTTCGAAGCCATCCGGATATTCCTCCGCGATAAATCCGGTGGTGAGTTCTCCGCTGCGGAAGCGCGGATGCTGCATGATTGCGCTGAGGAAATCGACATTATGGCCAAGCCCCTCGATCTCGAACGCGTCGAGCGCCTGTATTTGCAAGTCGGCCGCCTCGTCGCGGGTTTTCCCCCATGTCACCAGTTTGGCGATCATCGGATCGTAAAAGATCGAAACTTCGCCGCCTTCTTTCACCCCGTCATCCACGCGCACACCGTCAATACCGCGAATACCGCCCTGCCAGCCTTCGACCGGCGGCTGGTAGCGGACAAGCCGCCCGGTGCTGGGCAGGAACCCGCGATAGGGATCTTCGGCATAGACGCGGTTTTCGATCGCCCAGCCGTCGATTTTCACATCGTCCTGGGTCATTTCCAGCCTTTCGCCGGCAGCAACGCGGATCATCTGTTTGACCAGATCGACGCCGGTGATCATCTCGGTAACCGGATGTTCGACCTGCAGACGGGTGTTCATTTCGAGGAAGTAGAAACTCTCTCCGCTCGGGTCCGCGCCGCTCACGATCAGTTCGACCGTGCCCGCGCTGTAATATCCCACGGCGGCAGACAGCGCGACGCATTGTTCGCCCATCGCCTTGCGCATTTTTGGCGTCACGAACGGCGACGGTGCTTCCTCTACCACCTTCTGGTGGCGGCGCTGGATGCTGCATTCGCGCTCGTTCAGATAGATGATATTGCCGTGCTTATCGCCCAGAATCTGGATTTCGATATGGCGCGGGTTGAGGATGAATTTCTCGATAAACACGCGGTCGTCGCCAAAGGAATTCAGCCCTTCGCGCTTGGTCGCTTCGAAGCCTTCGCGCACGTCTTTTTCATTATAGGCGAGCCGCATCCCCTTGCCGCCGCCGCCTGCGCTGGCCTTCATCATCACCGGATAGCCGATTTCTTCCGAAATCTTCACCGCATGTTCGGTGTCGTCGATCTCGCCGACAAAGCCCGGCACCACGTTGACGCCCGCTTCCATCGCGAGTTTCTTGGATTGGATCTTGTCGCCCATCGCCGCGATTGCGTTTACCGGCGGGCCGATGAATTCGATGCCTTCCCTGGCCAATGCTTCGGCAAAGCTGGTGCGTTCGGACAGGAAACCATATCCCGGATGCACCGCTTCGGCACCAGTCTGCTTGCAAGCTGCGATAATCTTTTCCGGGATCAGATAGCTTTCCGCCGCTGCAGAAGGCCCGATATGCACCGCCTCGTCAGCCATTTGGACAAATGGCGCGCGCGCATCGGCATCGGAATAAACCGCCACCGTGGCGATCCCCATCCGGCGCGCGGTTTTGATGATCCGGCAAGCAATTTCGCCGCGATTGGCAATGAGGATTTTTTTGAACATGGCCTACTCCGCCGCCTCCATCGCTGCTTGCGACTTACACGCACGCCCGCTTGCTCGCATCGGCTCTTCGCCCTTCAGTGCGGTCATCCCCAGCCGCTGGAAAAGCGCGGCGTCGCTGTCATCGCCCGCATTGGGCGCGGTCAGCAATTTGTCGCCGGTGAAGATCGAGTTCGCGCCCGCCATGAAGCATAGCGCCTGCGTGCTATCGCTCATGCTTTCGCGCCCGGCAGACAGCCGCACCATGCTCAGCGGCATCGTGATGCGCGCCGCGGCTACGGTGCGGACGAATTCGATATCGTCGATCTTGGCCATTGGCGTATCGGCCAGCATGTCGCCCAGCACCGTGCCCTTCACCGGCACCAGCGCGTTGACCGGCACGCTTTCGGGATGCTGCGGCAAAGTCGCCAGCGTGTGGACGAAGCCCACTCTATCCTCGCGCGTTTCGCCCATGCCCACGATGCCGCCGCTGCACACATTGATGCCTGCATTGCGAACATGGTCCAGCGTTTCGATCCGCTCGTCAAACTTGCGGGTAGATATCACGCGCTCGTAATATTCGGGGCTGCTGTCGATATTGTGGTTGTAATAGTCGAGGCCCGCCTCGGCCAGAATATCGGCCTGTTTCGGGGTTAGCATACCCAGCGTCATGCAGGTTTCCATGCCCATTGCGGCGACGCCTTTCACGATCTCGGCAATCGCGGGCATATCGCGGTCTTTGGGATTGCGCCATGCGGCCCCCATGCAGAACCGCTGGCTGCCATTATCCTTGGCCTGCGCCGCGGATTGCAGCACCGCGCGCACATCCATCAGCTTGGTCGCTTTCACACCGCTATCGGCATGGACGGACTGGCTGCAATAGCCGCAATCTTCGGGGCAACCGCCTGTCTTGATGCTGAGCAAGGTGCACAGCTGCACCTGATCCGCCGGATGGTTGGCGCGGTGGACAGACGCAGCCTGAAACAGCAGTTCGGTGAAAGGGAGGTTGAACAGCGCCGCGATTTCATCGCGGGTCCAGTCGATCCTTGGCTCAGAGCGGATTTGGGTCATTCAAAAAAGTCCAGATATGAAAACGGAAAGAAAAGCACCGATACCCATACCGAAGCCCAGCGAACTGACGCTCCGATAGAAAGCAATGCGTCTGGGCCGGTTATCGCCTTTGACCTTGCTTTGAATGATTTCACCCATTCCGGCATAGGCGCCGATACCGCCCACTGCGATCAGCCCCACAACCGTAGCAAGCGCAATTGGCCGGATAACCACCACATCTTCCGATGCAATCGTTACAATTCCGCCCAGCGAAACAAGCGACAGTGTCGTCATGTGCTTGAAGAAGTCATACAACCGGTCATCAACCGATAATGCGAGCAGGGTCTGACTATTCCGGTCTGCGTGAGCGGTAGCCTGCTCACTCCCGATTGCGTTTTTAGGCACGATTTCGCTCATTCCGCCGCCTCCAGATCGTCGCCCGCTGGCGGCATATTGTGGCCCAGCAGACGCAGCATATCCGCGCCGCATTCGACCACATTGCTGCCCGGGCCGTAAATACCCTGCACGCCTGCGTCACGCAGGAATTCATAGTCTTGCGGCGGGATTACCCCGCCTGCGACCACTTTGATATCGGCGCGTCCGGCCTCTTTCAGGCGGGCGACGAGTTCGGGGATCAGCGTCTTGTGACCCGCCGCGAGCGAGCTTGCGCCAATCGCATCGACATCCTTTTGAAGCGCCATTGCCACCGTTTCTTCAGGCGTCTGGAACAGCGGTCCGCTGACAACCTCGAACCCCATATCGGTAAATGCGCTGGCGATCACATTCGCGCCGCGGTCGTGGCCGTCCTGCCCCATCTTGGCGACCATGATCTTCGGCTTGCGGCCAAGGCGGCGTTCGACTGCGGCCACGCCGTCCAGCACTTGCTGCCAGCGCTGATCAAACTCGTAAGCGGTTTTGTAGATGCCTTTTACCGGCGTGGGGACGGTATCGTATCGCCCGAATTCAGCCTCCATCGCGGAGGAAATTTCGCCCAATGTCGCGCGCTGGCGGGCTGCATCGACGGCTAGCGCGAGCAGGTTGCCGCCATTCGTGGTGCCTTCGGTCAGTGCCTTCAAAGCCGCCTGACAAGCGCCCTCGTCGCGCGCTTCGCGGTTCTTCTTCAACCGCGCAATCTGGCCCGTCCGTACCGCGTGATTATCGATATCGAGCGTGTCGAGATGGTCTTCCGTTTCGCGGCGATATTTGTTCACGCCCACGATCACCGTTTCGCCCCGATCCACGCTGGCCTGTTTGACCGCCGCCGCTTCCTCGATGCGCTGTTTGGGCATCCCGCTGGCGACCGCTTCCGTCATGCCGCCTACCGCGTCGACTTCGGCCATCAGCACTTCGGCTTCCTCGACCAGTTTCGCGGTCAGCGCCTCGATGTAATAGCTGCCGCCCAGCGGATCGACGACATTTGTGATGCCCGTTTCTTCCTGCAACACCAGCTGCGTGTTGCGCGCGATGCGGGCGCTGAAATCGGTGGGCAGCGCGATCGCTTCGTCCAGCGCATTGGTGTGGAGCGACTGCGTCCCGCCCAGCGTTGCCGCCATCGCTTCCACCGTGGTGCGGATGACATTGTTGTATGGGTCCTGTTCCTGCAAACTGACACCGGAGGTCTGGCAATGCGTCCGCAGCATTTTGGAGCGTTCGGACTGCGCGCCCAGATCGTCCATCACCTTGTACCACAGCGTCCGCGCCGCCCGCAGCTTGGCGATTTCCATGAAGAAGTTCATGCCGATGCCGAAAAAGAACGACAGACGCCCGGCGAAGGCATCGATATCCAGCCCCGTTGCCATCGCGGATTTCACATATTCCTTGCCATCCGCGATGGTGAAGGCAAGCTCCTGCACCGCGGTCGCCCCGGCCTCGTGCATATGATAGCCGCTGATCGAAATACTGTTGAAATTCGGCATGTTGGCGGAAGTATATGTGATAATGTCCGACACAATCCGCATGCTTGGCGCAGGCGGATAGATGTAGGTGTTGCGGACCATGAATTCCTTGAGAATGTCGTTCTGGATGGTGCCCGATAGCTGGTCGGCCGACACGCCCTGCTCCTCCCCCGCGACGATGTAAAACGCCAGCACAGGGATCACCGCGCCGTTCATCGTCATGGAAACCGACATCGTATCGAGCGGGATCCGGTCGAACAGGATTTGCATATCCTCGACCGTGTCGATCGCCACGCCCGCCTTGCCGACATCGCCGACAACGCGCGGGTGATCGCTGTCATAACCGCGATGTGTGGCGAGATCGAATGCGACAGAAAGGCCCTTTTGCCCGGCGGCCAGATTGCGGCGGTAAAATGCGTTGGATTCCTCGGCAGTGGAGAATCCCGCATATTGCCGGATCGTCCACGGGCGCCCCGCATACATGCTGGCCTTCACACCGCGCGTGAACGGGGCAAATCCCGGAAGGCCCGGGTCAGCCGCATCAGCCTTGGTATAGAGCGGCTTGATCGCGAAACCTTCGGGCGTGTCCCAGGTGAGGTCGCGGCCTTTCGACTCTTTATCCGCCAGGTCTTCCCAGTCGGACAGGGTTGGTTTCGCGCTGTCTTCTTTGCTCATGCAAACTCGCTACACTTTTCGGAAGAGGGCTGAAAGTGGGCGAACCGAAATATCCTCGTGATCCTAGCTGAGATTGGCCAGCGCCGGGATGCTGATGCGGCCATCACTTCCCCTTGAACACTGCCTTGCGTTTTTGCAGGAACGACATCGCGCCTTCGATTGCGTCCTGACTGCCGCCCGCCTGCCACTGGCCTTCCGCCTCGTTATGCAACGCGGAGGAGTAATCCAGATCGAGCGCCTTATTGATGTTTTGACGCATCACGCCCAGCGCCAGCGTCGGGCCGGAGGCGAGGCGTTTTGCCAGCGCCATCGCCTCATCCATCAGCGCGTCGTCGGGCACAGCCTTGTAAATCAGGCCCCATTCCTCTGCCTTCTCGGCGGGGATTTTCTCGCCCAGCAGCATCATTTCTGTGGCGCGCGCCTTGCCGATCAGGCGGGGCAGCATCCAGCTTGCGCCGCCATCGGGCACAAGGCCGATGTTGACGAAGGCCTGCAGGAAGTAGGCGCTCGAACCTGCCACCGCAAAATCACCCGCCAGCGCGATGGAACACCCGATGCCCGCCGCCGGACCGTTCACAGCAGTCACAATCGGCACGGGGCAACGCGCAAATTCCTTCATCAGCGGATTGTAGCTGAGGCTGAGCGAATCGTAGGCGCCGCGCCCGCCCATACCCTTGTCCGCGCGGCCCGACAGATCGGCACCCGAACAAAACGCCCGGCCAGCGCCAGTGATCAGTATCGCACGCGCATCTTTCGGATCGGCCAGCACATCGCGGATTTCCACTGCCATATCGGGCGGGCAGGCATTCAGCCGCTCGGGCTGGTTCAACGTAATCGTGGTGACGTCATCCGCCGTTTCGACATTGATCAGTGTGTAAGCCATTGTCTCTCCCGCGCTCCCGTTCAGGAGGTATCAATTTGCTATTTAACCGTCCGATTAATCTGCATCCGGCTACGGAGCAAGTGCAACCTAACTCCTCTGCCTGACGGGGAGAGAAATTGGTGCGCCGCACTCACGCCGCCCGCTCAGTTCGACCAATGCGAACCTTCCCCAGGGGTTTCCATGATCTCGGTCAGCTGGCCCATCATATCCTTGGGGTGGAGAAAGAAAATCGGCGTGCCATGCGCCCCGATGCGCGTGGGGCCAAGAATGCGCTTGCCCAGCCCCTCGAACCAGCTGCGCGCCTCCTCGATATCCTCGACCTCGTAGCAGACGTGATGCTGCGCGCCGGCAGGGTTCTTTTCGAGGAACTTGGCGATGGGGCTGTCGGGTCCGAGCGGCTCGATCAGCTCGATCTGCGTGCCGTGAGTCCCATTTTGGCCGGGCGTATCTACAAAGCAAACCTTCACCCCTTGCGCCTCCAGATCGAAGGGCTTGTGGAACGAGGTCGCGCCCATGACATCGCGGTAATAGCGCACCGATTCCTCGATCGAGGGCGTGGCGACGCCAATATGGTTGAGACGGCCGAGTTTCATCCTAAAATTCCCGTGAGCCAAACATCAGCTGTACCATAGCATCTTCCGTTAGTCGGTTGTCAGTTTTGCCAAGGTCTTCACGCATTGCACGTAATGCCTTCGCCATCGCAGATTGTGCTTCCCTCAGGAGATCGGGATGTCGAAAAACCTGTCCGACGGCTTCTATAACTTGTGGCGACCCCTGTATTCCAATCTGACCACGAATGTTGGCCATCCTCGCCAGCGCATCAGTATGCCTCTGCTTATCTCTAGCGGTGAAGCTCAATTCGCCGAGTGTGACGAAGTAGGCCGAATATAGCTGCCATTTGGCCTCTCTCTCGAATTTGGATTTTTCGAACCGATTTGTTGCGTAGGCTTGGATCGCACCACCGACGAAGGCAGCGATTAAGCCAATGAGAGCGATGAGAATCCCGTTCATGGTTTAAAGCGGAATGTTGTCATGCTTCTTCCACGGATTCTCCAGCACCTTCCCGCGTAGCTTGCGCAGCCCCAACGCAATCCGCCGCCGCGTGGAGTGCGGATAAATCACCTCGTCGATATAGCCGCGCTGCGCTGCCACGAAGGGGTTGGCGAAGCGGTCTTCATATTCCTTCGTTTTCTCGGCGATTTTGTCGGGATCGCCCGCGTCTTTGCGGAAGATGATTTCCACTGCGCCCTTTGCGCCCATCACGGCAATTTCTGCCGTGGGCCAGGCGTAGTTGAGGTCGCCGCGCAAATGCTTGCTCGCCATCACGTCATAGGCGCCGCCATAGGCTTTGCGGGTGATCACGGTGATTTTGGGCACGGTCGCCTCGGCATAGGCGAACAGCAATTTCGCGCCGTGCTTGATGATGCCGTTATGCTCCTGAGCGGTGCCGGGCAGGAAGCCGGGGACATCGACGAAGGTCAGGATCGGAATTTCGAATGCATCGCAAAACCGCACGAAGCGCGCGGCTTTCTTGCTGGAATTGATATCCAGCACGCCCGCCAGCACCATCGGCTGGTTTGCGACCACGCCCACGGTGCGCCCCTCGATCCGGCCAAAACCGCACAATATGTTGCCCGCATGCGCCGGTTGCACTTCGAAGAAATCGCCCTCGTCCAGTACTTTCCGTAGCACCTCGTGCATATCGTAAGGCTGGTTGGCGTTGTCGGGGATGACCGTGTCGAGGCTCATGTCCTCCCGGTCATGCGGATCATTTGTCGGCCGCTCGGGCACTTCCACGCGGTTCGACAGCGGGAGGAAATCGACGAAATTGCGCGCCGCCATCAGCGCCTCGATGTCGTTTTCAAACGCCAGATCGGCGACGCTGGTTTTGGTCGTATGCGTCACCGCGCCGCCCAGTTCTTCCTGCGTCACGACTTCGTTGGTTACCGTTTTCACCACATCGGGGCCGGTCACGAACATGTACGAACTATCCTTCACCATGAAGATGAAGTCGGTCATCGCGGGCGAATACACCGCACCGCCGGCACAAGGCCCCATGATCAGGCTGATTTGCGGGACAACGCCGCTGGCCAGAACATTGCGCTGGAACACTTCGGCATATCCGCCCAGCGATGCGACGCCTTCCTGAATCCGCGCGCCGCCGCTGTCATTCAGACCGATGACCGGCGCGCCCACCTTCATCGCGGTGTCGAGCACCTTGCAGATTTTCTCCGCATGACGTTCCGACAGACTGCCGCCGAAAACGGTAAAATCCTGACTGTAAACATAAACCAGCCGGCCGTTGATCGTGCCGCTGCCGGTGACCACGCCGTCGCCCGGAATATGTTCCGCATCCATCCCGAAATCGGTGCAATTATGCACGACATACATATCGGATTCTTCGAATGATCCATCATCGAGGAGAATGTCCAGCCGCTCGCGCGCGGTCAGCTTTCCCTTGGCGTGCTGCGCATCGATCCGCTGCTGACCGCCGCCCAATTGTGCGGCATCCCGGCGGCGTTCCATTTCGGCGATATTGGCGGACATATGTTTCCCTGCGTTCTTAGGCCGATGGGCCTAGAGCCGGGGATAGCGCCGGGTCAAGCAGCGCGGGCTAAACCTTCACCACTCCGTGTTCGATCAGGCTGCGTCCGCAATCGAGAATGCTCTCTTCTTCGGCCCGCGTTTTCCAGCCAAGCCGTTGTTCGGCGTGCGAGGCATCAGAATGGACCACGCGCCCGATGCTGGCCTTCAATCCGCGCAAGGGCGCATTGAACAGGGCAAAGATCGAAAACAGCCAGTCGGGCATCTGTTTGGTCGGCGCTTTCCTTGCCTGATCGCCCAGGCCGGCGCGCAGCACCTGCGCAATATCATGCAGCGTCATGAACTTGCCCGAGGCGATAAAACGCTCCCCCGCCAGACCCGGTTCCTCCAGACAGCGGACGTGCAAGTCTGCCACATCGCGCAAATCGACAACCCCGAATCCGATATCGGGCGCCATCGGGGCCGACCCGTCGAGCAATTGCTGGACTGCGAGGACCGAAGGCGAAAAGTCCGCACTTTCCACCGGACCAAGCACCATGACGGGATTGACCGAGACAAATTCCAGATCACCGCCTTCGGCAGCCACCCAGTCGCGTGCGGCGCGTTCGGCAATTGTTTTCGACTTGGCGTAGGCTGTGGTGTCCGCGCCGTTCACATCGGTCCAGTCAGCCTCGGTTACGGTAATCTCTTTGGCATCATGGCCATAAGCCACCGCCGCGATCGAACTGGTCTGGACGAACCGTTTGACACCCGCCGCCCTGGCAAACCGCAGCGCACGCAAAGTGCCTTCGCGCGCGGGGACGATCATGTCGTTTTCGTCTTTGGGCGTTTGTGCCGACAGCGGCGAAGCGACGTGCGCCACATGGCTGCAGCCTGCGACAGCTTCGGCCCAGCCATCATCGCTCATCAAATCGGCCTTGAAGACCTTCAACCGCGTATCGTGATCGGCGAAACGGCCACGCAGCGCGGGTTCTCTGGCTTTATCGCGGATGGTGGTGTGGACGTGCCAGCCTTTGGCGAGCAGTTGATCGATCAACTCCCCCGCAATAAAACCACTGCCGCCTGTGACAAGTACCGTGCCGGTCATTTCGATAAAATCCCCCTGTAAGCGGGATAGCGCAATCACCGCAATGCCGCAATAATTCCGGTTGATCTCGGCAGGTGCGTATCCGCTTCACCGGGGTAAAGACTACTTTAGCAGCACCAGTTCTTCCGCCATCGTCGGATGGATGGCCACGGTGTCGTCGAAATCGGCCTTGGTCAGACCGGCTTTTACCGCAACCGCTGCGGCTTGCATGATTTCGGGCGATTCCGGCCCGATCATATGGATGCCGACGATCCTGTCCGTCCCTTCCTCGCAAACCATCTTGTAGAGGCTGCGCTCGTTACGCCCTGCGATGACGTTTTTCATCGCGCGGAAATCGGACGTATAGACTTTCACCCCGCCCAGCTTGTCGCGCGCTTCGCTTTCGGTCATGCCCACTGCGGCGATGGGCGGATGGCTGAACACGGCGCTGGGCACGCAGCCATAATCGACCGTTCGGGGATTATTGCCAAACACGGTATCGGCAAAAGCCTGGCCTTCGCGGATGGCAATCGGGGTCAGCTGGATACGGTCGGTTACATCACCCACCGCATAAATGCTGTCGGCGTTGGTTCTGGAATATTCGTCCACCTTGATCGCGCCATTGTCGTCCACTTCCACGCCCACATTTTCAAGGCCCAGATTTTCGCTGTTGGGCACGCGGCCGGTCGCATACATCACGCAATCGACTTCCATCGGTTCATGACCCGACATCGTGACGCGCAAACAGCCGGCCTCGGTTTTCTCGATGCATTCAAACTCTGCATTGAACCGGAAATCGATCCCTTTCATCAGCGATATCTGCAGCAAACGGTCGCGGATCGAATGGTCATATCCGCGCAGCAATGTGTCGCTGCGATTGATGATGGTCACTTTCGATCCGAATTCGTTGAAGATTCCGGCAAATTCGTTGGCGATATAACCGCCGCCCGCGATCAGGATGCGCTTGGGTATGGCATCGAGGTGGAATGCCTCGTTCGACGTGATACCCAGTTCGCCGCCCGCACAGCCGGGCAGACGCGGGCGCGCACCGGCGGCGACCAGAATATACTTCGCGGTTTTGACCGTACCGTCGGCCAGCGTCACCTCGTGCGGGCCGGTGATGGTCGCGCGCTGCTCGATCACCTCGACATCGTTGTTCTCCAGCGTTTCGGTATATAGCCCCTCCAGCCGGGTAACGTCCTTCTGGACATTATCGCGCAGCTTTTTCCAGTCGAAGCTCTTGCCCTCGATAGACCAGCCGAATTGCAGCGCGTCCTCCAGATCCTCGGCAAAATGCGCCCCGTAAACGAGCATCTTTTTGGGCACGCAGCCGCGAATGACGCAGGTCCCGCCAACGCGGTATTCCTCCGCCACCGCCACCTTGGCGCCATGCGCTGCCGAAATCCGCGAAGCACGCACACCGCCGGAACCGGCACCGATGGTGAAGAGGTCGTAATCGTATTTGGGCATTGAAAACCTTTCGTCACCCCGGCGCACGCCGGGGTCGCTCAAATTCGAGCGCGGAATTTATGGATAGCGATGTCAGCCTGCGCCGGGATGACGCGCTAGGTCAACCCGGCCGCATCCAGCAGCGCCTGAGTGCTGGCATCAAACTCGCCGCCGCCTGCCTCAATGCTCTTCGCCATTTTCTTGCCCAGTTCCACGCCGAACTGGTCGAACGGGTTGATCCCCATCAAGACTGCATTGGCAAAGGTGCGGTGTTCGTGAAACGCCACCAGCGCGCCAAAGGTTGCGGGGTCGATATCGTCGCACAGGATCGTCGCGCTGGGCCGTCCGCCGGGGAAGCGGCGTGCGGCATCCTCACCCTTTTCGCCCGCCATCAGCGCTGCGCCTTGCGCGAAGCAATTGGTCAGCAGGATGCGGTGATGCGCGGGATCCTGCGTATCGCCGGGCGCGATGCTGGCGATGAAATCCACGGGGATCAGATGCGTGCCCTGATGCAGCAATTGGAACACGGCGTGCTGGCCGTCCGTCCCCACCCCGCCCCACGTAACCGGCGCGGTCGGCTCGGTAACTTCCTCGCCCTCAGCCGTCACGCGCTTGCCGTTCGATTCCATCTCAAGCTGCTGGAGGTAATCGGGGAAAAACCGCAGCCGTTCGTCATAAGCGAAAACCGCGCGGGTTTGCGCGCCCATCACCCGCGCATACAGCCGGTCGGCAAAGGCCGCACGCAGCGGCAGATTCGCCGCGCCGTCCGTGTCGCGGAAATGGCTGTCCACTGCGGCGGCCCCTTCGAGCATTTCCGCGTAATCACTCCAGCCCAGCGCAATCGCTACGGGAAACCCGATCGAGGACCACAGCGAATATCGCCCGCCGACGCTTTCGGCAAACGGCAGCACGCGGGTTTCATCCACGCCCCACTTCACCGCAGCTTCGGGGTTTGCGGTCAGCGCAACCACACGGCCATAAGTATCGCCGACCCCATTGGCGTTCAGCCAGCTTAGCGCGCTTTCGGCGTTGGTCATCGTCTCGATGGTGGTAAAGGTTTTGGATGCCACCGCGATCATCGTGGTCGCCGGGTCGCAGGCATCGAAGGCCGCTTCCAAAGCCAGCCCGTCGATATTGCTGACGACATGGACATCGACCTCGGCGCCATCGCGGCCCAGCGCATCGACCGCCAGTTTTGGACCCAGCGCGCTGCCGCCGATGCCGATATGGATCAGGTGCTTCACCTCGCCCAAGGCCCCCGCGTGGATTGCCTCGACCAGCCCGCGCATCCGCATATGCAGCGCATCGGCCAGCGCCACATCCTCATCCGCGCCGATCCCGCGTTCGGCGGTATGCGTGGCGGCGCGGCCTTCGGTGACATTGACGATTTCGCCGCCGAGCAATTCGTCGCGGTGCGCGGCAAAGTTGGCGGCCTGGGCCAGTTTTTCAAGCAGCGGCAGATTTTCGGCCGATAGATGCGTTTTCGACCAGTCGAACACCGCGCCGACCTGCTTTGCGTTACTGCACCATTCCAGCCGCGCGGACAGCCGCTCCAGCCGGTCAGCCTCTTTCGCGAACAGTTCCGGCAGCGGGGTGTGGTCCAGCTGTTCGATCTGCTTCCAGAGCTGCGTGGCTGCATCATTCATCGCAAAATCCCTTTTCGCCGCGGTGCGCCAGCGATCCAGCGCTGCGCCTATGGTTTCCTGGCTGGGAAAGCAATATTTACGGAGCCGTGAATTGGCATTGAATTGGCCGTGAATTGGCATTGAATTGGCATTGAATCAGCGCGGGTATCAATCGCCAAATCGCATCGCCGGACTTGACCGGAACGACCGCGCCTAGCAGGGCATTCCCGATGACCGAAACAACTCAGATACGCGAGCTGGACAGCAAGCCGGCCGCCGCCGCGCCGAAGGAGCAGGACAGCTTCTGGAAGTTCCTGCTCAAGCTGGCACTGGTGGTGGTAATTTTCCGCAGCTTCATTTTCTCGCCCTTCAATATTCCCAGCGAAAGCATGTTGCCGCGTCTGTGGAACGGCGACCATCTGCTTGCGGCCAAATGGCCTTATGGTTTTACCAGTGCATCGCTGCCTTTCGGTCTGCCGCTGATCCCCGGACGCATTTTTGCAAACGAGCCCGAACGCGGCGATGTGGTGATTTTCAAGCATCCGGTGGACGGGGTGGATTATATCAAGCGCGTGATCGGCGTGCCGGGTGATACCATCGCGATGCGCGGCGGACAGATAATCCTGAACGGTTCGCCGGTCCCCAAGGTGCAGATCGACGATTTCACCATTCCTGTCACACCCAACACGGGCTGCGTTTACGAGCGGTATTTCCGCGCGACCGCAGACGGCGGGGTCTGCGCATATCCGCAGTTCCGCGAAACACTGCCATCGGGCGAAAGCTACGATGTGCTCGATTTCGGCCCCACCCCGCAGGATGATTCCGCGCCGGTCATCGTGCCTGCGGGTAAAATGTTCGTGATGGGCGACAACCGCGATAATTCGCAGGACAGCCGCTTCCCCGCGCAGCCGGGCGGCGGTGTCGGGCTGGTCGATCAGGATCTGCTGGTTGGCCGCGCCCAGGTAATGATGTGGTCAACCGACGGCGGCGCTGAATGGTTATTGCCGTGGACATGGTTCACTGCCGCGCGCGGCAGCCGGATTGGCGGGACATTTTGACACTCGCCGCCGATCAGGGGCTTACTCCCGAAACGCGGGTCTGGCTGGCGGGGCTGGGTATCGAACCGGAAGACGACCTGCTTTATCTCGAAGCGCTGACGCATGGCAGCTATGGCGCCAAACGCAATTACGAACGGCTGGAATTTTTGGGCGACCGCGTGTTGGGCCTGTCGATTGCCGAATGGCTGTTCGAACGCAATCCGGCATCCGAAGGCGCTTTGTCACAGCGCCTCAACGCACTCGTCAGCCGCCAGACCTGCGCGGTGGTTGCCCGCCAGGTCGGGCTGCCCGACCATATCCGGATGGGCAAACAGGCGCGCGACGATGGCGGCGCGGAAAGCGACAACATTCTGGGCGATGTGATCGAAAGCCTGCTGGGCGCCAGTTTCATCGAACGCGGATTTGACGAAACGCGCGATCTGATCCACCGGATTTGGTCCGATCTGGTGCTGTCCGATACGGGTATCTCGAAACACCCCAAAAGTGCGCTGCAGGAATGGGCCGCGGGCAACCAGCGCAAGCCCCCCGAATATGAAATCAAGGCCCGTAGCGGTCCCGATCACGCGGCGCAGTTTACCGTTACTGTCACAGTCAAGAACGTCGGCACGGCAGAAGCCACCGCCGCCAGCAAGCGCGAGGCCCAGACTGCGGCTGCGCTGGCTTTCATGGAGAAATTCGCGTGAGCAAAACGCAGCAAGAACAATCGCCCAAATGCGGGATCGTCGCCGTGATCGGTGCGCCCAATGCGGGCAAAAGCACACTGGTCAATGCGCTGGTCGGCCAGAAAGTCGTGATCACTTCGGCCAAGGCGCAAACCACCCGCGCGCGGATGCTTGGCGTTGCGCTGCACGGCCAGACGCAGATCATTCTTGCCGACACGCCCGGTATTTTTGCGCCCAAACGGCGGCTTGACCGCGCGATGGTCGCCGCCGCATGGGAAGGCACGCACGAAGCCGACGCGATTATCCTGATGGTCGATCCGGTGAAGCAGCGCCGTCATGAACTGACGCCTTTGCTGGAAGGTTTGAAAGACCGCCCCGAACGCAAGCTGCTGGTGCTCAACAAGGTCGATATTGCCAAGAAAGAACCGTTGCTCGCGCTGGCGCAGGAACTGGGCGAAGCGGTCAATTTCGAAGAAATCTACTTCATCTCCGCGCTGTCGGGTGACGGCGTGCCCGAACTGAAAGATGCGCTCGCCGCGCTGATGCCGCAGGGTGTGTGGCACTTTTCCGAAGATCAGGTGTCCGATGCCAGCGAACGGCTGCTGGCCGCCGAAATCACGCGCGAACAGCTGTACCGCCAGTTGCACGAAGAACTGCCCTATGACAGTGCGGTGCGCCCGGAAAGCTACACCCGCCGCAAGGACGGAAGCGTGGAAATCCGCCAGCAAATCGTGATCGGACGCGAAAGCCAGAAACCGATTGTGCTGGGCAAAGGCGGCAGCAAGATCAAGGCAATCGGCGAGGCTGCGAGGCTGGAGCTGACCGAGCTGCTAGGTCAGAAAGTCCATCTGTTCCTGCACGTCAAAGTCAGCGAAAACTGGGCCAATGACAAGGAAGTGTTCGAGGAAATGGGGCTGGAATTCGGGCGCTGATCTGACGCCGCCTTATTCGCCCGGTCAGCTTTGCGAAGGCTGGGTTGACCACCCGCCTAACGCTTTTTGGCAATCGCGATCTTGTTGTTTTTAGCGAAGTCGCGCGTGGATTCCTCGCTGCGGTTGAGCGCCTTGGCAATTTGCTTGAGGCCCTGACCCTTGGTGGCGAGCAGTTTCAGCTTGCCCGCCTCGTCGGAATTCCAGGGTTGCTTGTGCCGTTCGAAATTATCTTTACCCATTAAATTTCCACCCGATTTGCTGTCCTACACCGCTACAATCCGTCACAGCGCGTGAGGCTCTTTCACACCGTCGTATATCGGTTTTTTGCCGCTTCGTCAAAAGTGTCCGCTTTTGATCGTGGCACGCAAACCATTCTAATCGCGTCGTTAACTGCGACGCGATTAGAGTTACAGGGTGTAACTAGTGTAACCCTGCCCCCCGCTTTGTCATCCCCGGCGCCGGCAGGGATAACGCACTTGATCAGTCCGCTTGCTCTTCGGCGGGCGCTTTCTTTTTGGCGGGCGCTTTCTTCTTTGCTGCCGGTTTTTTCTTGGCGGCAGCCTTCTTTTTGGCGGGAGCTTTTTTCTTGGGCGCGGCCTTCTTGCGCTTTTTCTTCACCGGTCCCTTGGCGACGCGGGCGTCGATCAGCCCGATGGCCTGTTCCTCGGTCACGTCTTCAGGCTTCATGTCGCGCGGGATCGTGGCGTTGGTGGTGCCGTCGGTAACGTAAGGACCATAGCGGCCCGGCAGCACCTTCATTTCGGCTTCGCTGACCGGATGTTTGCCGAATGTCTTGATCGGTTCAGCCTTGGCGCGGGTGCCGCCCTTGCGATTGGCCGCCTCCGCCAGCAGCGTGACCGCGGCGTTCATGCCCGTGTCGAAGACATCGCGTGTGCTGGTCAGCTTGGCATATTTGCCGTCGTGCCGCAGATATGGACCATAGCGGCCGATATTGGCCTCAATCTCGTTGCCGGTTTCCGGGTGTGAGCCCACGATGCGCGGCAGATCGAGCAGTTTCAAAGCCCAGTCCAGATCGAAATCATCGAGGTCCTTGGGAATGCTGGCGCGCTTGGCGTCCTTGCCCTCGCCCAACTGGATATACGGGCCAAAGCGGCCCGTCTTGCGTTCCACTTCGAGGCCGCTGACGGGGTCTTTGCCCATCGACTGGTCATCGCTGCCATCTTCACCCTCGCCGCCCGGCTGCGCGAAACGGCGGGTAAATTTGCATTCGGGGTAATTCGAGCACGCGACAAATGCGCCATATTTACCGCCGCGAAGCGCCAGACGGCCAGCCTCGCATTTGGGGCACAGCCGCGGATCGCTGCCGTCTTCTTTGGGCGGGAACAGGTAATCGGACAGAAATTCGTCGAGGATTTCGCTGACTTCGGATGGTTTGAATTCCATCACTTCGTCGGATTTGGGTTTGAAATCCTTCCAGAATTCGGCGAGCAATTGCTTGTATTCGGCCTTGCCATCCGAAACCACATCAAGCTGGTCTTCCATCCCCGCGGTGAAATCATACGCGACATAGCGCGGGAAGAAGCGTTCGAGGAAGCTGGTAAGCAGCCGCCCGCTTTCCTCGGCAAAAAAGCGGTTCTTCTCCATCCGCACATAATCGCGGTCGCGGATGGTCTGGATGGTGCTGGCATAAGTGGACGGACGCCCGATGCCCAGCTCCTCCAGCCGTTTGACCAGACTGGCTTCGGAAAAACGCGGCGGCGGCTGGGTGAAATGCTGGTTTGCCTCCACACCGCGGCGATGCGGGGCATCACCCTTGGCCATATGCGGCAAAAGATTCGCATCGTCTTCGCTGTCGTCGCGGCCTTCTTCGTACACGGCCATAAAACCGGGAAATTTCACGACCTGGCCGGTCGCGCGCAATTCGTGAAGGCCGGTGGGATCGCGCAGGGTCACCGCAGTGCGCTCAAGCCGGGCGCTGGACATCTGGCTGGCCATGGCGCGTTTGAAAATCAGCGAATACAGCTTGGCCTCGTCGCCGCTGCCCTTGCGGTCGATCTTGAAGCTGGTTGGCCGGATCGCTTCGTGAGCTTCTTGTGCGTTCTTGGCCTTGGTGGCGTAAAAACGCGCCTTTTGCGGCACGTAATTGCCATCGTACCGCTCGGCAATGGCGCTGCGTGCGGCATCGATCGCACTGCCATCCATCTGCACACCGTCGGTCCGCATATAAGTGATCGCGCCCGCTTCGTACAAATTCTGCGCCAGCCGCATCGTGTGGCTGGCCGAAAAACCCAGCTTGCGCGAAGCCTCCTGCTGCAGCGTCGAGGTGGTGAATGGCGGCGAGGGATTACGCGTGAGCGGCTTGGTATCAACGTCCTCGACAGTGAAGCGCGAACCTTCGACGGCGGCCTTGGCCTTCATCGCGGAGCCTTCTTCGCCCAGGGTCATCTTGTCGATCTTGTCGCCGGCGAATTTGACCATACGCGCATCGAATTGCGTGCCGTCCTGTTCGTATCGGGCGACAATCGACCAATATTCCTGCGGCTTAAAGGCTTCGATTTCTTTCTCGCGATCAACGACAATCCGCAAGGCGACCGACTGGACGCGGCCGGCCGATTTCGCGCCCGGCAATTTGCGCCACAAGACGGGGCTGAGCGTAAAGCCGAACAGATAATCGAGCGCGCGGCGCGCCAGATAGGCGTCGATCAGATCCATATCCAGCCCGCGCGGAGACTTCATCGCTTCGGTGACGGCGGCTTTGGTAATCGCGTTGAAGGTCACACGGTCAACCACCGCCGGCAGCGCCTTTCGCTTGCGGAGCAGTTCCTGAACGTGCCAGCTGATTGCCTCGCCTTCGCGGTCAGGGTCAGTTGCCAGAATCAGACGGTCGGCGGATTTGGCCGCATCGGTGATTGCTTTCACCTGTTTCTGCTTGTCGCGATACATCTCCCAATCCATCGCGAAATCCTCGTCAGGACGCACGCTGCCATCTTTGGGCGGCAGGTCGCGGACGTGGCCGTATGAAGCGAGGACCTTGAAGCCCTTGCCCAGATAATTCTCGATGGTTTTCGCCTTGGCGGGCGATTCGACGATAACAAGCTGCATGGTAATTCGGATTTTTCCTTACGTGTACACGTGCACGCGAGAGTGGAACCGGGCGTAATGGCGCGTCAAGCCCGCGGTGTTTGGCAGCGCATATGGTGGCTTTTCTGCGGTTTCGCCACCCCGTTCTTGTTTCGCTCAGCCAATCAGGCTGACCCGCCCTGCCGCGTGTCTGACCAGTTGTCCCGTGATTTCAAGCTCCAGCAGCGCCATCTGCACCGCTGCGGCGCCGGCCTGTGACTGGCGGATCAACTCGTCAACGCCGATCGGCGCGGTTGTCAGCATGCTTGCGAGATCGGCGGGTTCGGCAGCTTCGGAATCGGCGAAATTCTCTCCCGGATTGTAGCCGAAGTCTTGCGCTTCACAGAAGGAACTGCGCGGCCCACCCTCAAAGCCCGACATGAGTTCAATGACGTCGTCGGGTGATTGGACCAGCACTGCTCCGTCGCGGATCAGCTGGTTGCAGCCCTGGCTTCGCGCGTCCAGCGGGCTGCCGGGGATCGCCATAATCTCGCGTCCGCTTTCCCCCGCGAGCCGCGCGGTGATAAGCGAGCCTGATTTCGGCGCAGCCTCGACCACCAGCGTTCCCGCAGCCAGACCGGCAATAATGCGGTTGCGGCTGGGAAAATGGCTCCCGCGCGGTTCGGTGCCGGGTGGCTGTTCGGCGATCAGGAAACCCTCGCTCGCGAT